>JALZIJ010000263.1 GCA_030860375.1 Actinomycetota bacterium | reverse complement strand
AACGGGACGACCAACTTCATCCTCACCGAGATGGCCCGGACCGGCGCGTCATTTGCCGAGGCCCTGGCCCTCGCGCAGGAGCTCGGCTATGCCGAGGCCGACCCGACCGACGACGTGGGCGGCGCGGACGCCGCGGCGAAGATGGCCATCCTCGCCCGCCTGGCGTTCGGCACCCCCGTTCAGCTCAGCGACGTCTCGTACGAAGGCATCACTGAGATCCGCCCTGACGACATGGCATACGCGAAGGAGCTCGGGCTCTCTCTCAAGCTGCTCGGGGTCGCCGAGGTCCTACCCGAAGGCGTGAGCGTTCGCGTCTTTCCTTGCCTCCTCTATCCGGGCCACCCGCTCGCGCCGGTCGAAGGTCCGTTCAATGCAGTCATGGTGCAAGCGCCGGCGATCACGGAGATCACCATGTCCGGCCCGGGCGCCGGTGGCATCGCGACCGCGACGGCGGTGTTGGGCGACGTGGTTTCGATCCTGGCGGGCGACGCTCCCGTCCACGAGACGCGACGTGAACTGCCCGTCGCTTCCGATGTCGCGTCGTCGTTCTACGTTCACCTCGAGGTGGCCGACCGGCCGGGTGTCCTCGCCGCCGTTGCTGACATCCTGGGCCAGGCGGGAATCTCGGTAAAGAGCATGGTTCAGCGCGGGACAGCCGAGCAGGCCCGCCTGGTCATGGTCCTCCACGAAACGTCCGAGCGGGCCTTCTACGGTGCGCTCTCAAAGCTCGCCAAGCTCGACTTCATGCGAGCCGATCCGCGCGCAATCCGGGTGATCGAAGAGGAGTTCGGCTGATGGCGACACCCCTGATCGAGCGCTACCGCGAGCATCTCTCCCTTGAGGACGGTGACCCCACGATCACGCTGAACGAGGGGTCGACGCCGCTCGTCGAAGCGCCGGTGATCTCCGAGCGGGTTGGCGCACGGGTCTATCTCAAGCTCGAAGGGGCAAACCCGACCGGCTCCTTCAAAGACCGGGGCATGACCGTGGCGGTTTCGCGCGCGACGGGACGAGGCGCCGAGGCCGTGATCTGCGCTTCGACCGGCAACACGGCGGCAAGTGCGGCCGCTTATGCGGCGCGGGCCGGGATGCGGGGCGCAGTCATCGTGCCGGAGGGAAAGATCGCGATCGGAAAGCTCGCCCAGGCGCTGATGCACGGCGCGAGGGTCATAGCGATTCGCGGAAACTTCGACGACGCGCTCACGCTCGTCCGCGAGCTTGCGCAAAAGCATCCGATCGAGCTCGTCAACTCGGTCAACCCCCATCGCATCGAGGGACAGAAGACAGCCGCGTTCGAGGTCATCGACGAGCTGGGAGAGGCGCCCGCGGCACTCGCGATCCCCGTCGGCAATGCGGGCAACATCACGGCGTGGTGGCGCGGCTTCTCAGAGCGCGAAGTGAAACCCGTTCTCTATGGGTTCCAGGCTGAAGGCGCGGCGCCCCTTGTAAAGGGCGAGCCCGTCGCCAACCCCGAGACCGTCGCTTCGGCAATTCGCATCGGAAACCCGGCGCGGTGGGAGGAAGCGATGACCGCCGTCACGTCCTCCCGCGGTCGCATCGCCGCCGTCTCCGACGATCAGATCCTCGACGCCTACCGCCTCCTCGCCTCACGCGAGGGAGTCTTCTGCGAGCCCGCCTCGGCCGCGTCGGTTGCGGGCATCCTCGCTCACGGCCTGCCGGTGATGGAGGGCGAGCCCACTCCCGAGACCGTCGTCTGCGTCCTCACGGGCCACGGCCTCAAGGACCCCGACACCGCCCTGGGCAAGGCCCCCGCGGTGATCGGCTGCGACAACGACTTCTCAGAGGTCGAGCGCGCCGTCTTCGCCTGAACCGCTCCTCCATTGGCGCACCGCGTGACCCACTCGTGACGCCCTGGCGCGGACCATGCGTTCGTGCTGCGGACTCTGGCAAGCTTCGTCGCCCCACCGCTTTGTGCCCTGTGCGGTGCGTCGTGTGATCCTGCGCGCGCGCTCTGCGCCGGGTGCGACCGCCGGCTCGCGCGGCTTCGCCCCGCGCGCTCCGTTCTACCCGGCGGCCTCGAGGTGGTCAGTGCGGCGCCCTATGAGGATGTCGCCCAGGAGATCGTGCGCCGCCTCAAGTTCGCCTCTCGCCTTGCGCTCGCCGAGGTTGCCGCGGAGCGGATGGTGAGGGCCTGGGGCGCTTCGCGCTCCGGCTGGCTCGTGCCGGTGCCCGCCGCCCCGGCTCGAGCGCGCGCCCGCGGCTTCGATGATGCGGCGATGCTGGCGCAGCTCGTTGCTCGCGAATGCCCGGACGCTCGCATCATGGAGTGCCTGGCACGCGACGATGGACCGCGCCAGGTGGGAAGGGCACGTGCGGAGCGCAAAGCCGATCCCCCTCGAGTGCGGCTTTCAAGTCCATCGCGCGCCCTCCCCGTGGGCGCCGTTTGGCTTGTCGACGACGTCGTGACGACAGGCTCGACGCTGACCGCCTGCGCAAGCCTTCTGCGTAGGGGAGGGGTCGAGCGAGTTCGAGCCCTCACGTTCGCCCGCGCTGATACTTAAGCGCGACGTAAAAAGACCAAACCATCCCTTGCGCATTCCGTTGAGAGGCGTAGCATCCGATCCAACGACGTTCGCTACGCGAGGAGGCTGTTCGTGAGGATCGAGGTCCGTGGCCGAAACACCGATGTGACCCCCGAGCTCGAGGATGCGATCCGAAAGCGCTTCAAGCGAGTTTCGAAGCAGGTCTCTACGCTCGCGACGCTCGACGTCGAGCTCTGCGAGGAGAAGAACCCGCGCATCCCTGACAAGTTCGTCGCCGAGGCAACGCTTCGCCTCAAAGGCAAGACGATCCGCGCGAGGGAGGCGGCGCCGGACATGCTCCACTCGATCCACGAGCTTGCCGAGGACGTGCACCGCCAGGTCAAGCGAGATCGCGAGCTTCGCCGCCACCGCACCGAATCGCGCCGCTTCGCCGCGCGGGTCCGCAAAGGCCAGGCCGCTTAGGGCCTTAGCCCAAGAGCGCCCCGGCACTTACTGCGACAGCGCTTCGCGGACGAAAGCCATGTCCGCTTTGAGCGTGTGGATCTCACGCGGGGTCTCGACGACGGTCGGTGCCGCGGCTGCGGCGATCATGTGACGTAGATGAGCCAGGTCCATCTGGCCCTCGCCGATCGTCGCGTGGCGGTCCGCGCCAGTGCCCGCAGGATCACGCGAGTCGTTCGCGTGCATGAGGTCGATGCCGCCGGTGATCTCGATCGCGCGCTCGACCGCGTCCGAGAGGTCCTCGCCGGCCGCGTGCGCATGGCAGGTGTCGAAGCAAAAGCCGACCTCCACGACGGTCTTGGCGGCCTCGACCGCGTCCCAAAGTCGCGCGAGCGCATCGAAGCGCCGGGCGACCGCGTTCTCGCCCCCCGCCGTGTTCTCGAGGTAGACGGGCACCTCTGATTCCAGTCGCTCGAGGGTCGAGGTCCAACGCGCGACTCCTTCCTCCAGTCCGTCCTCGGCGTGCCCGGGATGGACCACTACGGCCAAGGCGCCGACCGCTGCAGCGGCCTCGCAGGTCTGGGCAAGGATCTTCCTCGACCCGAAGCGCACGTTCGGCTTGGGTGAGCAGACGTTGATGAGGTACGGCGCGTGGACGTAGACCCCGAGGTCCGAAGACTTGATCCTCTCCGCATCGTCACGAGGCGGGGGTTTTTCCCACCCCTGTGGGTTCGAGAGGAAGAGCTGGACCCGTTCGGCCCCGATCTCTTTGGCCTCGGCGAGCGGGTTGTCGCCCCAAATGTGCGCGCCGACTGGAGGGATCACCATATGCCGCGAGGATAGGACTCTCACAAGAGGCCTTTCGCCAGCCGCCGAGCGTTACCCTGAACGGTGGATGGCAGGCAGAGGACTGATCGACCGGGCGCTTCGCGTCGGCGAGGGCAAGAAGCTAAAAGCTTTCGAGCAGACCGTCGCTCGCATCAATGAGATCGAGCCCGAGATGGAGCTCCTCGACGACGCCGAGCTGCGCACCGAAGCAGATGCGCTTCGCGAGCGCGGCGGAAACGGCGAGCCTCTCCAATCGCTGATGGCCGAAGCCTTCGCGCTGTGTCGCGAGGCTGGAAAGCGCACGCTCGGACAACGTCACTTCGACGTGCAGCTGATTGGGGCGATGGTCCTCCACGACGGCGCCATCGCCGAGATGAGGACCGGCGAGGGCAAGACGCTCACAGCGACGCCCGCGATCTTCCTCAACTCGCTCGCGGGCGACTCCGTTCACGTCGGCACGGTGAACGACTACCTCGCCCGCCGCGACGCGACCTGGATGGCGCCGGTGCTGAATGCGCTCGGCGTGAACGTCGGCGTGATCCAGGCCATGATGCCACCGCCGCAGCGCCGCCAGATGTACGGCGCGGGGGTCACCTATGGCACGAACTCCGAGTTCGGCTTCGACTACTTGCGCGACAACATGGCCTCCTCGCTGGAGGAATGCGTTCAGCGTGATCACGTCTTTGGGATTGTCGACGAGGTCGACAACATCCTGATCGACGAAGCTCGGACGCCGCTCATCATCTCCGGCCGCCCGGAGCAGGCCGCTGACACCTACTACACCTTCGCCCGGCTCGCGAAGCAGATGGTCGGCGCCGAAGCCGTGACGAAGCTGAAGTCTCTCGGCGAATCGCGAGACACCTCCGAGGCTGAGCACGACTTCGAGTTCGACGAGAAGCACAAGACCGTCGCCCCCACCGAGGCCGGCGTCCACAAGGCAGAGGAGTTCATCGGCGTCGAGAACCTCTACACGTCGGAGAACGGCACCCTCGTCAACCACCTAATCCAGTGCCTGAAGGCCGATGCGCTCTATAAGCGCGACACCGACTACGCCGTGATCGACGGGCAGGTGATGATCATCGATGAGTTCACCGGCCGCATCCTCGAGGGCAGGCGCTGGTCCGAGGGCCTCCATCAGGCGATCGAGGCGA
>JALZIJ010000260.1 GCA_030860375.1 Actinomycetota bacterium | reverse complement strand
GCTCAACGTAATCCGCTTTCGAAACGGCGCTGAGAACCTGGCCAAGACAGCGCGCGGCGGGCCCGTCCGAACGACGGTGCCGCTCGATCTGAACAAGCGCGTCATCTACTCGGTGAAGCTAGACCGCCTCGACGCTGGTGATGTCCTCGACGTCACCGTCGATGCCAGGGCTCATGTCGGTCACCTGTCGTTCCCGGCACTTGTCGGGAGCCAGCTCGTCCTAGCCGAAGGTCCGCAAGAAGAGCACGGTCGGCGATTCGTGAAGCGTGTGGCGAGCCTCAACGGCGAGATCACCGAGAACAGCGGCACCAACTGCACGCAGGCGAAGACTCCCTGCCCGGTCCACCGGACAGGCGTCTTGACTATCCGCAAGGACGTGCGACGCCGAAGCGGCGACACGCGACCGCTTTGGGTCAATCTGGTTGTTCGCAGCACCGCGAAGCGCGCGGAAGGAGGACCGGGGGACGCGGTCCGGATCGAGGACGGCACCGGCCTGCGTGTCAGGCAGTACGCCGCGCGGGGGTGAGGTCCGGGGCTTACCGTTCCCGCTCGCTGCGAAGCTCCGAAGGCGTCACAGCGCCGCTTCTGATGGCATTCTCTGCGAGCTTCAGACGCTTCTGATTCTGAGGCAGGTCGGTGACGCCGAAGCGCTCGAAGAGTGCGCGCAGATGGGATTTCACGGCCTCGGTCGAGAGAAAGACTTCTGCCGCGATCTCCTTGTTCGTGGCAGGCACTCCGAATTCCGACCCGTCTTTGAACGGTCGGCACAGGGCCACGAGGACTCGACGCTGAGTTTCCGTGACCGGCGCGGGGGTCGCATCGGACGCGGCCGCAGTTTGGTCGTCCTGCTCGGCGGGATGGCGATATACGATCACCGACCGGCCGATGCCGATCGCATCGCCGTCCTGCAGGCGCTTGCGCCCGGCAATCCGAGCGCCTTTGAGCCAGGTGCCGTTGGTGGAGAGGCCGTCGTCGGCGATGATCCACCCGTCTCCGACTTGCTCGAGCTGGGCGTGAAATCGCGAAACCTTCTCGTCCCCTTCGATCGTGAGATCGGCGCCCTTGTGGCGCCCGATCGTCACGGGCCCCGTCTCGGGGAGCTCGAGCAGGGCTTCGCTTTTGGTGCCCAGGCACTCCAGAAATGGATCGCCCGCGCGTTCGAGCTCCAGGCGGCGTTTGAGCTGCTCCGGCGTGAACCTGTGGCTCACGCTCACTTCAGGAGCCTCGATAGTCGTCGGTCCTTCATCACCTTGCCGCCGGTCTGCTCTACGGGGCAGTAGTTCACCTGGTGCTCGGAATAGAACACCGCCTCGATCGGCGCGCCGCAGCGGGCGCACGGCTCGCCCTCCTTTTTATGGACTTTGAGCGGTAGGGGAAGCTTGTTCGGAATCTCGTCGCCGACGATCTCCTCGTAGTGATCGATAGCGCCGCCGAGAACGGCAAGCGCGTTGTAGAGGCCCGCGACGTCGTCGTCGGAGAGGTCCGCGCCGCGCTTGAACGGCGAGAGCTTCGCCTCCCAAAGGATCTCGTCGGCCCACTGGCGCCCAATGCCCGCGATCGACCGCTGGTCGCGAAGGAGAGGGTGGAGGAGGCGCGGCTGGTCGAGCGCCTTGGCGAGCTCCGACATGGGCGGGGCGGGCCAAGCCTCTGGACCGAGCGTTGCCACCATCTCGTCGCTTTCAACTTCGCCGTCGCGAAGGAGCTTCGCCCATGCACGCTGCTTCGAGCCGAACTCGCGCAGGCGAAGCTCGCGCCCGTCTGTCAAGCGGATGAGGATCCGCGAGGCCTTGTCTCGGAGGGACGCGCGCTTGTCGAAGACCTGGAGGCGCCCGGCGGACATCAGGTGGACGAGGAGATCGAGGCGTCCCTCGTCGCCTCCCTCGAACTGGACCACGGGCATCTTGCCGTACCGAGCTGTGCCAGCGACCTTCGTGCCGACCAGCGCATCGAGGCGGGGGTCAAAGGTCTTGAGAGCCACCATTCCAGGCGAGAGCGTGGACTCGACTTCGGCGCCTGATAGCACCGAGCCGAGGCGACGCGCTGTGATCTCGACCTCGGGTAGCTCAGGCATCTCGCGGAATCACTCTCTAGAATGTAAGGGGTCATTCGCTCCGCCTACGGGCAAGCGAACATCGGAAAGGACAAGGCATGGCAGTCGAGCTGCCGACCATTGACCCAACCATCGAACTT
>JALZIJ010000228.1 GCA_030860375.1 Actinomycetota bacterium | reverse complement strand
GGAGAAATCGCCGTCGAGCTGAATCGCCGTCGGCTTCCTGAGGCGGTCCGCGTCGTAGACCAAGAACTCCGTGGTCTTTCGCGGGAAGGTCTGCCTCGGGCTGATCAGCGCGAGGGTGTCTCCGTTCGCGGAGACCCCGCTCGCGGTGCCATCCACTGCGATCGCAGGGATCGTGTAGGTCCCGTCGACGGTCGCGTAGTCGGCGACCTCGCCCCCGTCCAACGAGACTCGCATCACCACGGTCTTCTCACCGGCCCCGATGGAGACGAAGCGGCTCGCACCGTCCGCAGCCACCACCCCTTCGCCGAACGTGTCCTCCACGGGCACGGGGAGACCGTCAGCCAGAGCTGGGGGAGATGTGGCGGCACCGATTGCGAGCGTCGCGGCCAGGCAGGTCAGGACTCGGTTCTTCATTGGGCTCCCTTCGGGGTGAGGACAAGGGAGATACGGAGCGCCTGCCGCCACAGGTCCCAATACATTCCGCCCCGTGCGCATCTTCAGCGGCATCCAGCCCACCGGTCGAAAGCACCTCGGGAACTACATCGGGGCGATCTCGCAGTACGTCGAGAGCCAGGATCGCGGCGATGGCATCTTCTGCATCGTCGACCTTCACGCGATCTCGGTCGCATACGAGCCGGTCGAGCTTCGTGAGCGCCTCTATGACACGACAGCGATCCTCTTGGCTGCGGGCCTCGATCCGGAGCGGTCGATTCTCTTCCGGCAGTCAGACGTGCGCGAGCATACGGAGCTCTGTTGGCTCCTCTCCGCCGTGACCGCCCACGGCGACCTCAACCGCATGCACCAGTTCAAGGACAAGTCTCAAAAACAGCGCGAGCTCGTCTCCTCAGCGCTCTTCTTCTATCCGGTGCTTCAGGCGGCAGACGTACTCGCCTACCGCGCGCACGAGGTGCCGATCGGTGAAGATCAGCGCCAGCACGTCGAGCTCATGCGCGAGATCGCACGGCGTTTCAACGAGCGCTTCGGAGAAGGCACGCTGGTCGAGCCCGGGCACCGCATTCCCGAAGTCGGCGCGCGGATCATGGACCTCCAGGACCCAATGTCGAAGATGTCGACGACAGGCGGGTCCGAGCAGGGCAGGGTGTACGTCCTCGACGAGCCAAACCAGATCACCAAGAAGATCAAGAGCGCGGTCACCGATTCGGGCACGGGCGTGCATCGCGGCCCGGGGAAGGAGGGCATCGCGAACCTGATCGATGTCCTCGCAGCGGTTCGCGGCACGACCCCGGAGGCGGTGGAGGCAGAGTTCGAGGGCTCCGGATACGGCGACTTCAAGGAGGCTGTCGCCGATGCAGTCGTCTCCTATCTTGCGCCGGCGCGCGAACGCTACGCCGAACTTCGCCCCGACGAGGGCGAGCTCGAACGGGTCCTCGCCAACGGCGCCGACAAGGCGCGCGAGATCGCAGTCGGGACGCTCGCCGACGTCCGCGAGGTTATGGGCGTCGGGCCTGCCCGACCTTAAAGCCCGCCGGCCGGCCGGCTCAGTCCTCCTCGCGTACCTGCCCGTAGTTGATCGACGCCACGATCAAAACGCCTCCGAGGACGTTGCCGAGGGTCGTGGTTCCGAGCCAGCCGAGCAGCTTCCCGAACCCGAGGTCGCCGTCCAAAAGGGCCACGAACCCGTTCACCGTGGTCGCGATGCAATGGTCGAATGTGCCGAGGGAGACCAGGAAGGCGAGGACCCAGATAACCGCGACGCGGCCGGTGACCGTGTCGCAACCCTCCACGAGCCACGCCACGAGCGCGAGCAGGAACCCGGTAACGACCGCACTCCAGAACGTGTCGACAAACGAGCCGTCGGTGTACTTGACGCCGTTCGAAGCCAGCTCTGCTTGGACGGGGTCTGAAAGCGCTCCGGTCAGCGCCGCAAGAGCGGCGAAGAGCAGCGCCCCTGCGAGGTTCGTCGAATAGACGACGGCCCAAAGCCGGGCCGTGCGGCGCAGGAATTCGGGACGACGGAGCGACAGCATCACCGGGTACAGGGTGTTCTCCGTGAAGAACTGAGAGCGGCCGATGATCACGGCGACATAGCCGATGGGGTAGAGGAGCGAAGAGATGAACATCGTCGACTGCACCTCTGGGGTCAGAGCGACCGTGCTCAGCGCGACTGAGAGAGGTGCGAGGCCGATCGCGAAGCCTGCGAAGAGGCCCGAAAAGATGATGCTGCCCTCGGGCCTCGAGAGCTCCTCCTCGGTGTCCTCGCAGACACGCTCATAGATGTCGAGCGCGTGGGGGCGGGAAGACTCGTCGCCATCTCGATCCTCCCGTTCGGCCATGCGCGCACGATAGACGTGTCTGAGGTCGGAGTTACCCTGCGCAGCGTGCCGGTAGCCGACCTGGATCTCGAACTCGACGTCTTCGCAGGGCCTTTCGACCTCCTCATGGCGGTGGTCCTTCGTGAGGGGGTGAACCTGGCCGAGGTCGAGTTGGGTGAGATCGTCGTCGCCTACGTGGAGCATCTCGAAGAAGCCGGCGAGCTCGACCTCGAGTCCGCCACCGAGTTCCTCGTACTAATCGCGGCGCTCTTAGAGCTCAAATCGCGCCTGCTCCTCCCGGTTGCCGAATTTGACGAGGAAATCCCCGCACCCGAGGAGGCCGCCGAGGAGCTCCTTGCCCGCATGCTCGAGTACCGCCGCTACCACGATGCGGCCGGATATCTCCGGGTGCTGTTCGAGGCGGGTCGAGACCACC
The DNA here is from genome assembly GCA_030860375.1 of Actinomycetota bacterium. Classification (GTDB taxonomy): domain Bacteria; phylum Actinomycetota; class Thermoleophilia; order Solirubrobacterales; family 70-9; genus JALZKA01. Next base: position 15,145 of record JALZIJ010000228.1, on the reverse strand, counting down.
TTTTTCGGAGCGCCCCGCTGCCCCCCGAGTTTCGCCGCGTTTCCATCGAAGCCGCGCGTCCCGTCTATGCAGGAGCCCGGCTCGCCGACGCCATCGGCGGCCTCTTGCGAATGCCGGAGGCGCCCGACACCTCCCACATTCGGCCGACCGTCTCGATCGAGCGGCGACTCGGCGTTCTTCGTGACCTCTTGCGCCGTCGCGTCTCGCTCGACTTCGACGACGCCTTCGGCCGGGAGGATCGCCTGACCCAGGCCGTGACCATCTTTGCCCTGCTCGAGCTGCACAAGCGCGGCGAGGCAAGCTGGGATCAATCAGAGCTGTTCGGGCCGATAACCATCAAGCCGCTCGAGGCGGCGAGGGAGGAGGTCGCATGACGGAAGCCCCGCAACTCGAGCGTGTGATCGAGGCCCTCTTGTACCTCTCGCCCTCGCCGGTCTCGCTCACCGACCTGATCGAGGCGACTGATGCGACAGAAGCCCAGGTCGAGCGAGCGCTGGACGGCCTCTCAGGTTCGTTTACGGAGGGCAATCGCGGCCTCGTCCTTCGAAACGTCGCGGGCGGGTGGACGCTCGCGACGGATCCGATCGCCGCCGATGCCGCTCGCAAGCTGCTCTCGAAGCCGAAGACGCCGCCGCTGACCCAGGCGCAGGCGGAGACTCTCGCGATCGTGGCCTACCTCCAGCCCGTTTCACGCCCTGAGATCAGCCGGATCCGGGGCGTCGCGGGTGAATCCGCCGTGATCACCCTCACCGAGCGGGGCATGATCGAGGAATCGGGCCGCTCCCGCTTCGGCGCCTCGATCTACCGGACGACCGAGCTGTTCGAGCGCGTCTTCGGGCTCGCGGGTCTCGACGACCTGCCGGACCCAGCCGGGTTCGATCCCACGCCCGAGATGGAGGGCGAGCTTCGCGAACGGTTGCTCAAGGCGGGCGAAGCCCGCGCGGGCCAGCTCGGCTAGCCGAGCCCCTCGCCGGTCGCAGTCCACCAGATCAGGACCGGCACGATCAGAACCGCAGTGGTGGTCACCAAAGCCAACGTGCCGGCTAAGAGCTGACCGCGACTACGCCCGCCTTCTCGGGCATTGAGAAGCAGCCAGACGATCGCGGGGAGGAGGTTTACGCCGAGCCACGCCCCAACGGCGACCCCGTCCGAGCATCGACCTCCGTCGAACTCCGGCAGGAGGACGAACCGGTCGACGAAAAGCGCGCCGATGAGTAGAAAGCCGACGACCATCCTCCTTGTTGTAGCGCCATCAGCGCGCGGTTCCGAACACTTCGGTACAACCGAAGGATCGTTCGCACCTGCAAAGCCCTGCGCCCGCTTGCCCAAGCCCTGCCGGCATTCACGATCGCCTGCCTCGTAGCGCTGGGTGCAGCCGGCTCTGCACAGGCCCAAGGCGACTTCGATTGTCAGGGAGACTTCACCGGCGGCTTTCCCGCCCCCGACCCAGCCGACGAGCCGCTGCAATTCGGCATCTATCCGGGCGGGGTCGCCGGGCAGGTGGTGGGGCCACCGGCCGCGCCGAAGCCCGAAGACAAGAACTCGATCCTCGCGGCGCTCTCAGAGCTCAGCGGCGGGCGGCACTTCGTTGTCCACCTCTACATCAGCTTTACCGGCACCAAGCCTGCTCAGCGCATGGCCGTGCGCCGGGCTCGTAGACAGGCGAAGCGCTACTCCCGCCACGGCTACGGCGTTGAGTACGTGCTCGCGTACCGGCCGGCAGCCCGAGCAGGCGAGCCGGATGTCCGCAAGTTCGTGCGCTTCAGCCGGCGAATGACGCGCCGCCTCGCCCGCGTCGACGGCGTCGAAGCCATTCAGGTCACGAACGAGGTGAATAACACGATCTCGCCCGACGCCTCGGATGGTGCTTATCCTGGCGCCCGCGACGCGCTGGTGCGCGGTGTCATCGCGGCCGCGCGCAAAGCGCGGAAGGTCGGACGCGACGACATTGAGATCGGCTTCAACTGGTTTTACCGCCTCGACCCCTCCAGCGACGAGGGCTTCTGGAATGAGCTCGGAGAAAAAGGCGGTGAGCGATTCGCACGATCCGTGGACTGGGTAGGCCTCGACGTCTACCCGGGAACCTTCTTTCCGCCGCCGCTGGTGCCGCGCGCGGATGCGGTGATCAACTCCATGAGCTACCTGCGCGAGTGCATGATGCCTCTTGCCGGGCTCGGGGACGACGTCCCCATTCATGTCACGGAGAACGGCTGGCCGACGGCGCCGCCCGCACGCAGCTATGAAGAGCAAGCCGTCGCCCTGGAAGAGATGGTTCGTGCCGTCGACACATATCGCGCTAACTATGGGGTGACCGACTACCGCTGGTTCGATTTGCGAGACGCTGACTCGGCAAACCCGAACTTCCAACAACAGTTCGGGTTGATGCGCGACGATTACACGCCTAAACCGGCATTCAGCGTTTATCGAGACCTCGTCGCCGAGCTCGGCTGAGGGACTCCAACTCCGGCAGGACGCCGGCGAAGAGGGCGCTACCGTCGCGGGCATGCGCCTCGTCAAGTACCTCGCCCACGCCGGCGTCGCCTCCCGCCGCCGCTCCGAAGCGATGATCGCCTCAGGGATCGTGAGCGTGGGGGGCGAGACCGTGACCGATCCCGCGCTTGACGTCGACGAGCGAAGTGGCGTCGCGGTGAACGGCGAGCCGGTCCGGCCCGAGCCGCGCGAGGTCTGGATCCTCAACAAGCCGCTCGACGTGGTCTCCACTGCCCACGAGCCGGGTCCGCGCCAAGCGGTGACGGACCTGGTCGTCTCGAACCGAAGGCTCTACCCGGTCGGGCGACTCGATGCCGACTCGACCGGCCTGATCCTGCTCACGAACGACGGCGAGCTTGCGAACCGCCTTACCCACCCCCGCTATGGGGTCGAGCGCACCTACCGGGTAACGCTCCGAAAGCCGCCGACCGAGGCCCAGATCGCACGGCTCAAAACGGGCGTCGAGCTCGACGACGGGCCGACCCGCCCAGCCCGGGTGCGCCGCGCCGGCAAGCGCGGGATCGAGATCACGCTTGGCGAGGGCAGGAACCGCCAGGTGAGGCGCATGGTCGAGGTAGTGGGGAACGAGATCGTCTCGCTCAAGCGCATCCGATTCGGCTCGCTCGGGCTCGATCGGTTACCCGAAGGGGACGCCAGAAGGCTCGGCGCGGCCCAGGTGGAGGCTCTCTGGAAGGATTCGGGCCACGATGGATGAGCGACTGTGGGCAATCCGGGGCGCGGCGCAGGCCGACGCTAACGATTCTGAATCGATCCTCGCGGCGACGCGTGAGCTCGTCGGGGAGCTGATGGAGCGAAACGGGCTCGAGCCCGAGAGCTTCGTTTCGGTCATCTTCACCTGCACGGATGACCTCGACGCCCAGTTCCCCGCGGTCGCCGCGCGCGAGCTCGGCTTCGGCGAGGTCCCACTCCTCTGCAACCGCGAGATGGATGTGCCCGGTGCGATGGAGCGCGTCATCCGCCTATTGGCGCACTACTTCGCCCCTGCAGAACACGAGCCTCGGCACGTCTACCTCGGCGAGACTCGGAAGCTCCGGGCCGACCTCCACTCCGCGCAATGACGATCCGCTTCTCGCAGCGCCTGGAAGAGATTCCGGGCTACACGGCGGGCGTCCCCGCTGGCAAGGCACCCGAGGCGATCGCGGCATCCGGGATCGCCCAGCTTGCCTCGAACGAGTCGCCCTGGGGGCCGCATCCCGAGGTCGTCGAGGCTATCGAGCGCGCCGCCGGCGCGATGAACCGCTACCCGGATCCTGGCGCGACGCTCCTTCGCCGTCGCATCGCCGAGCGCCACGACGCAGACCCGGCCGCAGTCGCTGTGTCGAACGGAAGCTGCGAGCTCCTCCTTGCCGCCGGGCAGGCGCTGTGCGAGCCGGGCGCCGAGATCGTCTACGCGTGGCCGTCGTTCTCGATGTATCCGTACATCGCGCCGCTTTCGGGGGCGCGAGAGATACGTGTGCCGTTGACCGAGGCCTACGAGCACGACCTCGATGCGATGCTCGGCGAGATCACCTCAGCTACGCAACTCGTGGTCGTCTGCAACCCGAACAACCCGACCTCGACCCACATTCCGATTGCGCGGATCGCCGAGTTCGTCGACGCTGTGCCGGACCACGTTTGCGTGATCCTCGACGAGGCCTACGCCGAGTACCAGCTCCACGACGACCCGGAGGAGTCGATCGACCTGTGGCGCCGAAGCCAAAACCTCGTTGTTCTGCGGACGTTCTCGAAGTGCTACGGGCTCGCGGGCCTGAGGGTGGGCTACGCGCTCACCTCGGCGCGGCTTCGGTCCGCATTCGACGCTGTGCGACAGCCGTTCAGCGTGAACGCGCTCGCTCAGGCCGCGGGCGCCGAGGCGATCCGCCATCAGGACGATGTCTCCCAGCGGGTCGAGCGCACGATCGTCGAGCGTGTCCTCGTGGAGGAGGGGGTGCGCGATCTTGGCCTCGAGACACCCGACGCGCACGCGAACTTCTCGTGGATAGATCTCGGGGATGCCGACGAGGGCGAGGTCGTGCGTGCGTTGGGCGACAGCGGCGTCGTGGTCAGGCCCGGCACCCCGCTCGGGGGCGCAGGCCACATCCGCGTCTCCTACGGCAAGCGTGAGGAGAACGAGCGCTTCCTCGAAGGGCTCGCCGCGGCGATTGGATAAGGGCGCGATGGGAAAGCTCCTGACATGAGCTCAAACGCGCCGATCAAGCTTGGATTGTCAGATCTCCCCGGCGGCAACGGCACGCGTCAATTCGAGGGGGTGAAACGTCGTAGCGGCGCGCTAGCAGCGGCTCTCGAGCGCTGCTCGGCTAGCGCCCGTTGCGCGAGAAGTGTTGGTAGTCCTTCGTCCCGGACCAGTTGCCGCCCCACTTCCAATCCTCTTGGGCGAAGGCGCGATAGGCATGGTCGCCGCGGTGGATCATCCCCTTGTCGTCGCGCGATCGATCGGCGTACAGCGCACCCGCCGGCGGGCTCACGTGGCCCGATGGGGTGACGTATGGGTTTTCGATCGGATTGATGTCGATCGCCCGACCGAATGCGTGCTGCGACCAGGTGGTCGTGCCGGTGATGTAGCGGCAGTTGAAGCCGGAGGAATTGTCGGCGTCCATCGACGCATGGTCCGAGCCGTCGTAGCGGTCGATCAGCTGCATGCGTCGGATCTTGAACCTGTGGCGGTATAGGCTGCGAAAGACGCGTACGATCTCAGCCGCCTCGTTTTCGTGAACCACGATCGAACCGGTTTCGCGCTCTGAGTCGAAGTCCCAAAACGTCGTTCGGATGAGGCGGAGGTGATCGAGGGCGACGGGGCAGCCCTGGTGCCACGAGACGCCGGTCATCCGCTGGCGAGCCTTGCCCTTGATCTCGCGGATCTGGGCCTCGAAGCCCTCGACGTTGTCGCGAGCTTTGCGTTCGCTCTGGGCGGTGCCGGCCCCCGCTGCGGCGTGAAGCCCCAGGGCGGAAACGACCATGAGAGCCATGATCGCGAGGACCCGCATTCCTTCAGGATGTCAGACGTGGTTGCGCGTTTCGCCGCCCCCTGCTAAAAATCCATGCGTGAACCGCGGGTCCGCGCACGCTTCTTCGACCGCCCTTATGGGTGCGTCCGCATGCGCCGTTGCCTATCTCTGGTTTACCTCTCGATTTATCTAGGCGCCCGGCACTGGCCTTCGCAAGGCCACTCACTGAAAGTCAACTCGCCACCGGGCGCCAGAGCGAGACTCGTACCCTCGAACGACCGAGATTCTTGAAAGGCAGTTGCAGGACATGACCATCGTGATCAAAGACGACGCGACCCAATCAGACTCAGGCCAGGCCGTCGATAGGCCGCGCACAACCTTCGAGGTTGCGGGCGCAAAGCTGGGAGGTGGTCATTTCGGAATCATCGCCGGCCCGTGCACGGTCGAGAGCCGTGAGCAGATCCTGGCCGTCGCCCGCGTCGTCGCCGACAACGGCGCGACCATGCTGCGCGGCGGTGCTTACAAGCCGCGAACCTCGCCCTATTCGTTTCAGGGGCTAGGGGTCGAGGGACTCCGCCTGCTCGCAGAGGCCAAGGAGGCGACTGGTCTTCCAATCGTCACCGAGCTCGTGGACGTGCGAGACATCGATGATGTAGCCGAGGTTGCCGACGTCGTCCAGATCGGCGCGCGGAACATGCAGAACTACCCACTCCTCACTGAGGCGGGGCGATCAGGCATCCCGGTCCTCATCAAGCGCGGGCTCTCGGCGACGCTGGAGGAGCTCGTCATGGCGGCTGAGTACGTGCTCAAAGAAGGAAACCCGAACGTGATCCTCTGCGAGCGAGGTATCCGAACGTTTGAGACGGCGTACCGGTTCACCCTGGACCTCCTCGCCGTCCCGGCGTTGAAGGAGCTCACCCACCTACCGGTGATCGTGGACCCGTCGCATGCGGCGGGTCGGCGCGATTGGGTCGGGCCGATGTCGCTGGCTGCCGCCGCTGCGGGGGCAGATGGAATCATCGTCGAGGTTCACCCTGAGCCCGATGCGGCGATCTGCGACGGAGCCCAGGCGCTGGCGCTCGACCGGTTCGCCGAGTACTCCGCGCAACTCCGCCAGGTTGCCGAGATCGCAGGAAAGGAGGCCTCGGTCGCCGTCTAGGGCCGAGGCACTTCAGATGAGCACACCGCCTGCAACCAAACGTGACCGGATTCGTGACCGCCGGATCGAGCAGATCGAGCCGCTCGATCGGCCGTCGGAGCTCTTTGCAGAGCTGCCGCTGCCGCCCGCCGGCGCGGAGCTCGTGATCCGAAGCCGGGAGGAGATCACCTCGATTCTCAATCGCACCGACGACCGCCTTCTGGCAGTGGTCGGGCCATGCAGCGTCCACGACGTCGCCGCTGCCGAGGATTATGCGTCGCGCCTCGCTCAGAAGGCTCGCGAGATCGAAGGCGACGTGCTCGTCGCGATGCGCGTCTACTTCGAGAAGCCCCGCACAACCACCGGCTGGAAAGGGATGATCAACGACCCCCACCTCGACGATTCCGGCGACGTCAACACCGGACTTCGCAAGGCGCGCGGACTGCTCGTCTCCGTTCTCGAGCACGGCCTGCCGGTTGGGTGCGAGTTCCTCGATCCGATCATCCCGCAGTACATCTCCGATGCCGTCTCGTGGGGCGCGATAGGCGCACGCACGACGGAGAGCCAGATCCACCGCCAGCTCGGCTCCGGCCTCTCGATGCCGGTCGGCTTCAAGAACGGCACCGATGGGAACGTGCAGATCGCGGTCGACGCTGTGCGGGCAGCGGCAGCGTCACACGCCTTCACCGGGATCGACCCGACGGGCACGCCGGCGATCCTGCGTACCGCTGGGAACAGCGACGGGCACGTGATTCTGCGCGGCGGGCGGAGCTCGTACAACTACGACTCTCGCGGCGTGGCCGACGCGCTCGCTCATCTCGACAAGGCCGCCCTGCCGGAGCGGGTCATCGTCGACGCCTCCCACGACAACTCCGACAAGGACCCCGCCCGCCAGCGGGTCGTCGCCTCCGACATCGCAGAGCAGATCGCTGGGGGCAACCGGGCGATCGTCGGCGTCATGCTCGAGTCCTTCATCGTCGCGGGGCGCCAGGACCTGGGCTCGGGCGAGCTCGTCTACGGACAGTCCATCACCGATGCGTGCATGGACTGGGGAACATCGTCCGGCGCGCTCGACGAGCTCGCCCAAGCCGTGCGCGCGCGCCGCGCAGATCGTTGAGCCGGGAGTCGGCGTGAGGGTCGCCGTTTGCGGCGTCGGGCTGATCGGTGGCTCGATCGGCCTCGCGGCTCAGCGCCGCCTGGATGCTGAGGTGATCGGGTATGACCCCGAGCCGCGCGCACTCGAGCGCGGCGTCGAGCTCGGCGTGCTCAGCCGTGGCGCCGGGTCGGTCGCCGAGGCCGTCGCGGATGCGGAGCTCGTCTTCTGCGCCGCACCGGTCGGCTTCCTACCCGCTCTGGTGGCCCAGGCGCTGGAGGCGAGTGGCGACGACACCGTGGTCTCAGACGTGGGCTCGACCAAGCGCGACCTCGTCGAGGGCCTCGCGGCGCACCCGGAGGCCGGCCGCTTCATCGGTGGGCACCCGATCGCGGGGGCTGAGACCGCGGGCGTCGAGAACGCGCGCGCGGAGCTGTTCGATGGGGCGCGGTGGTACCTGACGCCGGGAGGACAGGCGGGAGGCGTCCACTACGACCGCCTTCAGCGTGCGGTCGCCGAGCTGGGTGCCCGCCCCCAAGCGATTGATCCCGAGCTCCACGACCGCCTGATGGCAACCGTCAGCCACCTCCCGCACGTGATTGCGAACGTCATGGTCTCGCAGGCCGAGACCGCGCTCTCCGACGAGGCAGACCGGTTGCCGGAGGTGGGACGGAGCTTTCGCGACACGACCCGGGTTGCGGGCGCCAATCCGACGATCTGGAAAGACATCTTCACGAGCAACTCCGAGGCAGTCGCTGCCGAAATTGACCGTACGGTCGAGCGTCTTCGTGAGGCGGCCGAGCTTATCCGCGCGGGAGACGTGGCCGCCGTCGAGGCGTGGCAAGCGCGTGCCCGCAACTCGCGCTCGCGCCTGCTCGAGACGGGCGCGGGTGGCGGGGCGCTCCAAGAGCTCCAGGTCACGGTCCCAAACAAGCCCGGCGTCGTCGCGGAGATTGCGCTTGCGCTCGGCCGCGCGGGGGTCAACATCGAAGACATGGCGCTCCAGCCCGCGGCCGACATGAGAACCGGAGCGATCTCGCTCTGGGTCGCCGGTGACGAGGACGCCGCGCGTGCAGTTGCGGTGATGCGAGAGCTCGGGCATGCCGCAAGCGCCGCGGGGTCCAGCGCGTGAGCGCACAGCGGTTCGAGCCATCGGGCGCGCTTTCGGGCTCGCTCACCCCTCCACCCGACAAATCGATCTCCCACCGGGCGGCACTCCTCGGCGCTATGGCTACGGGCGAGTCGCGGATCACCGGCTACCTCGACTCCGCTGACACGCGCTCCACGCTCGCCGCGGTCGATGCACTCGGCGCAAGCGTCGCGTCGAGCTCGGGCGCGAACGGCTCGCTGGATGTTGAGGTCCAGGGCATCGGGCTTGATGGCCCCGCAAAGAGCGCGGGGGCCGACCCCCTTGAGATCGATGTCGGGAATGCCGGGACGTTGATGCGCCTCCTGCCGGGTTGGCTCGCCGGACAGCCCGAGGGCGGTTGGCGCCTCGACGGCGACGAGTCGATCCGCCACCGCCCCGTCGACCGCATCGCCGGCCCGCTTCGGGAGATGGGCGGCGAGATCGAGTGCCGCGACGGGCGACTGCCGCCGCTGGAGATGCGGGGCGCCCAGCTTCGCGGTATCGCGTACGAGATGCCGGTGGCAAGCGCGCAGGTGAAGTCCTGCGTTCTCTTGGCGGGCCTCATGGCCGAAGGCACGACAACGGTGATCGAGCGCGATCCATCGCGCGACCACACAGAGCGGATGCTGCGAGCGGCCGGAGCACGACTGAGCACGGCGCCCGAGGGATCGGGCCTCATGCTCGAGGGCCGCCTGCCGGGAAAGCGGGTGAGCATCGAGCGCATTGACGGCCTCAAGCCGTGCGGCTTCTCGGTACCAGGCGACTTTTCCTCCGCGGCTTTCTTCATCGTCGCTGCGCTGATCGTGCCCGGAAGCCGGATTCGCCTCGAAGGCGTAGGTCTGAATCCGACTCGCGTCGGCCTGCTTGGGATTATCAACCGGATGGGCGCGCGGATCGAAGTCGAGGAAGACCCGCCACTCGGGGGCGAGCCGCGCGGAGCGATTTCGGTCCGGCATTCGCACCTCAAGCGGACGAGCGTCGGAGCGGGAGAGGTGCCGGTCGCGATCGACGAGCTGCCGCTCGTCGGGCTCGCTGCAGCCTTCGCCGAGGGCGAGACAGTTGTCCGAGGAGCCGCCGAGCTTCGCCACAAGGAGTCCGATCGGGTCGCAACCGTCGTCGAGGCGCTGAACACGCTGGGCGGTGATGTCGAGGCGTTCGACGACGGCTTCGCGGTGCGCGGCACCGGCGGGCTTCGCGGCGGCGTCGTGTCCTCTCACGGCGACCACCGCCTCTCGATGATGGGTGCGATAGCGGGACTCGCCTCGCGCGACGGGGTGGAGGTCGACGGGATGGACGCCGCGGGCGTCAGCTACCCGGGCTTCGAGGCCGATCTGGCGTCGCTACTCACCCACAATTCCGCCCGAGAGTTGGATTAGTCGCATAGGGCCGGCATAAGCCAACTCTCGCGGCGAATGGAAGATGGCCGAGGAGTCAATCCCGGCTCGGGTGCCCCTCGCCCGGCCAGGGCGAGAGCAGCAGCAGGATCCGCGAGTCCTCGGTTGCGCGCACCGTCCGTACCTCGTTTGGGTTGAACTCGGCCACCAACCCCGGGCCTCCGCCGAGCGTCTCGCCATCGGAGTCGTCGATCTCGATCGCACCCTTGGCGACCATCAGCCAGGCGCGCTCGTGGACGCGGTGCCTCTGCATCTCTTCGCCCGCAGGAAGCTGGATGACGATGAGGCGGCCCTCATCTGAGGAGTCGAGGACAAGCGGGTGATGTGGCTCGACGTCCATATCGGCGAGGTTCCAAGCCTTCATGCAGGCCAATCTATCCTCAGCTAGGTCATGGTGATCGCGATCGACGGCCCTGCGGGAGCCGGCAAGTCCACGGTGGCGCGGGGGCTTGCCACCGCGCTCGGCATCACTTACCTCGATTCGGGCGCGATGTATCGCTGCGTGGCCCTCGCCGTACGCCGGGCCGGAGCTCACCCCGACGATGCCCGCGAAGCCACCGGCGTTGCCGAAGATCTCGACATTGCGTTCGACGGCGGGCGCGTAATTCTGGGCTCTGAAGATGTGACGCAGGAGATTCGCTCGCCTGAGATCTCGGCTCTCTCCTCGCGGGTATCAGTCCATCCTGGAGTCCGCGAGGCGATGGTGATGCGCCAGCGCGAGATGATCTCCCGCGCCCCCTACGTCGCCGAAGGGCGTGACATCGGCACCGTGGTCAGCCCCGACTCGCCACTCAAGGTCTTCCTTGTCGCCGACGATGCCGAACGTGCTCGTCGGCGTGCCGCCGAGAGTGGGCGCCCCGAGGGCCAGGTTCGCGCCGACATAGCCGATCGCGACCGCCGCGACACCGAGCGCGAGCACGGGGCGCTTCGAGCGGCCGACGACGCTGTGAAGCTGGACACCACGGCGCTTCCGGTGGCCGAGGTCGTCGAGCGGATTGCCGATCTCGCGCGCGAACGGGGCCTGACGTGAGCCGCACTCCGCGCGTAGCCGTCGTCGGCTTTCCGAACGTCGGCAAGTCGACCCTGGTAAACCGCCTTGCCGGCGGCCGCGAGGCCGTGGTCCACGAAGAGGCCGGGGTCACCCGCGACCGCAAGGAGCTTCCCTGCGAGTGGAACGGACGCCGGTTCATCCTGATCGACACCGGCGGCCTGGATTTCGAGGCAGGCGACCAGATCTCACGTGCGATCCAGGAGCAGGCGAGAGCGGCGATCGCCGATGCCGATGTGGTGGCCCTCGTCCTCGATGCCAAGGCGGGCCTTCGGCAGGGAGATGCCGAGGTCGCCGAGATCCTGCGGCGTGCGGATGTGCCGGTGGTGGCCGTGGCGAACAAGGTCGACGGCGCGGCCGATGAGCCCCAGGTCGCAGATCTCTACGGCCTGGGCCTGGGAGAGCCCGTCGGCGTCTCGGCAGCTCAAGGCCGCGCGACGGGCGACCTCCTGGATCGCCTCGTCTTGGCCCTGCCCCCGCCCGACTCGGGCGCCGCCGACGAGCCGGAGCGCCCGCGCCTGGCCGTCATCGGTCGGCCAAACGTCGGCAAATCGTCGCTCATCAACCGTTTCCTCGGGTCGAATCGCGTGATCGTCTCCGACATCGCCGGGACGACCCGCGACGCGATCGACACGGAGCTTCAGGTGGGAGATCGCTCGGTGCTCCTCGTCGACACCGCGGGTCTTCGCAAACGCTCCCGGGTATCGGGCTCGGTCGAGTTCTACGCGCAGATCCGCTCGGAGCGGGCCGCTCAGCGTGCAGATGTGGCGATCGTCGTGGTGGATGCTTCGGAGGGTCTGACATCGGAGGACCTGCGGGTCGCTGACCTCGCGATGAAGTCCGGCTGCGCGACAATCTTCGCCCTCAACAAATGGGACGAGGTCGCGCTTGAGCTCTTAGATGTCAAGGCTCGTATCGCGGTCCGGGTGCGCCAGCGCCCACCGGTGATTACGACATCGGCGATCAACGGGCGAAACGTTGAGAAGCTCCTCGCGGCGGCGATCGAGCTCGCCGACCGGCGCGCGCAGCGCATCCCGACACCGAAGCTCAACCGCTTCGTCGCAGAGGTAGTGGCCCGACACCAGCCGCCTTCGAAGCGCGGCAAGCGCCTGCGTCTCTATTACTCGGCGCAGGTGGGAACCTCACCGCCGCGAATAGCGATTCAAGTGAACGACCGGCGCCTCATCACACAGGACTGGGCCTACCACCTCGAGAACCGAATGCGCGAGCACTACGCGCTCGAGGGCGTACCTCTGATAATCGACTTCGTGCCGAAGGCTTCATCAGAATCCCGCTCACGCTCTCACCGGCGTCCCGCTCTCGATGTGAAGGATGCGGAGTGATCGGACGCTTTCTCAAGTCGATCGGAGAGCGTCTGCGCGGCCTGCGACTTCCCTCCGGGCTGTTCGAGCGACTGCGCGGAATCCGCTACTTCCTCGGCGACCTCTTCTACCTCCTCAGCCGGCCGTTCGGAGGGCTCGGCCGGCGCCTCAGGCCGCTCTGGGACTCGGTTTCAGCGCAGAACAAGCGTCGCCTTGCCGTGGGGCTGGCCGCGGTTACGGTAATCGTTGTCGCCGTGGTGGTCGTCGTGCCCAACCTTCCGTGCGGTGCGCCCGGAGGCGACGTCTGCGCCCCTGAGGACGACGCGATCGCGTTGGTCCCGGCCGACTCCCTCGCCTACGTTCACGTGAACCTCGAACCGGGCACCGATCAGTACGACATGGCGGTGGCGGTCGCCAACCGGACGCCACGGTTGGCCGAGCAGGTTCTTGGGCGCCTCCTGCCGTTCTTGTTGGGCGCGTCGGGGCAGCCACCGAGCTTCTCGGGCGACATCGAGCCCTGGTTCGCCGGCGAGATCGCAGTCGTGGTCGTCCCGGGTGAAGCCGGGACCCAGCAGGTTCAGATGCTCGAGGTCTCCGACGTGGATGAGGCACGCGAGTACGAGGCGTCGATCGTGGCGGGCGAGCCGGAGCCTGAGGACTATCAGGGCTCCGAACTACGCGAGGATGACCGCGGCTTAGCCACGGCGATCGTGGATAACTTCCTCGTGATCGGCTCCGCCGAGGGCGTGCGCTCGGTGATCGATGTCTCGGCGGACGTTGAGGGCGCTGACAGCCTGGCCAGCGACGGCACAGCCACGGATGCCATCGACGCGCTGCCCGGCGAGCGGCTCGCTGACGCTTACCTCTCGTCCGAGGGGATCGATGCTTTCCTCGCGCTCACCGACGGCACCCTGGCTCCGTTCGAGCCCCTGGTCGATTCGGGTGACTCGCAGGGCGCCGCGTTCTCGCTGGCCGCTGAGGAGTCGGGCTTTCGCTTCGCTACGCGGAGCCTTCTCGATCCAGATCGCAGCGAAGAGGCGGGTGGCTTCTTCGCCGCGTTCGAGGCCTTCGAGCCCGAACTGCCCGCAGAGCTCGCGCCCGACACGCTCGCCTACGTGGGTTTCGGCAGTGCGGACGAGACCGTGAGCAAGCTCTTGGGCCAAGCGACGATCCGCGCTCCAGGAATAGCCACGGGCTTTACCGAGCTAGTGGACCGCTTGCGAAAGGCGGCCGGTGTCGATATCGCCTCGGACCTTCTACCTGCGCTGGGCGGCGAGGGCGCTCTGGCCGTCGCGCCGCGACCCGGCCCCACCGCAGCCACCGCCCTCGATCCAGAAGCCGGTCAGGTTCCCGACGATCTCCAGACGCCTGACGCGCCCGACACCATCACCCCGGAACAGTCGGAGGTGCCGTATGCCCAATTCCTCGCATCCGAGGTAGACGAGGAGGCTGCCCGCGATGCCCTCGCAAGGCTCCAGGGCGAGTTCGCAGGGTCAGTTGATCCCGCCATCGCAAATCCCGTTTTTCGCGAGGAGATCTTCGGCACGGTCGAGGCCCAGGTGCTCGAGCGCTCGCCGGGCGATGTCCTCGCCTACGCCGCGCACGAATCGAAGCTTGTCATCGCCGACGACACGGAGCCGGTCGAAAGGCTGGACGGGGATCCGGATGAGGGTCTCGTGGGTTCCGAGGCGTACAGGTCGGCGACGGACGGACTCGCCGAGGCGCCCTCTCTCATCGCTTATCTCGACCTCGCCGGTCTGGTCGCGACAGCCGAGCGGCTCGGTGCGGGCAGCGAAGGACCCTTCGCTGCCTTCGCCGAGGATCTGAGACGTCTTCAGACGTTTGCGCTCACCGTCGGCACCGCCGAAGACCTGCTCTCGAGCGACAGCCTCCTTCGCGTCGCATCGCCCTGAAGACTCCCGACCGGTCACTCACGAAAGCGTGTCTCGGTAGTGTGCGCGCCCTATGGGCGAGCGCTTGAAAGACAACGAGTCCCTGTTCACCTCCGAGTCGGTCACCGAAGGCCACCCGGACAAGGTCGCTGACCAGATCTCTGACGGCGTCCTCGACGCCGTGCTCCGCGACGACCCGTACGGACGGGTTGCCTGCGAGACCCTCGTGAACACCGGCCTCGTGGTCGTCTCGGGCGAGATCTCGACCGAGATCTACGTGGACATCCAAGACATCGCGCGCGAGACGATTCGCGGGATCGGCTACACGGATGCCGAGCTTGGCTTCTCGGCAGATTCTTGCGCCGTCATCAACGCGATCGACAAGCAGTCACCCGACATCGCCCAGGGCGTCGACGAGGCGCTCGAAGTGCGCGAGGATGAAGACGACGACGACGAGCGGGACGTCGCAGGCGCGGGCGACCAGGGGATGATGTTCGGCTACGCCTCGGATGAGACCCCCGAGCTGATGCCGATGCCGATCTCCCTGGCCCACAAGCTTGCGCGCCGGCTCGCGAAGGTCCGCCACGACTCAGACCTCAAATATCTTCGCCCTGACGGAAAGACTCAGGTGACCGTTCGCTACGAGGACGGTCGCCCGGTCGGTGTCGAGAAG
>JALZIJ010000202.1 GCA_030860375.1 Actinomycetota bacterium | reverse complement strand
CACTTCCTACCGACAGGCTCCGACTCGACGCTCAATCAGGACCCGCTCGATATTGACGCGTTCTTAGCCGAGCGCGAAAGGCTTCTTCTGCCCGCGATCGCGACGGTGACGGGCGCTGAGATAACCGAGGACCGCGTCCACGAGGCCTACCTCCATCCCGACCAGCCCTTCACTAACGACCTAGCCCTAAGACGGCTGTTGCGACAGCTCTCAGGCGAGGTCTTCTGGTACGAGCAGCACATGGATCGCAAGGCGCTCGAGGTCTTGATCGATGAGCTTGACCGCGACAACGTCACCGGGCTGCGCTTGCTATCGGGCCCGGCCAACCTGCGCGAAAAGACCAAGCGGGCCTTCGACCGTTTTGAGCGCGAGTTGCAAGCGGGCGGCGTTCCGTGCGAATGGCGCGTGTTGCCCGCCGATCGGGCTCGGGAAATCCATGCGAGGGCCCTCTTCGACGCGGAGGGTGGGTACGAGCTGCCTCCCCTCGGAAGCATTCTCAAGGGGACCGTGGACTCGATTCGCAAGAGCGATATCCCCCGTGGCACCTTTGAGGAGGCCTGGAGAGGAGCAGAGGCTGACCGTCTCCAGGACTTCCAGGTGCCGGCGGGCTGACGCTCACCCACTCCTGCCCGCCTCGCGGAGGACGGTCCCTGGCCGCCTCCCGCTCTGGTCATGCAGCTGGAGGCGAGTCGGGGCAGCCATCCGTGGTCGAGATGACGCGACCCTTTGCGCTCAGCCTTCGCCGCGAAGCCCTCGGCCGCCAGGGCGCCTACGAGAATCCCTCCGGGCGGGAGCTTGAGCGCTTCGTGGGGGCGGATGGCGACGGCGCAAGCTCGAAGCCCGTGGGGTAGCGGGACCTCATCGTCGCCGACGCGGTGCTGAAGGGCCGCCGCCGACGCCTTGGTGGAGCGGTGGCCGATCGTGCTCGTCGGGCGGCCTCGCGTACGTCCTGCTGGGGCTACTGACCCTCTGCGCCTGTCGCTTTCGATGGACCAGTAACCGTTACTAAGGTAACGCGTTACCGTGGTAACGATCGCTCGAAATTCCGCTCGCCGACTGGTCTCACGCCGGAATGTGAGATGGACAAAAGCGCCTCCATCTTGTATTACTCTGTCTTGCTATGGTGAAAAAGAGAATCATCACCGTCCGGGCGCCGGTGGAGCTCGTCGAGGCTGTCGGGATCGAAGCGGCGCGACACGGGCGCTCGTTCAGCCAGGAAGTGATCCTCGCAATGAGCGATCGCGCTGCGGCTCTTAAGGAGGCCCGCCAAAAGCAGGTCGCTGAGCGAGTGCCCGCAGCGGAGGGCACAGGGTGAAGTGCGGCGGGAACCACATTGGTCAGTGGTTCGCGGTGAGGTTGGGCATTCCCACGTTGAGGGCTGCGGCTCAGCGCGAAGTCCACACCGCAGATCTCCGTTACACGTTGGCAGAGCGGAAGGCGCGCGAGTGCGCTGAGCAAGGAAAGGACCCTGGATGCTGGCACGCGAGCGCCAAGCGTCAGCGGCGACGCATGGCGGCAAATCTCAGATGGCTCTCAGTGTCCAGAGAGGCGAGTGTTGTTCGTCACCCTCCGCCCGTTCGTCGTGATCGTTCTCTAGGAGCGCGCCGCCCGGCGTGCCGTCGTGTAAGCCGCGCATCGAGCCGCGCGGGCCCCGACGAACCTCACGAACCCGAGCCGCCCTTAGGCGGATCTGACTGGGAAACAGCGTGACGCGGGCGCGGGCGATTGCCGCCTACCTGCGCCGCCGTGGGCCGACCCCCCTGCCGATCTTGATGGAGGAGTTTGAGCGCCGGGGCTACACGGTGCCCGGCTTTGTCCACGCGCTCGCGCATGGCCTCGAGATCGGCCTGCTCGAGGCGGGGGTCGACTGGACCGTGAGGGCAGCGCGGTGAGCGCCCTCCACGACGCCGCCGTCGCATACGTGCGCGAAGGAAGGCGGGTCTTCCCGATTCACACCGCTGACGAGGACGGCTGCTCGTGCGGGCGCGCGGATTGCGAATCGCCCGCCAAGCATCCGCGAACACGCCGGGGTGTCAACGATGCCACCGCCAACGAGGCGCAGGTGAAGCGATGGTGGACCTCTTGGCCCGACTCGAACATCGGAATCGCGGCGGGGGACGGGCTGACCGTCCTCGACATCGATCCCCGCCACGGCGGCGATGCTGCGCTCGAAAGCCTTCAGGCCGCCTACGAACCTCTGCCGGAGACGCACTGCGTCGCCACAGGGGGCGGCGGTCGCCACTTCTACTTCCGATCGCCCACGGACGTGCGGTCCCGTGTGCTCGCGCCCGGGGTCGAGGTCAAAGGAACAGGAGCGTACGTCGTCGCGCCACCGTCCTTGCACAAGAGCGGCCGTCAATACGTCGCGCTTGGCGGCGACCTTGCCGACGCGCCGCCATGGCTGCTCTCCGATGGCCATCAGCGGCGCAATGGTCCCGCACCACTCGTCGAGGGCAAGATCCCGGAGGGGCGCCGGAACATCACCCTCACCAGTCTCTCCGGGTCCATGCGGCGAAGGGGGATGGGCGAAGCTGCGATCTTCGCTGCGCTGAGCGTCGAGAATGCGGAGCGCTGCCGCCCTCCGTTGGACGACGACGAGGTTCGGCGGATCGCCGCAAGCGTTGCGCGCTACCAGCCTGTCGCGAATGGCGAGAGCCAGTGGGAGCAGGTGGACGTGCAGCAGCTTGAGGAGCAAACACACGGCGACACGTTCGTCGAGCCGACCGACGACCGCGCTCATCTCCTAGCACGTGCGAACAACGCGCTGAAGATGCCGGACGGCAAGCGGATGCGCCGCGTGGTGCATTCGGGCTCGGCACTTGTCACTTACGCGGCGACGTTGGAAGACGGGACGACGATCGAGCTCGGGGAGAGCCACCAGGTCGCACACGACCCGCGTCGGCTCGACGCAAGAATTGCCGCTGCGGCCGGCCACGAGCCGCCTTACTACACACCAAAGGAATGGCGGCCGTACGGGTTGGCGCTCGTGCGCGCCGCGGTTGCAGACGAGACGGCGACCACGGCCGAGGATGAGATCCGGGAGTGGCTCGGCGACCTCGACTTCAGCGCAACGATCGACCTCGAAGACGCCGACACCCTCTACGCGGCTCTGCGTGACAACATCATCGGGTTCCGAGGGTCCGACGAGCGCCTCTACGTGCGCCCAGCGAAGCTTGTCGACTACGTCAAGCGCCACTACGGAGAGCGCGTCAGCGGATCGGAGATCCGCCGTCGTCTAGGGCGTCTGGGGTTCACCAAGCCGCGCAACCGCGAAGGCAAGCTCGCCGCGCGGAGGGGCGACAAGACGGCGTCACGGCGCTTCCTTGCCTCCCCGCCCGGCTTCGACGTGGAGGCCTGAGTGTTGCCGTTGTTTCCCCTATTTACCCGAGCAAGAAAAGTCTTCACCGGTGGAAACACGGAAACGGCGGAAACAGTCCCGTGTAGTGCGAAGCTACGCGGAAACACAGCGGAAACGGGCGGAAACAAGGAATCCGCCGGGGCTGTCGCGGGGGGAGCGACACCACCGTGGCACGCGTGCAATAGGGCGGATACGGGGACGCTTCCGTGACCCCAGGCGGTCCAAGCCCCTCCGTGCACTCGGGAGGCCATAGGCCCGAGCAGATCGTGCTCTCCCCCGAGTCCGTCGAGGCCATCGCCCATCGCGTGGTGGAGGTCCTTAACGGGACCCCCGATCGTCGCGGGATGACCGCCGCCGACGTCGCCACCCGTCTCGGTTGCAGTCGCAGCTGGGTCTACGCCAACAGGCGGAGGCTCGGCGGGATCCGTCTTGGCGAGGGACCGAAGGCCGCTGTTCGCTTCGATCCAGCGAAGGTCGAAGCAGCGATCTCTCGCGATGCAGACGAGAGGTCACTTGCGCGTGAAGTGCCTGCACCTGCACCGAAACGAGCACCTCGCTCGCGACCACGAATGGGCAGCAGCCCCGAATTGCTGCCCATAGGAGCCGTCGAGCAGTACGCCAGACGAGAGGAGCGGCGCCGATGACCCCGCTGTCCGAGGATCCCGAGAAGCGCCGGCGGCAGATCGCCAACCTGCGCCAGGGTGGCCCGCCGAACTCGGGCTCTTGGAAGGCCGGAGGCGCAGGCCCGCACACAAAGACCGGATATCGCACGCGCAATCCGTCGCCGCTCGAACTCGAACCCCACGTCGAGAAGATCGTGGAGGCCCTCGTCCACGACCTCCCGTTCAAGTATCCGGACGGCTCCGTTCCCAATGCGGCGCGCCCGATGGTCGAGTCGGCCGCCCTCGACGCCCTGATCCTGCGTCGCGTTCTCGGCTACTTCGGGACGAACAACTTCGTCGACGCCCGCGGAGACCTGCGCAGCCGCGAGCTCGCCCTCCTCAGCCAGGCGAACGAACGCTACGCCCGCAAGCTTCACGCGCTCGGCCTCTCCCTGCGATCCGCCCTTGAGTTGGGCGTCGACCTCAAGACGCTCACGGAGGGCAGGCGAGATCTTGCCCTCGAATGGGCGCGGGACCAGGACGACGACCATGGCTGATCACACGCCCGCCCGCGACGATCTCCGCGCCTTTGCAGACCTCGCAGGTCACCCGCTCGAACCGTGGCAAGCGGAAGCGCTCTCGGTCCACGAGCGCGAGCAACGCGAGACCGCAATCGTGGGCCCGAGGCGAAGCGGGAAATCTAGGGGCGCGGCGATCCTCGGATTGCACTGGTGCTTCCGCAACCCCGGCGCGTCGGTGCTCATCATCAGCAGCACCGCGGACGGAGCGAAGCGCCTCCTCGCGCAAGCAGCGTCCATCGCCCGCTCTTCGCCCGTCCTCTCAGTCTCCCTCGAGCAAATGCAGGCTCAACGCCTCACCCTTTCCAATGGCAGCACCCTTCGCTGCGTCGCGTCATCGCACGCGGCGGTCGTGGGCTGGACGGCCTCGTTGGTCATCGTCGACGAGGCCGCGATCGTTGAAGACGGCGTAACTGCCTCCGCGCGTCCGATCATCGCCAGCGAGCCCGACGGGAGGTTTCTACAGATCTCCTCGGCCTTGAGCGCGGGTGGCGCGTTTTACGACGCGTTCACCCGGGGCGAGCAGGCAGCCCCCCACACGGCCTCTTTTCGATGGTCGCTCGGGGACGCTCACTGGATCTCGCCGACCGACGTGGAGTCCGCGAAGGCGTCGATGTCGGACCTCCTGTTCCGCGCGCACTATTTCGGCGAGTTCGTCTCCGCGGCGGACTCGCTCCTCCCGCGATCGCTCCTCGAAGCCGTGATCGTGGACTACTTGCCGACCCCGCTGGCGGAGCTCCGCCCGCGTGCGCGCCTGTCCGGTGGCTGGGACTGGGGCCAGACGACGAATCGCACCGTGTTCACGGCCGTGGGACGTCTCGTGATCCCCGGCCAATGCGTCTTCGGCGTGGCCACGTCGCAGGTGTGGAGGCCGGGTCACTCGAACCCCGCCGCGGTCGACGAGGTTGTTCGTTCGGAGGGTCACTTTGCGTGGATGACGGCAGAGATCAACGGGTTGGGCGGACCTCTGACAGAGATGCTCGGCGCGCGGTTCTCAGAGCGCACGCCGAACGCAGGCGGCGCGCGTCCGAGGAGCCACGTCGTCGCGCTCGAACCGGCGCACGTCCTCGGCCAGAAGTCGTTCCGTCGTCGACAGCACGACGCGGACGGCTTCACCACGTGGATCCGGCCGCTCCACGCCTCCTCCGATTCGAAGGCGGCGATGTACTCCGCGTTGCGTCTCCTAGTCGAACAGCGCAGGCTCCTGATTCCTCGCGCGGCGGAGCAGCTGATCTCCGAGCTCTTGGTGTTGAGGGTCGACCTCGGTCCGTCAGGGCGCGAACGGATCGCTGCGCAGACCGGAACCGACGACGCGGCGGATTCGCTTGGACTTGCGCTCGGTCCCTACAAGTCGCGCGACGGGTGGCGCGTGCGGATCGCAGATCTCGCAGATCCGAGAGCCGGCCTTCCCGACGTTGCCCCGCCTGTGGGCCTCGAGGCAATCCCGACAGTGGACGGACCGGACGGCCTGCGTGTTCCGGTGCGCCCCGCGTGGCAATCCGTGGCGGGTACCGAGGTCACGCCGCCTGCCGGCTTTCCGATTCCGCAGAGGCCCTCGCGTGAGGACGCGATCCCAACGATGAGACGAGCTCCCGACACGAAGAGACGCGCATGGCCCGTGACGCCCTAATACCCGGGACCCTCACCCCAGACGGGAAGCCGACGTTGCCGAACCGCCCCCCAGATGGTCGGCAGTTTGGACCGGTCGCTTCTCGGCAGCAGCACTCACTCCTGCCTCGGGCAGATCGCCCTGGCATTACAGACCACGACCAAGGAGCCACCGATGCCAACGAATAAGGAGCGCATCGCAGCGCTCGAGCGCAAGATCGAGGATCTCAAGAGTAGGGGTGACGATGACCACCCGTTGACGCCAGCGGAGATCCGAGAGCTTGAGCCCGAGGAGGTGGAGGCCTTGTGGGCAGAACGTCGCGAGCGCCGGGCGGAGAAGTATGAATTCGATCCCCGGGGCAAGGGCCTTCTGGCCTACGCCCGCAACCACCGGGTCATGGATAAGACCGACGACCAGACCCCTCGAGGCAAGCGCAGGGCGATCAGGGAAGCGGGTGATGGCGACGGCGAGTGAAGGCTTCCCGCGGGCCCTGCGCGGCTTTCCTGCCGGGGGTAAGCTCACGCTACGGAAACGCCCCGGCAGGTGCGCAAACACCCCCGGGGCCGGCGACGGAGTAGAAGCCTCCGCCGCGATCGCGACGATACCGTCGCGCCCGCTGCGCATGGCCTCCCTCCGCAGAGAGGAGCACTGATGGCGCGGAAGCCGACGGGGCAGGTCATCGAGAAGAGGCGCCACCGGGGGGTGGTCTACGCGCTGCGTTTTCGCGTCGACGGCAGACGCGTCTTCGAGACGATGGACGACGGCAGTACCCGCGAGGAGGCGGAGGCACTCCTTGAGCAGCGCCTCGCGGAGGCAAGGTTGGGGCTTTACCGCCCGCCTGCTCCCGAACCGCGCGGGGTCGAAAGCAGCGAGCCGACTTTCCACACCTTCGCTTCGGAGTGGTTCGCCGCGCATCGCCAAGACCTCGCGACGAACACGGTGGCCGCGTACGAGTACGAGATCGTCCACCACCTCCTCCCGTTCTTCGCGGAGCACCGCCTCGCGGAGATCACGGTGGCCGAGGTCGACCGCTACCGCGCCCACAAGCTCACGGAGCGCGATGCCCTCATCGCCTCGCGCGCACGCGGGGAGAAGGTCCCTCGCCGTCCGCTTTCGAATACGACGATTAACAAAACGATTACGCGGCTCGCCCAGATCCTCGAGGTGGGCGTGGAGTACGGCCACCTTCCGGCCAACCCGGCGAAGGGCAAGCGTCGCCGCCTCAGGTCCCAGAAACGCCGCCTGACCCACCTCGACCGCGCGGACCAGATCACTGCGCTCCTCGATGCCGCCGGGGAACTGGACGGGGAGGCACGGGCCGACCGACCCCGCCACCGTCGCGCGCTGATCGCCACTCTCGTCTTCGCTGGACTGCGGATCTCCGAGGCGCTCGCGCTCCGCTGGCGCGACGTGGACCTCGCAACGGGGCGGATCCGAGTGACCAGCGCCAAGACTGCCGCGGGCTTGCGCGACGTTGACCTGCTCCCGCCCTTGCGCGACGAACTTGCCGCGCACAAGGCCGGGGCGAAGCGCGCTGCGCGTGACGACCTTGTCTTCCAGACCGCCGGGGGCGGGGCAGACAACAGGAACAACGTCCGCAACCGCCTTCTCCGCCGTGCAGTTGAGCGGGCGGATGCGCGCCTCGACGGACAGGGGCTCGCGGGGATGCCCGAGCGGATCACGCCGCACTCGCTCCGCAGGACGTTCGTCTCGCTCCTCGTGTGCCTCGGAGAGGATGTTTACTACGTCATGGGACAGGTGGGCCATGAAGATCCGAAGCTCACCCTGACCGTCTACACGCAGGAGATGCAGCGGCGTGACGGCGAGCGCGATCGGCTCCGAGCGCTTATTACGGGCGCCGCCGCCATGTCGCCCACGCAGCACGCAGAGAGCGAGGACCGCTCGCCGTCTCGCGTCCCGTAGGACCCCCACGGGGTTAGGCAGCTCGTCGAGCGAAGGGCCGATCGGCTTCGTGCGTACGCCGCAACCCCAGCTCGCCTCCGACGCGCTCGACACCGCTGACGAGCCGGACCTGCCCGCCCCTCAGCAAGGAACCTCGAGTCTGAGTCTCGGACCTCTTCGCGAGCGCTGAGCCGCCCCGGGAACCACCGCGGTCCCTCAAAGCGAGGCCCGCATCGGCGGGCCTCCTCCTGAAAGCGGTCCCGATATGTCCCTCTGTGCGACGCGCGGATCGTGCGGAATTATCGCCACGTAGGAGGCCCGACGTCCCATGAGTGCGACGCAAGGATCGTTCAGCGGTATCCGCTCAAGCCATAGCCTTGCGTGCTCCTGTCTTGGCTGATTGGGGAAACTGCCGGCCAGCTGTCAGCCGAGCCCGAATGCCTACGGCAGGCGCGCCGCATCGATTTGCGCAGTCGACCAGCCGCGCTCACCCAGCATGCGCTCGATCGCCGCGTCGAAGTCCTCACGCGGCGGGGGGTCGCCAGGGTGCCAGTCGATGACCCACACGACCCCGGAGCCAGGTACAGCGACCTCAGGCAGCGGGAGTCGACAGGTAATTAGCCCACCAAAGAGCATCGCGAGCGCGACCGAGGACCCCGGTCGGTCATCAGCGGCGGCGAGTCCTACCAGATGACGACCGTCGCCTAGGGCCTGTCGCACGGGGTCGCTGGAGCCGAGCTCCTCAGGGGACCCCGGCACCCCGCCGGGCCACACCTTCGGGTCGATGGGGCCGTGCCACAGAAGCAACCGCGCTGCCCGCGCGGTCGGGTGGTCAAGCCAACTGTCGTCGAACAGCTGCGCGGCGCATCCGAGCGCGACCTTGGCGATGAAGCGGACCCAGAGATCGGGATCTAGCTCGTAGGCGACCTCGACCACGGCCTCGACTCCCCTGCCGTTGGGCCGCCGAGCCTCACGGCCTTGGGGGCTGAAGCGTACCCGCACGGGGTCACCACTAGCCGAGATGACCCCATCGACCTCGACGACCGGTTCCTCTTGTTGACGCCGGAGGCTTCGCACGTCGGATAGCGC
>JALZIJ010000184.1 GCA_030860375.1 Actinomycetota bacterium | reverse complement strand
CGGCCGCCCTTGCGAGCGACTATGCGGCGCGCCGTCCGGGCCGACAGGTCCAGGGAAACGACACCAAGGGGTCAGTTCAACGGCAGGTCAGACCCGAACGACAACGCCTGCCGACATCTTCACTGTTCGACGGAGAGCTTTCGGCTCATGACCGGACGATAAGCCCCGCGACCCCGCGAGACTCGGCTCGACCCTTAGAGCGCTGGCCAGCCCGGTCCTTCTTGTCTGGAAGCGCGGACATCAGTAGGGCTCGCAGGATGTCCTACGCCTCCCCTCCCCTATCCCAACCGCCGCCGTTCCCTCACCACATCGCCGACCCATTCGCCGACCTGCTCTCGACCGCGCGCCTACTTCCCCACCCCACCCACAGCCCCTCCTTCCTCCTTCGACTTCCGTCCTCCTTTCTTCTTGTCATTTCCTCCTCCATCTCTCTCTCAACCAGTTCCCTCCCCGCCAATCTCTTCCCACCTCAAACCCCCCTCTCACCTACTCAGTTGCTGACCACCCGAACGTGTCGTTGCGGGCGGGTGGTCAGCAACCGGTACCCACTCCCCATGCAGATTTGAGTTGGGAAAAGTGTTCACTTCGGTGTACGGGCTAGTGAACACCCTGAGCGAGTCGAATCCGCGTGCTTCGATGGCTGGCTCTTCCGCGCGCGTCGAGCCGGAACGCGGGCCACTACGTGTCGCGGGCGTGGAGCAGCACCGAGCCGCGGTCGGTCAGCCGAGCGTCAATCTCGACGCCGGTGGATAGCACGGTGCGCAGGTCGGCCTGCCATTGCCCCGCGAGCGCATACAGCTCGTCGTCGCCGTCGGCGCGGACGCTCACGAGTGCAACGTTGGGCGCATCGGCCATGACGAGCGTGATCGGCCCAGGTGGAAGCTCCTGAACCATCGAGATCTCAACGTCCTCACCGTCAAGCAGACGTCGCAACACGTTCGCCTGCCCGTCGCTGATGGCATCGAGGACGTCGAGCACATCGGACGGTGCAGTGCCGAACCTACCCGGCCAGTCTTCCACGGGGATCGAGCCGAGCCAAGCGTCGATGTCGGTCTCTTCGACACTTTCCTCGCGTGCGGCGCGGGCGACCCTCACGGCGACGTCTCGGTTGCGGACGGCGCGTGTGATGAGACGCAAGGCAATGGGCGAGTCGACGCCAAAGCGGACGTACAATGGAAGGTTCGGGCAGATCGGCTCGTCACTGGTCGCAACCAAGTTCGCATTCGCCCGCTCGAGCAACGCGGCAATCATCCAGCTAACGGCGTGGCCGAAGCCCCGGCTGACGCGGTCGACAAGCTGCTCTAGGCGCCACGCGCGATCAGGGACCTCACCGAGCAGCTCGTCGGCCATGGTCGACAACGGCTCTCCGGTCGTCCAGCGACGGAGCGTGTCGCCTAGGTCGACCGCCACATCCTGTCCTCTAGAGGTGCGGCGAAACCTCCACACGTCGTCATCGACATCGGGAAGCTCGAGCGCGGCGACGAGCACGCCGCTGTCCTGAAGGAGCGCGATCGCCGGCTGCACGGCAACTCGGTCGGCCCGCGCGCGGGCCCATTCGGCCAGCAGTTGTCCGAGCTCGTCGAGACGTACAGCCGAGCGGATGCGGCTGCCGGCCTTCGCCCAGCCGCGTCGGCGGGCCGGATCGGCGTTTACGTAGGTCTCGCGAACGTCGCGGGCGAAGCGATGGAGGCGCTCAATCGTTTCGGTGTCCACCTGTCGAGCGGCGAACAGCGTGTCGATGACCTCGTCAAGCTGCTCGTCGATGACGGTGTTGGAGAGCGCCTCCTCGCAGGCCAGCAGGTACCAGACGAAGCTAGTGAAGCTGTCGAGCCCTTCGGGCAAGTCGGAGAAGACCGCGTCAGCCGCGATCCTGCGGCGTCCCTCGAAGGCCACGAGCTCGTCAATCATGTCCTGAGACGCGAGTCGTGAGCGGATCTGGAGCTGCTCAGGATCGGGGAGGTGGCGTTCGGGGTCTTGCGGTGCCGCGCCGCTGGGCGCAAAGACGACCCAGCCCTCGGTCTCGATTCCGGCCCGGCCCGCCCGTCCGATGGCGTTGAGCATCCGAGGGCCAGACAGATGCACGTCGCTGCCCTCCCAGCGTGTTTCGGCGAGCACGACGGTGTGGACGGGCAAATTCACCCCCTCGGTGAGCGTGGTGGTGCTGACGAGGTGCGTGAGCCGGCCAGCCCGCAGCTCGTCCTCGATGAGAGCCAGGACATCGAGCGGTAGCCCGGCGTGATGGAAGGCCACACCCCGCCCCAAGATCGAGACCAGCGGGTGGTCCTCGTCGAGCATGGCCACGGCGGCGTCCCGCGCGCGGCGCAAGCTGGGGACCTCGTCTCGTTCGTCCGCCAGGGCCCGCGCGAGGCGCTGCGCGTCCGGCCTGGTGCCGGTGACGATCAACACCGGACCCGCGTGCTCAAGGAACGTGGCCAGTGCTGCGACGTGTTCGTAGTGACGCGTGCTGCGGCCGTCCTTCCTGCCTCGCCCCCCAGCGGCCGTTCGCTGGAACACGAGCTCGCCTATCGGCTCGGTAGTGACGTAGGAACGGGCACCCGCGCCGGGCACGGTGAACGAGATAAGTCCCTTCATCGGGTAGGCAAGGCGATGCAGCCGCTCTTGGCCGACCGGGTGGTCGTGGCGCTCCTGCTCCCATTCGACTTGCGTGGTGTACGCAGCGCTGAGCCGCCGTGGGCCTCGCCATTCAGAATGAAACGGCGCTACCGGGGCATCGCCCGCTAGCCAAGCCTGGAAGGTGGCCTGGTTGCCGATAGCGGCGGACATCAGGACGATCCGGTGCCCCGAGTCTCTTGTCCGCCAGTGCAGGTACGTCAGTGCTCCTTCGAGCGTGAAGCCCCGTCCCTCGTCGCCTATGAGGTGCGCCTCGTCGAAGACGAACAGGCCGTAACGGGCCAAGACCTGCTCGGGGTCGGCTCGCAGCAGAGCGGCGAAGCGCTCGGGGGTCATCACATCAACGTCGGGCGGGGCCTCATCGATCAGGCCCACGGCCAAGTCGGCGAGGAAATCGGGGAGGTCGGGACTCAACCGCTTGCGCAAGGCCCGCGCCCGGGGGAGCAACGCTCGTCGGATCTCGCGGACGAGGCTGCGCTGCGGCGCGACAAGGCAGACCGACTGATCGGTAGCGGCCAGCTCGGCGAGGACAAGGATCTGTGCGACGAGAGTCTTGCCGGCGCTCGTGGGAATGGACAGCACCGCACGCGTGGTTTCGGGCGAAAGGAGCGCCGGTGTCTCGCCCGTCGCGCGCAGCAGATCCCGTTGCGGCGGCCATAGAGTTAGAACAGGAGGGGAGGTGGAGGTCAGTGCCCGGCGGGCGGCCTCCGGGACCTCCGGCGGCAGGCAAGACCACACTGATGCCAAATCAAGCTCTTCGGAAAAACCCAGCAGGTGAGCCGCAACCCAGCGCTCGTTAGTGGTGGCTGGCTCTGCCTCTTCGCCGATGATCCGCCGTAGGTGGGCTTGAGCGCCCGCGAACGCTTCTCGGTCGCCGAAGACGAGGAAGCGCAGAAGGGCCCAGCATCCTTCGACGACGTGCTCGGCGGGTCCGAACATCGTCGCGGCAAGATCGGCGAGCTGCGTACGGGACCGCAGCTTCGCAAAGTGATCACGCCGAGTGCGCAGCCACGCGAAAGCCTCGCGGGTGCGAAAGCTCAAGAAGTAAGTCGCCGCTTCTACAGCCAGCGTCTCGCGCCAAGACTCCGGGTCGAGATCGAGGTGCTCCAGCAAGGGACGCGCCTGTGTGAAGACCGCGGTGGCGTTTGGATCCAGACCCCCGCGGCGATAACCCAGCTCCGCCCCGAAGGCGAACTCGAGGCGCTCGGCGGCCGGACGCTCCGTGAGCATTGCCAGTTCGAGGATGTGCGCGCTCACCCGAAAAGCTCGCTCGCGCCTCGGCCAGGCCAGATTGTCACCGGCCTGCGAGGCGACAGCGTGGAGGTACCAGCCAGCACGCACGAGCGAGTCCGGCATCTCCGCTCTCCCCGCGAACAGCGCGAGCTCCGCGTCAGCGAGAAGTTGCTGCAGCTCCTCGGCGGTGGGAACCTCCGGAAGCTCGCCGAGGGCGAAGCTCAGGTCGTCGCGGTTGAGAGCCCGGTCCACAGCAAAGCCCTGACAAAGGACGTGAACTCGCGCAGCGAGCCCAGGCCGACCAGGTAGCCCTCGATCCCGCCCGCATCGACGAGGGCCGGGAAATGCCTATGCATCGTCGTAAACGCGCGGCCCGGCAGGCTAGTCGCATCTGCGGCCAAGGCCACGCCGGCCCCGGCGGACGCGTCGGCGCGCTTCCAGGCAGGCACTAGATCCGCGAGGAAGTCGACGAGCTCGGCGTCTGAGTCCGGTGCCTCCGACTGCGCGGTGAGCTTCGCCAAGTAGCGCTCGGCGTGGAGATCAAGCTGGATGTATGCATTACGAATGCTGGTCGAGACGGAGCCTGTCCCTTCGCGCTTCTTGATCTCCCACAACCGGAACGCCAGCTGCTCCGTAGGATGGATGCGGTAGATCGCGAATCCGTCCGCGCCCGGAGAGGTCACGTCGGAATCCGGGCGCTCGAGGTGGATGATGGTGCGGTCGTCAGCGTGCTCCTCCTTGGCCAGCATCCGCCAGGCAACCTCGGCGACGTACCCCTGCGCGTGATCGAGCGATGCCCCGGCCGGAGGCCGCCCGAACGTCGGCTCCACGAACGGCTTGGCCAGCGAGGGATCGACCGCAGAGGAACCCTCGGCGTTTGTAGCTGCAGCGAGCCAGCCCCGGAAAATGGTGCGTGCTCGGCCGCACCGTAGTCCCATGATTTCCTTGGCCACAAGCCAGGCAGCGGCGTCCAGCCGCTCGCCCTCGGACAGCGGGCAGCTCCCTCGCCTCCATCTACAGCCGCCATGAGTTTCATGATCGGTTACATCGAGCAGCTCGCTAAGGCGGCGCCCGTCGACTAGGTCCCAAGGGGCGTTGTGGTGTTCGATCGGCGGCAAGGACCGGAGGCCAGACGGGTCGGCGATGAGGTAACTGCGACAGCCTTAGGCAGCTCGTCCGCAGCCCCCGCATTCGATAGAAGGCACTCCAGGGTACGGGTCCGCGCTGAAGCCTTGACGATCTCGCTCGAACGAGGCCCGCGGGTGACGATCAGCGAGGCGCGCTCGAAGCGGGCACTGACCTGTCGACCCCGAGCGGCCAACCTATCCACCAACCCCAGGATTCGAGCGACTTCCGGCGACTGGCACACTGCTCATGCTGTGCCGCAGAAGGGTGGCACGGACCACCTGCTCGGCACCCGATTCGCGCGCCTGCTTGGTCACGAGCTCCTCCAGCTCCCGTGACCGACAGGGATACAGCAC
>JALZIJ010000179.1 GCA_030860375.1 Actinomycetota bacterium | reverse complement strand
TACTTCGCGCAAGACGCGACTAAGCCGCCCGAAGGCGCCGGTTTGGTTCAGGAGATCAGGTGCCCCCGCAAAGCTGGCTCGGCGATCGACGGCGGGGCGCGGACGAGTCAGGGCATCGTGGTGAGCTATCTCTCTAAGGCTGCGCCGAACGGAAATGTCCGCGACCGCAGCTACTACGTCGGCGTAGACGACAATTCCACGGCAAACGAACCAAATGCAGACGCGTTCGTCGAGGTCGTTTGCGCGAAGGGGATCAAGGTCCGCTGAGGGCTGGGCCGCCGACCGTCAAGGCCGGCGTCGAAACGGCCCTGACACTTCATAGGTCGCGCCCGTGACGGCGGCGCGCTGGGAGGAAAAATAGAGCCTGTCGCCCGCCGGGTTGAAGCACACGCCGGCGACCTCTGAGGCCGCCTCGGTGTCGGCGTCGCCGTGCTCGGGCCCGGTCAGCTTCATAAAGCGCGCGACCTTCGGAGCGCGCGGTTTGCGATCGCCCGGTCGAGGCAGCTGGGGAGTGATGATCGCGATGTCGAAGGGATCGTCGCCACCGTTGTCCTCGCATACGTAGAGATCGCCAGAGCGCTTCGCGACAGTGATGTTGTCGACGTCCATCAGCGGCGGATTCTTGATCTTGGCGGGGTCATAGAGGACCCGGATGCGCTCGCGGCGCGTGTCGTAGGCCCAGATCCGGCTATCGGACGTCGTGGCAAGATAAACGGTGCCCGAGTCGAACCAGATCCCCTCGCCCCGAGCAAATCGTGCCGCGCCCTCAACCTGGTCTCGCAGAGGCCCGGCCGCACCCGATGGATCAGACACGCGAACCCACTCCACCGCCCCGCGCTTTCCCACCTTCGCGATCTCGAGCCGCCCCTCTGAGAGGTCCGTGTCGCGCTTGGGCCGGAACCTGTAGAAACCGCTGTCGCCTGTGTCCTCGGACAGGTAGGCAAAGCCGGTGCGATCGTCGATGCACGCCGCCTCGTGCTTGAAGGTGCCCATGGCGGGGTGTGCGACTGCGTCGTTTACCCCGGCAGGGTCGCACTCCCAGACGAGACCGTCATCGATTTCTTCGCATGAAAGCCAGGTCCCCCATGGCGTCGGTCCGCCCGCACAGTTCGAGCTGGTGTTCGAGAGGATCCGGTAGGCATCGGTGATATTGCCGTCGGCATCGAACCGGATAGCCGAAGCTCCGCCTTCGCCTGGATTGCCGATTGGCGGATCGATCGGCAGGTCCACCGGAGTCGGAACTTCAGAGTTCGAAACGAGGATCCAGCCGTCGTCGGAAGTCTTGTAGGTAGCGCCGCCGTCGGGGAAGATGTGCCAGGTATAGGCGGTGCCGGCGACAGGTTGACCACCTCGCGCGATGACACGCGAGGTAAAGCCATTGGGAAGTCGCAAGCCGTTGGAGTCCGGCGGACCAAGCGGCCCGTACGGGCTCCGCGCGCGCCTGGCGGGCCGGGCGAGCGCCTCCCAGAACTCGGGGCCAAGTGCGAGAAGCCCTGCTGCTGCGACCCCCGAGCCGACCAGCTCGCGACGACTCAGCCCTTCGGAGTTGTCCGGCTCAGGCGCGATTAGACCAGCTCAACTTCGGGCGTGCCCGCCTGGACCTCGAAAGCCTGGATCGTCTCAACCGTCGACTCGGGCTGCATCGTCGTCATCGGGGAGCGAAACTCGACCTCGAGCTTGTCGCCGGATGCCTTGATCATGCCGTAGCCGCGCCGCTCGGTGTTCGACGAGTAGGCCATCCTCGAACGAGTATCACGCAGATCGGCCCACAAGGTGAAGGTTCGGTTACGCGCCGTCCGCCCCGGCTTATGCGAACTGAGGCAGCTCGCGTCCACCCCTCGGACGCCAGGTACATCAGTTCGCTCATCCTCCGGAGGTCGCGCGACTCCACGCGCGGGTGGTGCTCCGGTTGGGCCGAAGGCGTGTCGGGAGGTAAGCGGGAGTGTGCGGCGTGGCATTTGCGCTTCGCTCGGCGTGACGTGAGAAACTGCCGGGCGTGGACGACGGCTCGGCGCTCAGCCTCTGGTCGGAGGACTCGTTCCTCTCGATCGCATCGAAAGGTTCGTTGCTCTCGATCGGCTCGGTCGGCTCGGTGCTTTCGATCGGGTCGGTGGGCTCGGCAGCCTCGGCGCTCTCCGTCGCCTCGGCCGCTTCATTCGGCTCGGTCATGTCGGCGGGAAAGAGCGGCGCCGTGTTCGACGAAGCGAACGATCGCGCCGGCCTACTGGCTGCAGGGATCCTGGTTGCCGCCGGCGTGATCACCGCAACGGCGACCTGGCGCGCGACTCGATGAGCGGCGCCATCCACACGGAGCAGCGGGGTCGCGTCCTCTTGGCGACGCTCTCAAATCCACCGCACGGGCTCTTCGACGACCCGCTCGTGCTGGCCCTCGGAGCGCTCGTCGAGCGGGCCGAGTCCGACGACGAAATTGGCGGTGTCGTCCTCACCGGTGACCATCCCGAGCGCTTCCTCGCGCACTACGACGTGGCGGAGCTGCTCCAAGGCGCCGAGGAGAGCCCTTCCCTGACCCCCGGCATCGCTCGCGCTTCGCTCCGGGCGGCGGGTGCGATGCGGAAGATTCCGGGCGGCGAGGAGGCGCTGGGCCGCACTCCCGCGGCTGGCCTGGTCGCCCTCGAGCGCTTTCACGAGACGATGCTGCGGATGGAGAGTTGCGGTGCTGTATTCAT
>JALZIJ010000176.1 GCA_030860375.1 Actinomycetota bacterium | reverse complement strand
ATCAAGATCCTCCACAACGACATGACCGTGATGGTCCCGTGCGAGAACGCGCACATCGCGGGCCTTCGCCGAGTCATCGACCCCAAGCAGGTCGAAGAGGTCATCGGCGTCCTGACCGGCGAGCTCTCCGACATGCCGAAGAACTGGAACCGGCGCTTCAAATACAACCGCGAGAAGATCAAGACCGGCAACATCTACGAGATCGCAGAAGTGGTCCGAAACCTCGCGATCCGCGAGATGGACAAGGGCCTGTCCACGGGTGAGAAGCAGATGTACACCCGCGCGAAGAAGATCCTCGCCTCCGAGTTCATGTACGCGCTCGACAAGGACGAAGAGGGCGCCGAGTTATACCTCGACGACTTGCTCGAGAACCGCTTCGCCGAGACGACCGTTTAGGCCGCAGGACGCATGGGCGCCGCGGCGCTCGCGACAGCCGTGATCGCGGCCGCCGGCTCCGGGGAGAGGCTCGGAGCCGGCGGCCCGAAGGCCTTGGTCGAAGTGGCGGGACGGCCGCTGCTCGCTTGGTCCCTCCTCGCCCTCGAGGGGGCCGGCATCGAGCAGATCGTTGTAGCTGCGCCGCGGGATCACCAGGCCGAGGTTTGGGAGGTTGCGCGCGAAACCCTCGACATCGGTGCGATAGTGGTTGTAGGCGGGGGTTCGAGGTCGGAGTCGGTTGCCAAGTGCGTGGAGGTCCTCGACGGCCCAGTGGCGGAGAAGGAAGGGTTCGCTCAGGCAGAGATCGTCCTCGTTCATGACGCGGCGCGCCCACTTGTGACCCCGGCCGTCTTCGCCGCGATCGTCTCCGAGCTCGCCGGGGATACCGGTTGCGACGCTCTGGTCGCAGCAGCGCCCGTTGCGGACACGGTCAAGCGCGCGCTGGCGGGGCGTGTCATCGAGACGGTTCCGCGCTCAGAGTTATGGGCCGTTCAGACGCCGCAGGCTTTCAGGGCCGAGGCTTTGCGGAATGCCCTCCATACGGACACAGAGACGCTTGCCCAGGCGACCGACGATGCGAGCCTCGTCGAGACTGCCGGAGGTGTGGTGCGCCTTCATCACGTCACCGCGCCCAATCCGAAGCTCACGACCGAATCGGATCTGGTGGTGATCGAAGCGCTCCTTCGCGATCGACGGTCGAGTTGAGCCGCCTGGTGCGGCACAAGCCTTCCGTCGACTCACTCCTCGCTTGCGCCGCTCTTTCCGGCGGTCAGCCCGGCTGCCTTTCGCCCCTCGTCTCCTGAGTGCTTTGCCTTGCGGCGCAGATAGAGGCGTCGCTGGAAGAAGAGCACCGCCAAGCCCGCGAACACGATCGCGACCAAGTTCAGCCCGAGCTGTAGCGCCGCGCCCACGCCCTCGCTCTCGTCACCGAGCGCGACGGCCACGCCGATGTTCGCTGCGGCGGGGATCGTCGTCACGGAGATGAGGACGCCGACCAGGGCGCCGGACTTGGCGCTGGTGAGCGAGAGCACGCCGGCTACGCCCGCGAGGGCCGCGACGATCACGGTGAACTCGTCGGGGCTGGAGATGAAGTCCGTAAACGGATGCTTTTCTTGGGAGAAGTCGCCGGGAACGAGCGAGGCGGCGTCGATCGCGAGCGTCAAGACGAGGCTCGCCGCGATGGCGAGTGGGAATCCAACCGCGAGGGCAGTGAGCGAGCGCCGTGCGACGTCGCCACGTTTGTGTACGAGCGCCACGCACAGGCCGGCAAGCGGACCGAACTCCGGGCCGACGACCATCGCCCCGATGATGAGGATGAGCTGGTCGGTGAGGATCCCTACTGCGGCGATCAGCGTCGCAACCACCATGAACGCGAGGAAGCTGCCTGAGAGCTCGACATTCTCCTGAGTCCTCGACTCGACCTCCTCCCAGACCACTGCGTCCGACGGCATCCCGGCCGCGGCCTTCTCGGCCGCGATCGAAATGTCTGAGATCTGCGAGTCGATGTCCTCGATCGCGATGGACCCACATTCAGGGATTCCAAGCTCACGAAGGTCGGAGATCACGACGCTCGCGTCCTCCCGCGCCACATCGCAGAGGATCACGTCACCCTCGGGGCGCCGCGCCACGCCTTGGAGGTAGATCACGTTGATGACCGACGGTGTGTTCTCGAGGAGCGAGAGCGTCTTGGAGGCCAGTTCTTTCGGGATGACGATTCGAAGATGGACCAAGGGCGGCTAGCGTAACCCGGGTGCTGACGGATTACCATGTGCACCTGCGGCCGGACGAGTCGAATACACCGCCCTCCGAATACTTCACGCAGGCCAACGCCGACCGCTACCTCGAGGCAGCCTCCGAGGCCGGGATCGCCGAGCTCGGAGTCTCGGAGCACATCCATCGCTTCACGGAGTCGCTCGAAATCTGGGATCACCCCTTCTGGCGCGAGAACGCCGTCGACGACCTGGCTGAGTACGTCGAGTTCTTGCGAAGCGTGCGCCTTCGCGCCGGGATCGAGATGGACTGGATCGCGGGGAGGGAGGACCAGACTGCAAACGTGCTCGACCGCCACGACCTGGATTACGTGGTTGGCTCCGTCCACTTTCTGCGCGGCCGCGCAGTGGACCACGACGTCAACGATGTCTGGGAGGAGATCGCCGATCCGGACAAGGTCTGGGCCCTCTACTTCGAAACGCTCGCGGAGGCCATCCGCAGTGGCCTTTATGACATCTGCGCGCACCCCGATCTCGTGAAGGTCTGGGGTGAAGGGCGGCCCGCGCCCCGACGTGATCCGCGCTTTCACTACGAGCCCGCGATCGAGGCGATCGCCGAAACGGGCATCGCCGTCGAGGTCTCAACGGCGGGCTGGCGCAAACCAGCGGGAGAGCTCTATCCGGCGGACGCCTTCGCCGAGATGTGCATCGACGCAGGCGCGGTGTTCGCGCTCTCGAGCGACGCCCACGTGCCTCAGCACGTCGGGCACGAATACAAGCGGGCGGTTGAGGTAATGCGCGGATGGGGCGTGAGGGAGATCGCGGTGTTCGAGGGGCGCGGGCGGCGTATGGAAACGCTCGGATGAGCGCGCGAGTAGGCATCGGCTACGACTCGCACCGCTTCTCGGAGGGCGGGACGCTGATCCTCGGCGGAGTTGAGGTGCCGCATCCGTGCGGCCTTGAGGGGCACTCGGATGCCGATGCGATCGCCCACGCCATCACCGACGCAGTGTTGGGAGCGGCCGGTCTGGGCGACATCGGCACGCACTTCCCGCCTTCGGAGGACCAGTGGCGTGACGCCGACTCCGTCGATCTCCTCCGAACCGCGGTGGCGATGGTGCCCGGCTCTGTGGTGAATGTCGATACCACCGTGATCTGCGAGGAGCCGCGACTTGGTGAGCATCGCCTCGAGATGGAGCGGATCCTGGGTGAGGCTGTCGGCGCGCCGGTGAGCGTTAAAGCGACCACGAATGAGGGCATGGGCTGGATCGGCCGAGGCGAGGGCATCGCCTGCATCGCGGTTGCTTCAGTCGAAGCCGACTGACGAAGGGGTCAGGCACCTCATCAGACTCGCGATGGTGCCAGGTACCTCATCGAATGCTCACACGCGCTGGGCAATAGAGTTGCGGCG
The DNA here is from genome assembly GCA_030860375.1 of Actinomycetota bacterium. Taxonomy (GTDB): domain Bacteria; phylum Actinomycetota; class Thermoleophilia; order Solirubrobacterales; family 70-9; genus JALZKA01. Next base: position 8,330 of record JALZIJ010000176.1, on the reverse strand, counting down.
TGATCTCTGAGCGCTTGGGGAAGGTTCAGGTGGGCTCGCTCGGCCTCCTGCCCGATGTCCCGTTCAACGTCAAGGTTCTGATCGACGCCGGCATCGTCCGCCCGACGCGTCCCGACCGCCTCGCCCGTGTCCTGCGCGAGCTCGGGCGCTGGGGAGCCTCGCCCGCCGCGGGCGTCTCCGCCGCCGCGGTCCGCTACCCGGACGAGCCCATGATCATCGACGAGCTTGGCGAGCTCAGCTTCTCAGAGGTCCAGAAGCGCTCGAACCGCCTCGCTCGTGCCTTCCGGGAGCAGGGAATCTCCGAAGGCGACGGCATCGCCATCCTCGCCCGCAACCACCGTGGCTTCGTCGATACCGTGCTCGCCGCTTCCAAGCTTGGCGCGAACGCGCTTTTCATGAACACGATGTTCTCCGGCCCGCAGCTTGTGGACGTGCTCGACCGCGAGGACCCGAAAGTGGTCGTCTACGACGAAGAGTTTCTGAACGTCATGGAGAAGGTCAACGTCGACGTGAAGAGGTTCGTCGCGTGGGACCAGGACGGCGGCACCGACGATCCCTCGATCGAGTCCCTGATCGAGGGATCCTCAGACGCCTCGGACCTGACACCCCCCGACTCATCGTCGAAGTTCATCGTCCTCACCTCGGGCACGACCGGCACCCCGAAGGGCGCGCAGCGCGGCCAGCCCGACACGCTCGGGCCGATCGCCGCGCTCCTTTCGAAGATCCCCCTCAAGGCGCGCGAGACGACGATGATCGCCGCTCCGCTCTTTCACTCCTGGGGGTTCGCCCACTTCTCGATCGGACTCTCGCTTTCCTCGACCTACGTGCTTCGGCGCAAGTTCGACCCGGAGGCAACCCTCAAGGCCGTCGAGGAGTCGAAGGCCTCCGCGTTGATCGTCGTCCCGGTGATGATGCAGCGGATCCTTCAACTCGACGAGGAAACGATCGACAAGTTCGACCTCTCTTCGCTTAAGGCCACCTGTGCGTCGGGCTCGGCGCTGCCCGGCGAGCTCGCGACCGAGTGGATGGACGCGACAGGCGACAACCTCTACAACCTCTACGGCTCGACCGAGGTCGCCTGGGCAACGATCGCAACGCCCGAAGACCTGCGCGACGCGCCGGGCACTGCCGGCCGCATCCCACACGGCACGCATCTCGAGATCTACGACGAGGACGGAAAGAAGCTGCCCCAAGGCGAAACGGGGCGCATCTTTGTGGGTAACGAGATGAAGTTCGAGGGCTACACCGGCGGCGGCAACAAGGACATCATCGACGGCCTTCTCAGCTCCGGAGACGTCGGCCACTTGGACGAGGAAGGTCGCCTGTTCATCGACGGCCGCGACGACGAGATGATCGTCTCGGGCGGTGAGAACGTGTTCCCGCGCGAGGTCGAGGATCTCCTGGCCGGCCACGAGGCCGTTGACGAGGTCGCGATCATCGGCATCGACGACGAGAAGTTCGGACAGGCCCTCAAGGCATTCGTCGTCCTCAAGGGCTCAGGATCGCTTGACGAGTCCGGGGCGAAGTCCTATGTGAAGGAGAACCTCGCCGGCTACAAGGTGCCGCGTGAGGTCGAGTTCATTGACGAGCTGCCTCGAAACGCGACCGGCAAGGTACTGAAGCGAGAGCTTCAAGAGGGCGAGGACTCCGGCGGCGAGAACTCCGAGGACGAAGGCTCGGAGGAAGGCGAAGCTTCGCCGGAATAGAGCGTCGTAGCGGCCAAGAAAAGCTGACGCTCAGGCCTCGGCGGGCTCTGAGCTTCGCTCGTTGGTCCCCGCTCGGAGCTTCTCCGACTCGACGATGCGCTTGAGCTGCTGGAGCGAGAGGCGGAGGTGCTTCGACAGGCTGGGTGCTGAGACCTGTTCTGAGAGCCAGCCGGTAATCCCGCCGCCGGCAACGCCGTACTGGTAGCGGAACTCGACCTTCGTCGATTTCGTTCCGGCCGGCCTGAGGCGGAAGCGGCCGCGCTGGTCGATGCCGGTGACCGAGCTCCAGGCCATGTCGTTGGGCTCATCCCACTCGACCATCTCGATCAGGCCTCCAACCTCGGCGGACCCGACCCGGATCAGCATCCGGCGGCGGGCGCCAATCCCCGTCGTCGCGTCGCCGTCCTGATCCCAGCGGGTCACGCCCGACATGAAGTGCATGTAATTGTCGAGATCGGCCAGGTAGTTCCACACCGTTCGTGGCGGAGCCGAGACGACGACGCACTCACTCAGTCTCATCGCATCAGCCGATCACGGGGAAGCGCCGCTCGGCGGCGAGTCCGTCGAGCGTTTCCTGCATCGTGTCAGTGACGTACTCGTAAACCTCGTCGATATCGGGCTCATCGCCGAATCGCTCGCGAAGGTGGATCGCGGGCAAAACATCGCTGGTCATCTTTGCCGGGAGAGGAATTCGTGGCAGGAAGTCTCCGACGGTGAGGCCCCAAGGAGGGGCGATCAGGATCGGCATGACCTTGAGGCGAGCGGTGCGGTCGAGTCGAAGGAGCTTGGCGAGCCAGGCGCCGCGGTCGAGCCAAAGCGCCGTCTCCTGCCCGCCGATCGTGACCACGGGGACGATCGGCACGTCCTTTTCGAGCGCCAGGCGGACGAACCCCCGGCGGCCGCCGAAGTCGATCTTGGAGCTCTGCCAGCTCGGGCGGTGGACCTCCCAGTCCCCGCCGGGGAAGACGAGGACTGCGGCACCCGCGTCAAGTGCCGCGAGGGCATTGTCACGCGAGGCGGCGACGGTGCCGAACCGGCGCAGGAACGGACCGAGCGGCGAGGCGAGGACTAGGTTGTGGGCGAGCTGGTGGAAGCGGCGCTCGACCCCGAAGTACGTCGAGAAGGCCAGCGTGAAGAAAATCGTCTCGGGCGACATGTTCCCACCTGTGTGGTTGCCGACGAGGAGGACCGGTCCCTTATCGGGCACGTTCGAGAGGTTCCGGACCTCGGCTCGAAACCAGATGCTGGCGACGAGCCACGAGAGCGGCAGGTTCTCACGGATGTAGTCCGGGTCACGGTCGTCAAGGTCGGCTTGGAGGCGCTTTTGGAGCGAGCGCGCCGCGCTTCCCAGCGCCTTGCCGGCGAGTCCCTGTCCGAGCCGGAGGGCCTCGCCCGTCGCGCGACCGACGCTGTCGGCGAGTCCCTCGAGTGGCACCCGCTCAGAGATCTTCGGCGGGCCGCCATTGGTACCAGCGTGCTTGCCGTTCGTCGAGACACCGCTCACGGGCTTGGGCGTCGAAGGCATGCGAGCAGTCTAAGCGCTCGTCCAAAGCTGTCACTCACCATTGGTTGCGGCCACCCGTCGCACGCCGAGGTGGCCGACGTTAACCGCCTCACCGCCGGGTTTCGTCGACCCCTTCGCCTGTAGGGCAGCTAGCGCTTCGGACGAGGAGCGGCAGTCCACCCGCGTGGATTCAGACCCCTCCTGTGTGGTCGAATCCACACGGGTTCCCGTCCTGCGATGCGGTACTGGTTCCCACCTCCGACCTAGGATGGTCACGATGCGCGAGGTTCAGATCAAGGACACACTTTCGGGCAAGCTACGAGCGCTCGAGCCTCGTGAGCCCGGCAAGGTCGGGATCTATGCCTGCGGGCCCACCGTCTACGGGCGGATCCATGTCGGAAATGCGCGGCCGTACGTCGTCTTTCTCCTGCTCGGCCGGCTCCTCGAGCACCTCGGCTACGAGACCACCGTCGTCATGAACGTCACCGACGTGAACGACAAGATCTACGACGCGGCGAAGGCGCTCGGCGTCCCATCGTCTGAGCACGCCGACGAGATGACACGGCTGTATGTCGAGGACACAGGCCTCTTGGGGTTAGGGCGCCCGGATTTCGAGCCGCTTGCGACGGAAACCGTGCCTGAGATCGTCTCGATGATCGAAGCGCTCGTCGAGCGCGGGCATGCCTACGAATCGGGCGGTGACGTCTATTTCCGCGTCCGCAGCTTCGAGGGCTACGGGAAGCTCTCGAACCGCGATCCCGAGGAGATGGACCAGGGCGAGGAGGCCGGGACGCAGAGCCTGAAGGAGAGCGTGCTCGATTTCGCGCTCTGGAAGGCGAGAAAGCCTGGTGAGGACACAGCGTGGGACAGTCCGTGGGGCGAGGGCCGGCCGGGCTGGCACATCGAATGCTCGGCGATGGCCGAGAAGGTGCTCGGCGCCGACTTCGAGATCCACGGCGGAGGATCGGATCTCGTCTTCCCCCATCACGAGAACGAAGTGGCCCAGTCCGAGGGCGCCCGCGGGTTACCCCTCGCGCGGATCTGGATGCACAACGGAATGATCCGGATTGCCGACGAGAAGATGTCGAAGTCTGTCGGCAACATCTTCGGCCTACGCGAGGCGATCGAGCGCTTCGGACCGCAGGCGGTCGTCGCTTTTCTCATCTCAGGGCACTATCGCCAGCCCCTCGAGTTCTCCGACAGGGCTCTCGGGGAGGCGCGCGCGAGGGTCGAGCGCCTTCGCAACTTCCTGCGCGAGCCCGGGGTGGAGGGGGAGGACCACTTCGCGGCCGAGCGCGAGGAGGCGTTCATCGCCGCGCTTTGCGACGACTTCAACACCCCCCGCGCCCTCGCGGCGGCCTTCGAGCTCGTCGCCGAGGCGAACCGCCGACCACTGGCCGGCGCGCGGGCCGTCCTCGAGCGCATGCTGCCGCTGCTTGGGCTCGGTGCGCTCGTCCTTGCCGATGAGGGGCAAGCAGGCGAGGAAGCCGAGGCGCTCCTCCGCGAACGCGACGAGGCCAGGGCGGCGCGAGACTTCGAGCGGGCAGACCGTGCCCGCGATCGCCTGGCCGCGCTCGGCTTCGAGGTCCGCGACTCGGCCGAAGGCTCCCGGCTCGTTCCCCGTGGCTGACGTCGTCTATGGCCGGCGGGCGGTGGCAGAGGCCCGGCGCGGGCGCCGCAGCGTGATGCGGCTGTGGACCTCCGAGGAGACTGGCGCAGATGAGCTGACCAGAATCTGTGGGTCTCCGGACCATCAGGGCGTTGTCGCCGAGGTTGAGCCCTATCCGTACGCGGACCCCGAAGTGCTCCTCGACGCGCCCAACGCTCTCATCGTCGCGCTCGACCAGGTGCAGGATCCGCACAACCTCGGTGCCGTCGCCCGCTCGGCGGAGGCCGCGGGCGCGACGGGCCTCGTGATTCCCGATCGCCGCGCGGCGGCTGTGACCCCCACTGTCTGCAAAGCCTCCGCGGGCGCGGTCGAGCACCTCGCCATTGCCCGCGTGAGAAACCTGGCCGACTGGCTCGTGGGCGCAAAGACGCGGGAGGGGTTATGGACTTACGGTGCCGCGGCGGACGGCGCCGACGTCTACTCCGCCATCGACCTGACGGGCCCGTTGGTGCTCGTGCTCGGAAGCGAGGGGAAGGGACTTCGACCTCGCGTTGCAGCGGCGTGCGATGCGCTGGTCTCGATCCCGCTTCGCGGACGCACGGAGTCGGTCAACGTGTCGGCCGCAGCAGCGGTTTTGCTCTTCGAAGCGGTTCGCCAACGAGAGTCGTAGGGAACCGTTCGGACGGAACCGAGAACCTGCAACGAGAGTTGCATGCGGCCCGGGGGGTTGACAGAACTACGCTTACCTGCCTAAACTGCCGTGGAAGTAAGGGTGAACTAAAGGTCGAGCCTCAAGCGACCGATGGTGATCCTGACAGGAGAGGCGCCCCCGGGGAGGAGTGGCGCCACGCAATTCAAACGAGAGGAATTCGCGTGGCCGTTTCACCCACCCCACATGCCGTAAAGCTGGTCGCCCCCGCTGTTGCAGTGGCGACCGCTCGTAGCCGTAGATCTGAGGCTCAACCAGAGCTTGATGACCACTACCTCGTCGCGCTCGCAAAGCGGGGCTCGGCGGACGCGTACGACCGGCTCATCCGCCGTTATCGCGGTTTCGTGCGCATGAAGGCGTCGTCGTACTTCCTCCTCGGAGGCGATTCGGACGACCTGATTCAGGAGGGCCTGGTTGGGCTCTACAAGGCGATTCGCGACTACCGGACAGACCGGGAGTCGAGCTTTCGCAATTTCGCGGAGCTCTGCATCACCCGACAGATCATCACTGCGGTCAAGACTGCGAGCCGCAACAAGCATGCACCGCTCAACCAGTACGTCTCCTTTGCTCAGTCGCCGGCAGCGTCCGGCGAGTCGGACACGACGCTCGAGGAGATTTTGCCTGGGCCGATCTGCGACGACCCGGTGGATCGGGTGATCGCCTCGGAGGAGCTGTCAAGCCTCGTCTCGTGCCTCGGCGACGTCCTGAGTGAGCTCGAGAGCGAGGTTCTGTCCCTCTACCTCGACGGTTGCTCCTACGAGGTGGTGGCCGAGCGGCTCGAGTGCGACACGAAGACCGTCGACAACGCCCTTCAGCGCGTAAAGCGGAAGGTTGCCACCCACATCTCGGGTCGCGAAGTGCTTCTGTAGACCGTCATATCCTCTCGGCGCGTGCCCGGGTAGCTCAACTGGTGGAGCATCGCTCTTGTAAAGCGGAGGTTGCGGGTTCGAGTCCCGCCCCGGGCTCTTGAGTCGGGACGACATCACCTGGCGCGACGGCGAGCGCACGATCACCTTCGGGCGCGGCGCCGTCGATCACGTGCCGGTCGCGCTCGACCAGGCGGGCTGGGGCGAATATGACCTCCTTTCGACTTCACGGGCGCTCGCCAGGGCGCCCGTGGCGCTTCGTGAGGACGCTCGACAGGTGTACGAGGTGCCCCCCGGCCCCGTGAACGAGATCGCGGCCGAGCTGTTCGATTCGGTCTCGGCACATTCGCTTGTCGCCCTTGGTGGAGGCAGGGTCGTCGACACGGCGAAGGCAATCGCTGCCGTCCGCGGGGGGCAGGTCGCTGCGATCCCGACCACGCTCTCGGGCGCCGAGATGACCAGCATCCACAAATTGCCCGACGGGCATGAGGCCGACGAGCTGGTCCGACCGGTGCTGGTGTTCGCCGACCCGGACGAGATGACGACTCAGGACGAGCCCGAGCGGCGCGCCTCGGCCATGAACGCGCTGGCCCACGCCGCCGATTGTCTCTATACGCCGCTCGCACATCCCGTGTCTCGCCTTGCGGCCCTCGAGGGCGCGCGGCTCATCGCTGCCGGCCTCGACGATTCCGATCGCCGGCGCGACCTCGCACTCGGTTCGCTCCTCGCGGGGTATGCGATCGACTCCGCCCTGTTCTCGCTCCACCATGTGATCTGTCAGAGCCTTGTGCGCGTTCTGCGAACCCCTCACGCCGAGACCAATGCCGCGATCCTGCCCCGGGTCGTGGAGGCGCTGATCCCGCGGGTTCCTGACGACATGACTGCATTGGCCGGTGCGCTTGACACGGATTGCGAGGGGCTGGTCACACGGATCGAGGACCTCGCGGGAGGCCGCCGCGCGCTCGGCGAAATCGGCGCCGATCGCGAAAAGCTCGACAACGCGCTCAACGCGATCGAAGGCCGTGAAGAGCTCGCGATGACCCCGGACAAGCCGGATCGCGACGAGCTTCGGCAAATCGTCGAATCTGCCTGGTAACTACGTTCGCCCGAACGTGTAGGCCTAGGGATGGAGGATCGTCCGCGAGCCTCGGCGCCCCCGCGCGCCGACGATGTCATTTCCCAGGAGCGCTTCGACGCGTATCACCGCTTCGCGCGCGAGCACGGAACGAACCGCTTCGTTTACACGATCGTTCGCTGCGTTTTCATGCCGTTCTTCCTGATCTGGTTTCGGCTCGAGCGCCAGGGCCGTGAGCACGCCCGGATCAAGGGCGGACTCATCGTCGCGTCGAACCACCGCAGCTTCCTCGACCCCTTCGTGATCGCGTCGCTCTTGCCGTGGCGACGCTCGATCCAGTTCGTCGCGAAGGTCGAGCTGTTCGAGAAGCGCTGGCAGGGCTGGTTCTTGAACCGGCTCGGCGCGTTCCCGATCCGACGCGGCCAGTCGGACGAAACCGCGGTCGATACGGCCAAGCTCGCGGTCGAGCGTGGCGGCACGGTCGTCATCTTTCCCGAGGGCACCCGCATCCGTCAGGGCTCCCTGGCAAGACCCAAGCGCGGCGTCGGGCGCCTCGCCCTCGAGTCTGGCGCTCCGGTGATGCCCGTCGCGGTGATCGGCACCGAGCACGTCCGAACCGGCTGGCGAATCCGCCCGCGCAAGGTGCGCCTGCGCGCCGGTAGCTCGATGACGTTCCCGCAGACCGAGCGACCCTCGCCCAGCCTCGCCCAGACCGTCACCGAGCGGATCTGGCCCAACATCGAGCTTCAGTGGGAGTATCTCGGCGGCCTGCCACCACTCCGTAAAGCCGCCGTGATCGGGGCCGGCAGCTGGGGCACCGCCATGGCGGCGCTTCTCGCCCGCGGCGGCTTGGAGGTGCAA
>JALZIJ010000157.1 GCA_030860375.1 Actinomycetota bacterium | reverse complement strand
CGGGCCGGTGAGGAACTCAGGCTCGCTGCTCACCGGCCCGGGGTGCTCGGTCGAACCCGAGCGGGCTAGAACGAGACCTGGACGGGCTCGCGCTCGGCTGCGTTTGTGATCTCGAAGAACTCGCGGGACGTGAAGCCTCCGGACGAGGCGACGATCGAGTTCGGGAAGATCTGGATCGAGGTGTTGTAGGACTGGACGTTCGAGTTGTAGATCCGCCGTGACGCCTGAATCTCATCCTCGAGCTCCGACAGATTTCGAGAGAGCTGTTGGAAGTTCTCAGTCGCGCGGAGCTCCGGGTACTGCTCGGCGACGGCGCGCAGGTCCGTCAACGCGGCGTTGAGAAGACCTTCAGCCTGGCTCGACGCAGCAGGCCCGGAAGCCTGCATGGCGGCCGCGCGCGCCTGCGTCACCTTCTCGAACGTCTCACGCTCGTGCGTCGCGTAACCCTTCACCGTCTCGACCAGGTTCGGCACGAGGTCGTGGCGGCGCTTGAGCTGGACGTCGATGCCGGACCAAGACTCGTCGACGCGGTTTCGCGAACCGATCAGCGAGTTGCGGATGAGGATGTAGATCAGGGCGAGCACTACGAGCACGCCGACGACGATCAAGACAGCGATCATGTGCGGGAATCTCCTTGGATTCGAAGGACGGGGCGATTATCCATCAGTTTGCGGTCGGGAGGTGTCCGAGCCGCTCGAGCGCCGACTCTACGAGGCCGGTGGCGAGTTCTGAATCCTCAGTCGCGTCGAGCCGCCCGAGCTCATACGCGAGCGCGACAGAGTCGTTTCGCGCAGCGGCGGCCTCGATCGTGCGGGCGTACTCACCGGCGGCCGGCTGATCTGTCGCGGGGCGACGGAGGGCGGCAAGCTCGGAGCGCATGCTTGTCTGAGGGCCGTTCGCGAAACCCGGCGCCGGGACCGCCGAGCCGAGCTCGAGCCCCGACATCGGCGCGGGTGAAGCCGAGCGCGGCGGCTGGCCACTCGGCGTGTAGTCGCGCGGCAGGACTCCGCGCTCTCGGAGCCGCTCGATCTGGAGATACACGGCGTTCCGCGAGACGCCGAGGTCGGTTGCGATGCGCTTCACGGGTGTTCTGAGCTCGAGTCGTTCGAGGATCTCGTGCTGGCGCTTGGTGAGGCTTTCGTCGATCATGCTTTACAGCCTACTTGACTGTAAAGCTTTGTCAAGCCCTCGGGACCGAAACGTCCAACGCTGAGGCCTATAGGCGGTAGCGCTGGACGTTTGGGGCTTAGCCAGCGCTTTCGAGGTCGAGCAACCACTGCTTCAGTTCCCGGCCGCCGCCATAGTTGCCGGGGTCGCCCCCGCCCGCGCGAACGACACGGTGGCATGGCACCACGATCGGCAGAGGGTTGGCGCCCAGCGCGGTCCCGGCCGCACGGTGGGCGCGCGGATTGCCGGCGCTCATGGCGACCTCGCCATAGGTCATTACCTCGCCGTAATGGAGCTTTGCCGTGGCTTCGAGCACCTTGCGATAGAAGCCGCCGGGAACGATCGCCCAGTCAAGCGCGAGGTCGAAACTCCTACGCGTACCTGAGAAGTACTCATCGAGCTCGCGGCGCGCTTGGTCGAGCCGGCCAGGCGCCTCGACCACTCGCGGCGAGATTGCGGACGCGAGCCGTTCTACGAAGTCGTCGAGCGGATGGTTGGGCAGCCCGACCGAAACGATTCCGAGAGTCGTCGCGGCAACAGATGTGGTGCCGACCGGTGTGTCGACGGTTGCGAACGCGACCTCGGCCTCGCCGCTCACCGCCGCGTGCTCGGCGAAGCGGCGCGCGAGAGTCTCCGAGCCCTCTCCCTTCCGAAGGTCTGCTCGAAGGAGCTGTTCGATGTCGCCGGTGTCGCTCATCCGCCCTCTCTCTCAATTCGCTGGCGAAGCTTTTTCAGGCCCTCATGAACACTTCTGCGTGCGGCATCTTCCGTCGTGTCCATGGTGTGAGCAATCTCCCGGTAGCGCAGGTCGGCAGCAAAGCGAAGTCCGACGGCCTCGCGCTGGCGATCGGGGAGCGCGGCCACCTCGGACCACAGCCCCGGGTCCGGCTCAGGCGTTCGTGGCGCGGGCACGTCCGGTAGTTCATCGCCCTTGGGCACCGGCCGCCGCCCGGTGGCACGGTGGTGATCGATCGCCTTGTTCCGCGCGATCGTCATCACCCACGCTCGTGGGTTACCGCCGTCGAGGGTCTCGTAGCTGCGAAGCGCTGACATGAAGGTCTCCTGAAAGCAGTCGTCGGCGTCCACCGGTCCAACCATCGCCCGCAGGAACGCGAGCACCGGCGAGCGGTGCTCCTCGAGGAAGGCGTTGAAGGGTCGCGGCGACACTTTTCCCATCTTCGTATGTTCTGACGTACGAGGACGGAGAAACGTGAGATCGAGGAGGCCGGCGTGAGGAAGAAGCTTTTGATGGGTGCCGTCGGGGCCGCGGTTGTGGTGACCGGTGGAGCCGGTGCATTCGCGATCGCGGGCGATGGCGTTCCAGGCGAGGAACGAGCTACGGCCGAGACCATCGTGGCCGCGCCGATCACGGCGCGAGGGACCGGCGCGAGGTACCGAGCAGGCGGCGGTGGGACGATCGGCACATACTTCGCGCAAGACGCGACTAAGCCGCCCGAAGGCGCCGGTTTGGTTCAGGAGATCAGGTGCCCCCGCAAAGCTGGCTCGGCGATCGACGGCGGGGCGCGGACGAGTCAGGGCATCGTGGTGAGCT
>JALZIJ010000144.1 GCA_030860375.1 Actinomycetota bacterium | reverse complement strand
GCGCTACGGCGACCATCCCGAGTACGGACACCACATCGGCGGCTCGGACGCCTCGGGGATCGTGTGGAAGGTCGGCGAGGGCGTGACCCGCTGGAAGCCGGGCGACGAGGTCGTGATCCACTGCAACATGGCCTCCTACGAGGATCCGGAGGTGCACGGCCTCGACCCGATGGCCGCGCCGAGCCAGATGATCTGGGGCTACGAGACCACCTGGGGCTCCTTCGCCCAGTTCACGAAGGTGCAGGCCCAGCAGCTTCTACCGAAGCCGAAGAACCTCTCGTGGGTCGACTCCTCGGCCTACGGACTCACCTATTTCACGGCCTACCGGATGCTGATCAACCGCTGCAACATTCAGGCCGGCCACAACGTCTTGATCTGGGGCGCCGCCGGTGGGCTCGGCGTTTTCGCCGTCCAGCTCTGCAAGGCCGCGGGCGCGAACGCCGTCGGCGTCGTCTCCTCGGAGGAGAAGGGCGAGCTCGTCAAGTCACTCGGCGCCGTCGACTACATCGACCGCAACGAGTTCGCGGGAATGATGCGTAAGGGCGGCGAGTCGAAAGAAGAGGAGAAGGAGCGCTTCGGCGTCAGTCGCGCCTTTGCCAAGAAGGTCAAGGGCATCCTCGGCGACGCCCCCGACATCGTCTTCGAGCACGTCGGCCAGGCGACGTTCCCCACCTCGGTCTTCACCGTGAAGCCGTTCGGCAAGGTCGTGATCTGCGGCGCCACCTCGGGCTACACGCTCGACTTCGACGTGCGCTACCTGTGGATGAAGCAGAAGGAGATCCTCGGGTCGCACTTCGCGAACGCGTACGAGTGCATGCGCGCGAACCAGCTCATGGCCGAGGGCAAGATCCGCCCGGTGCTGTGGAAGGCGATGGACTTCGACGGCATCCCCGAGGCCCATCAGCTGATGCACGAGAACCAGCACGCGGGCAAGATCACCGCGATGGTCGGCGCCACATCGAAGGACGAAGGCAAGACCGAGGACGGTCCCGGCGCGATCTGGGCCGAGGTCGGGGCATAAGACGCCGCCTACCTGGGAGCCGCCCGCAGGGATAGGATCACCGCCGATGCACGTCAACAACATCGACTGGCACATCACGCCGTTTCGCGCCGACAAGTGGTTCGAGATCTGGCGCCCTGCGCTCGACCGCGCGTTGGCGGCGGGCGCAAGTGCCTGCTATCTCACCCGGGACATCGAGAACCCGCTTCACTTCCGGCAGGTCTCGGTGTGGAGCGACAAGGAAGATTTCGAGGACTACTGGGCCTCAGATGAGCTCTCCGCGCTACGCCAAGCAGCGCTCTCCTACTACCACAAGCCGCTCTATCCGACCTGGCATTCGCTCGTCGCCGAAGCGGCGCTCGACCGCAGCGCCTAGAGGCGCCTAAGCCACTGCTTCTAGCCGTACCGCTGTCTGGCGCGCGAACCGCTCGCCCGCCTCGACGAGTGACGTGAGCATCGCATCAGTCGCGGCCGAGCGAGTCTTCCGGGTCGCCGCAAACACGCGGCGCATCGGCGCCTCGGGTTCGGTCGGGCGAACGACTACGTCCTTGCGCAGCGTGTGGAGCGCAAGGTCGGGCAGAAGCGTTACGCCGAGGCCGGCGGCGATGAAGCCCTGAAGCACGTGATAGTCGTCGGACTCGAAGCCGATCCGCGGCTCGAAGCCGGCCTCGCGGCAGGCCTCGGAGACGATCAGGCCGCACGAGCTCGGACAGCCTCCGCTCAACCAGTCCTCGTCGGCAAGATCGGTCATCCGCACACTTGCCTTGGCTGCGAGCGGGTGGTCGATCGGCAGCGCGACGTGCATCGACTCGGTCAGAAGGAGCGTGTGTTCCACGTCGCGCTCCTCGGGCTCGGGGAGCGAGGGGTAGTCAAAGGTGATCGCCAGATCGAGGTCGCCTGCCCGGAGCTTCGGAAGCGATACCTCGGGCTCGGCATCCGCGACTCTCAGCTTCACCTTGGGGTGGCGCCGCACAAAGTCCGAGACGGCAAGAGTGAGGAGCGTGGCGCTCGCGCTCGGAAAGCTCGCGATCCTGATTTCTCCCCCTTCGAGGCCGGCGATCTGCGCGAGCTCGCGCTCGGCCTCGTCGAGCCTGCAGATCGCCGCGTCGGCGTGTGCGACGAGGACGCGGCCGGCGTCCGTTGGCTTCGTGCCGTCGCGCGTGCGCTCCAGGAGCGTCATTCCGACCTCACGCTCGAGGGTCGCGATCTGCTGGCTCACGGCGGATTGCGACAGGTAGAGCGTGTCGGCTGCCGCAGAAAACGACCCCTGTGCCACGACCTCCCTGAGAATCCTCAATCGCTTCACGTCGAGCATTAGCCCACCTTATCACGGCCCCCAGAACTTCATGTTGCGCTTATCCGTCTGGAAGAGGAGAGTGAAGACATCACGAAACGGCCGCGCCGAGCGTCCAAGACCCAGGAGGTAACGACATGACAACCATCACCAACACAACTGGCATCACCATCCGCCGCCTTGGTCCCGGCGACGACTCGGCGCTCGAACGCCTCGTCCAGCTCGACTCCGGCAAGCGTCCCATGGCGCCGCTCCTCGGCGCCGAGATCGGAGGGAAGCTCCTCGTAGCGACCTCGATAGCGACGGGCAAGAGCATCGCCGACCCATTCAGTCGCACCGAGGAGCTCCGGACCCTGGTCGAGGTCAGGATCGCACAGCTCAGGGGCAGCGACGGCAAGCGGGGCCGGCGTTTCAAGCGCACCCGTGCCCGCTCTCGAGGCTCCCTCGGCGCTTCGCCCCCCGGGGCGGGCGGCAGGCTCCTCACTCTGCCGGTCCGTCTGAGCTGAGACCCACGCACACCCCCCTACCACCACGAACGTCCCAATTGGCCTCGCCTGGCGCGCCACGTGGGACGTTCGCCGTGGGCGGGCCGCAGCGAACGTCCCGATTGGCCTCTCGTAGGGCGCAACGCGGGACGTTCGCACCCAACGCGTGCTCAATGCTGTTCGAGCGGCGCCATCGTCAAGCCCGCGTCGGCGAGTTGCTCCCAGTAGAGCTCGGCCGGCTCGCGCGGGCCAGTCCAGACCGCCGCGCGGCCTCCTTTGTGGATCTGTTCGGCGTAGCGATACCCGGCGTCGAGGCTTACGCCCGGAATGAACCGAGCGAGGGCGCTCGCGACGCCGTCGAAGGTGTTGTGGTCGTCGTTCAGGACCACAACAATCCAGTTGCCGCCCAGTCCACCGCCAGGACCGCCTGTGCGCGGGCGCTCGATCGTCTCGGTTGCCATGCAGGTGACGTCCATGGCTTCAGGCTACGCCTTGAAGCAGGGCGCTACGGGCTGGGTACGCCGACCTTGATCGACTTATAGACGCCGATCGGGCCGTTCTCAGCGTCCTTCGTCGAACCGATCCCGAAGGACACCCTGCGTCCAGTCACCTGCCCGGGATTCGGATCGTTGTAGGTCGCAATCGAGTCGCCGTTGACGAACGCGGTCACGTCATTCCCGGTGATCCGGAGCCGCAGCGTGTTCTTTTCGCCGAGCGGGTTGATCGAGGTCGATCCGCCCGAGACCGGCAAGCCGGCAGCGCCGCCTGAGGGCGTGCGGTTCAGCTTGTACTCCTTCTCCTTCGGGTTGACGCGAAGCTCGTAGAACGTGTTGTCCCCCACCCGCACCCGCACGCCGAGGTAGGCCTGCTCTCGCACCTTCTTGGGGGTCGCGTCCAGGATTCGCCCTGACGCGACGATCTCGTGGTCCGGCTGATCGCCGTCGCCCGTGACAGGAGGGGAGAACTCGCAAAACGTCTTGCCGCTCATCTCGATCCGCATCGACTTCGAACCGTCTGAGTAGGTTTCGTCGCAGGCCACTTTGCCGCCGCCGGTTTGGTCGATCTCGCGGAACGCCGCGCTCGAACCGAACTTGTTCTTGTAGATGTAGACGACTGCCGAGGCGGTCGCTACGAACGCGAGCGACGCGCAGATGGCAAGGGCGGCCACAAGGCGGGCGCGAAACGGGGCTTTGGGGTTCAACGGAATCATCTGAAATGAAGACTAGAGATGAAGACACGCGCCAGGCCTCAAAGATGCGGTGCGGCGCAACCTCGCGCCCGCCTCGCGGAACGGGGGCGCGGCGTCAAGCGGCTGTCTCGCCCTCCCGTTCGCGCCGCTTCCGCCAGTATCGCTCGAGCCCGAGCCAGAGCTGGTCGGGCGGCATCGCTTGGCGAAGGCGCACGGCAACCTCACCACCTTCCGCGTCGAACCTGGCGTGGAGCCACTCGGCAAATCGATCCGGGTCATCGTGGGAGCTTTCCTCGGCTGCGTCCTTCAGCCATGCCTCGACGCGGGCGAGCTGGCCTTCGACGTCATCGTTCTCGCCGAAGTGGGTCATACAGAGGCGCGTCGGCTCAAGCGAGCGAAGCATCTGAATCGATTCGATCCAGACCTCGACCTCGACCTCGGGCGGGGGTGTCGGGGCTGCGGCAAGATCGGACGGCGGCACTCTGACCCCGGCGACGTCGCCCGTGAAGGCGTCGCCCGACTCAGGGTCGTGATAGACGACGTGGTGGCGGGCGTGGCCCGGCGCGTAGTGCACATCGAGCCCTTCGACCTCCTCGCCGCCGCGAAGGATCGTGACCTGCTGTTCAGGCACAGGGGCGACTTCGCCCCAGAGCTTCTCCATCTCGTCACCGTAGAGGCGCTTGGCGCTTTTCAAGAGGCGCGAAGGGTCGATCACATGCGGGGCTCCCACCTCATGGACGAACACCTGGAGATCCGGAAAGCGCCGCGCGAGAACGCCCGAGGCGCCGGCGTGATCGAGGTGGATGTGGGTGAGGAGAAGAACGCGCGGCTCGGCCTCGACGCCTTCCAGGAGCGTCTCGACAGTCGAACCAGGGCCGGGATCGGCGATAACGCCGGGCCGGACCTCCCAGGCTCCGATCACACGGTCGTGCCCTAGGTGCATCGTGTCGACAAGGTTCGCCACGGCCCGGGAGCGTAGTGGGGGCGCCATTCGGCCTAAATGGAACACGAACGGCACATGCTTCTTTCGGGACAAGTCCCTCATAATGAGTAAATGGCCGATCACCGCCTGCCCGAGCCAGACCGCCCATGGGTCATGCGCACCTATGCGGGCCACTCTGACGCCCGGCGCTCGAACGAGCTCTACCAGAAGAATCTTGCGAAGGGTCAGACCGGCTTGTCGGTTGCGTTCGACCTCCCCACGCAGACGGGTTATGACCCGGACGCGGTGCTCAGCCGCGGCGAGGTCGGCAAGGTCGGCGTCTCCGTAGCGCACAAGGGCGATATGCACGCGCTCTTCGACCAGATCCCGCTCGGCGAGATGAACACGTCGATGACGATCAACGCCACCGCCGCGTGGCTCCTCGGCCTCTACTGCGCGGTCGCCGAAGAGACCGGCGTCCCCCTTTCAGACCTCAAGGGCACCACCCAGAACGACATCATCAAGGAGTACCTCTCCCGCGGCACATACGCCTTTCCGCCCGGTCCTTCGATGCGGCTCATCGCCGACACGGTCGCCTACTCGGTAAACGAGATCCCGAGCTGGAACCCGACCAACATCTGCTCGTACCACCTCCAGGAAGCGGGCGCAACGCCTGTCCAGGAGATCGCATTTGCGCTCTCGACCGGGATCGCTGTCCTCGACGAGGTAAAGCGCCGGGGACAGGTGGCCGAAGACGACTTCGGAAAGGTCTTTGGGCGCATCTCGTTCTTCGTCAACGCCGGTGTGCGCTTTGTCGAGGAGCACGCAAAGCTCCGTGCGATGACGGCGCTCTGGGAGCGGATCGGCCGCGAGCGCTACGGCGTCACCGACCCGAAGCTTCTTCGCATGCGCTACGGCGTTCAGGTGAACTCCCTAGGCCTCACCGAAGCCCAGCCCGAGAACAACGTCCAACGCATCGTGCTCGAGGCGCTCGCCGTGACGCTCGGACGCGACGCTCGTGCCCGCGCGATCCAGCTTCCCGCATGGAACGAGGCGATGGGGCTCCCCCGCCCTTGGGACCAGCAGTGGAGCCTTCGCATCCAACAGGTGCTCGCGTTCGAGACCGACATCCTCGAATACCCCGACATCTTCGAGGGCTCAAAGGTCATGGATGGGCTCGTCGCCGAGCTCATTGAGGGCGCCGAGGCCGAGATGGCGATCGTCGAAGAGCAGGGCGGCGCCGTCGAGGCCGTTCCCTACATGAAGGCCCGCCTCGTCGAATCCCACCGCGAGCGCATCGCGCGCATCGAGGCCGACGAGGTCAAGGTCATCGGGCAGAACTGCTTTACCGAGTCCGAGGATTCGCCGCTGACGGCCGGCGCCGACGGCGGCATCCTCACACCCGACCCCGAGGTCGAGCGTGAGCGCACCGAAGCGCTGGAGGAATGGAAGGCTGAGCGTGACGCCGACGCCGTCGAGAAGGCTCTGTCTGACCTTCGCGCTGCCGCGGCCGACGACGCCGTGAACATCATGCCCGCGACGATCGCCGCCGCCAAGGCCGGCGTCACCACCGGCGAGTGGGCGCAGGCGCTCCGCGACTCGTTCGGCGAATACCGCGGCCCGACCGGCGTCGGCGCATCGTCTTCGGGCGCATCGGAAGAGCTCCTCACTGAGATCCGTGCCCGCGTCGACGAGGTCTCCGACCAGATCGGGCACAGGATCCGCATCCTGGTCGGAAAGCCCGGCCTCGACGGCCACTCGAACGGAGCCGAGCAGATCGCGGTGCGCGCCCGCGACGTCGGTATGGAGGTGATCTACCAGGGCATCCGGCTCACGCCCGAGCAGATCGCTGCTTCCGCCGCAGACGAGGATGTCGACGTAGTGGGCCTCTCGATCCTCTCCGGCTCCCACATGGAGCTGATTCCCGACACGGTCCGGATGCTCCGCGAACGTGACGTAGACGCACCAGTCGTCGTCGGCGGCATCATCCCCGCGGCGCACGCGCCGAAGCTGATCGAGGCCGGCGTTGCGCGGGTCTACACGCCCAAGGACTTCGAGATCAACCGGATCATGGCCGAGATCGTCGACCTCGTGGCCGAGCGAGCCGGCTCGGCGCCCGAGCCTGCGGGCTCAGCGGCCTAGCGGCGCCTCTTGAGCCCGCGCCCGATCGAGGTTCCGGTCGATGGGCTCTCAGACGGGATCGTCCGCCTCCGTCTCGGCACCGATGCAGACGTCGAGAAGGTCACCGGGATCGTCCAAGACCCGGAGATCGTGCGCTGGACGACCATCCCCGCCGGACAAACGTCGCCGCAGACGAGGGAGTGGATGCAGCGCGGGATGGCCGGAATGGCGACGGGGACCGACCTCAGCCTGGTGATCACGAGCGCGGACTCGGATGAGCCCGTGGGAACGATCGGCCTCCACGAGATCAACCGGGCGACCGAACGCGCCGTGTGTGGGTACGTGATTGCGCGCGAGTTCCGCCGGAAGGGACTGGCGCGCCGTGCGCTCCGGCTCATCTGCGCCCACGCGTTCGAAGAGCTGCGCCTTGCGCGCATCGAGGTGACGATCGAGGCCTTAAACCTCGCCTCGCGCGCCACTGCCGAGTCTGTGGGCTTTCGCGAGGAGGGCATTCTGCGCTCGTACATGCGCATTGCGGGCGAGCGGCGCGACATGGTCATGTACGGGCTCTTGCCGGGCGATTTGAAGGCCTTCCAATCAAGCGCGGGCCGCTAGGCTCGGAGGGTGATGGGAGAGCTCGGCCGTTGATGGACGAGACGAACGAAACGGGTCGCCACGCCTGGCTTCGCTGTTACCGATGCTGGTCCCAGCGTCTCGAGGCTCAGGTGCACTACGACGCGATCTTGCGGGTCGACCCCGAGACCGGCGAAGCGGCCGAACGCGTCGAGGAGATTCAGGAAGCCGTGGTCCAGTGTCTCGACTGCATGCACGACCAGCCGCACCTGACGGTTGAGGAGGGCAGGGTCGTATCGATCGGCGACCGCTGGGAGCGAATGGTCGCCGGCAAGCCTTTCGTCGCGTCCTGTACCGTCACCGTCGACCAGGATCTCGTCGAGTCCTGCTCAGGCGCCGAGGCCGCCGATTCGCTCACTTACGCATCTTTCGGCGACGCCGGCACCCGCGAGTTCTTCACCCACGTCCGCTTCCACAAGCACGACGAGGAGCGGATCATCGTCCACCTCCTCGTCGAGCTCTACGCTCGCACCGAGGACGAGGCGATCGAGGTTCTTGAGGGCGCCGCCCGCGGCTCGCTCGAGATCACGTCGCTCGCCGAGGAGTCACGCCCTCCGGCGCACGCATCCGGCGAAGCTCACTGAGCGGCACGAAAGTCGATTTGCACCCCCTGTAGGGGTGTAAACCCACGCGCGTCGATCAAGCCGGCGTTCCCCAGCGCTCCGCCAGGCGGTTGTGGCGGTGGGTGAAGAGGGCCTTCACGATTCGCGGCGCCAGGCGCGAACCGCCGATCGCTCGGAGCGGCGCACGGACTTCGATCTCAAGCCGGTCGGTGATCTCGCAGGTCGCGTCGCCCGTCGGTACGACCTCGCGCTCGTGTTGCCAGGAGCTCGCGCTGCCGAGCTTCGAGCGCTCGAGGAATCGCATGCCCGGCCCGCGCTCGACCAAGCAGAGGTCGTCGTAGTCGACGGGAAGGAAGCGCATAACGCGGATCCAGCTTCGGCCCAGGATCTCGCCGATCGGCGCGTCTGAGATCGTCATGCCGGGCTCGATCCCCTTCGGCATCGTCATGCTGACCCAGGGTCCGAGCTCGAAGTTGATGCCGTCGGGATCAACCGCGCCTGCCCAGACCCTCTCCGCGGGCGCGGCTAGCGCGGTCGTGATCTCGAACGTCGAAGGCATCGCCGAGCGTAGGATGCCGCTCGATGGCGATCGGCGCATTCATCGGCACCGGCAGGGATCTCCAGCCTGCACTCGAGCGGGTAAAGCTCGCCGAAGCGCTCGGCTACGAATCCGCGTACGTGACACACATCGCCGGGCGCGACTCGCTCACCGTCTTGACCCGCTACGCGACCGTGACCGAGCGCATCCGGCTTGGCACCGGCGTCCTGCCGATCTTCTCGCGTACTCCCGCCTCGTGCGCGCAGACGGCTGCCACGATCGACGAGATCTCGGATGGGCGCATGGTGCTCGGCCTCGGCATCTCCCACAAGGTGACCGTCGAGAACTGGTTCGACTCGAAGATCGAGAAGCCGGTCACGCAGATGCGCGAGTACGCGGGCATCGTCAAGGCGATTCTTGATGGCGAGACGCCGCCCGAAGGCGAGTTCTTTAACTCGAAGTTCGCCTTTATGGGCTATCCGCCACGGCCCGAGTTGCCGGTCTACGTTGCCGCGCTCTCGCCGAAGATGCTCCAGCTCGCGGGCGAGATCGCCGACGGCGTGATGCTCTGGCTCTGCAACCCGGACTACATCCGCGAGATCGTGATCCCCGAGGTCACGAAGGGTCGTGAGAAGGCCGGCAAGTCCATGGACGGCTTCGACGTCGTCGCCGCGGTGCCGACCGCCGTCACGGACGATCCGGACGCGGCGCGGAACGCCTTTCGCAAGGACCTCATCCCCTACGCCTCGCTGCCCTTTTACCGCGCGATGCTCGAGCGCTCAGGCTTCGGCCCTGACCTGGCTGCGTTCGACGAGGGCATGGCGGCCAACGATGTGCCGAAGGCGATCGCCGGGCTATCGGACGACCTTCTCGGCTCGCTCGCGGGCATCGGCTCGCCCGACGACGCGCGAGCAAAGGTGTCTGAGTACGCGGACGCGGGCTCGACCTCCCCTTGCATCGGGGGCATTCCCGGCACGGGCTTCGACGCCGCGCTCGAGGCCGTCGCCGAGCTGATCTAGCCGCGTCCGAGAATCCGCGTCAACCAGTCCGCGATGGCACCGCGAACGGCGTCCAGATCCGACTTCAAAGAGTGATTGCCCTTGATGGCCACGACCTCGTGGTTCGGGCCTCCCGCCGGCATTCCGAACGGGTCGCTCTTGCCCTGAACGACGAGCACGGGCACCTCGACCGCGTCGAGCTCTCCTTGGCGCGACTTCTCCGGCTTTCCGGGAGGGTGCTCGGGGAACGCCAGGCAAAGAACGGCGACGGCGCCGATATCCGCAGCGGTCCGGCACGCGACCCGCGCCCCGGACGAACGCCCGCCGCTGATCAGCCGCGCCTCGCCAAGGTGCTCGGCGCGCAGGTGCTTAGCGACCGCTTCCCACGCGGCGTCGAGCTGCGCTGCGGGCGCAGGCGACTTGCGCCCGACAACCCGGTAGGGCTGCTCGACGAGAGCGACCGATAATCCGGCGGCCCTCGCGGCACCGGCCGCCGCAATGAGGTCGGGAGCCGTCACCCCACCGCCGGCACCGTGCCCGAGCATGAGGAGTCCGCCGTGGTCGGGCGCCGCGTCGAGATGGATCCGCGCCGACCCGTGTGGGGTCTCGATCTCGTAAGGGTCCACAGGCTGGACCGTACCTACGACTGTGTCGGCGTCGATTGTTTAGGAACTACTCCGTTAGCCCGGCGGCTTCGAGTGCCTCGCTCAGGTGTTCGTAAAGCGCCAACGTGATGACTCTCCCGTCGCGAAACGACCACAAGTGGGGGCCCCGGGCGTCGACTTCGACTCCGCTGAGGTATCCGCGGCCTCGCGCGCGGATGATCGCGACGATTCTGTCGCCATTCCCGATGTATTCCTCCGGCTCAATCGCGATCGAATCGAAGGCATCCCAAAAAGATTCGAAGAACTCTCTGAGGCCTTCCTCACCGGCGTACTGGGCTTGATCAAACCCCATCGAGTGGGTGAGGTCCACCTCGAAGT
>JALZIJ010000140.1 GCA_030860375.1 Actinomycetota bacterium | reverse complement strand
GGCCAGGGCCACGAGCGCATCCGGCCTGAGAGCGCCACTGCGTCAGGCGGGACTTTCTACAACAGGCTCCATGCAAAGTGCCTGCGTAGCTAAGTCCGGATGCCTCGCAAGATCGCTGTCGCACGATGCTTCTGAGCGGAGGTTGCGGGGTAACCTCGAAACACTCCTTCTATGGCTCGCGCGATCTGGACAGGCTCAATCTCCTTCGGGCTCTTGAACGTGCCCGTGAAGCTCTATAGCGCCGTCTCCAAGAAGAACGTGTCGTTTCGCGAGCTTCGCGAGTCGGACTCGTCGCGGATCCGCCACAAGCGCGTCGCAGAGGTCGATGAAGAAGAGGTGTCATACGACGACATTGTCAAGGGATATGAGATCTCACCCGAGCAGTACGTGGTCATCACCAAGGAAGACTTTGAGGAGATCGACCCGAAAAAGACGCGTGCGATCGAGATTCAGGACTTCGTCGATCTCGCCCAGATCGACCCCATCTACTTCGATCACCCCTATTACCTCGGCCCGGACAAGGGTGCCGAGCGCGCCTATGCCCTCCTGACGAAGGCGATGAACGAGCAGGAGAAGGTCGCGGTCGCCCGCTTCGTCTTGCGAAACAAAGAAAACCTCGCCGCGATCCGCCCGATGGGCGACGTCCTCACCATGGCGACGATGCGCTTTGCAGACGAGGTGGTCGCTCCCGACGAGATCTCGGAGATCCTCGGCGAGGAGACCGAAACTCCTCGAAAGGCGGAGGTCGACATGGCAAAGCAGCTGATCGAGTCGCTCTCGAACGACTTCGACCCCTCCGCCTACAAGGACGAGTACCGCGAAGAGCTTTTGGCGCTCATCGAGCGCAAGGCGAAGGGCGAGGGAGCCGTCGAGGTCGAGTCCGAGGCTCCAAAGCCCACCAAGGCGCCAGACCTGATGGCCGCCCTCGAGGAAAGCCTCGCTGCGGTCCGCTCCGAGCCGCTCGGCGAAGGCGGCGGCTCCTCCAAGAAGAAGGCGCCTGGCAAAAGAAAAGCGCCCGCCAAGAAGACCAAGGCCAAGTCGGCCTCGAAGTAGCCGACTTCGACGGTGGCTGAAAAGCGCACCGAAGTCGAGGTCGACGGTCGAACCCTGTCGCTGTCGAACCTTGACAAGGTCATGTGGCCGAAGTCGAAGACCACGAAGGGCGAGGGGATCGACTACTACGCGCGGGTAGCCGACACGTTGGTCCCGCACCTGGCCGAGCGCCCCCTCACCCGGGTCCGCTTTCCAGACGGCGTCGACGGCCAGCGCTTCTACGAGAAGCGCATCCCCAAGGGCGCGCCCGAGTGGGTGCGCTCGGAGCCCGTGGGAATGGACCGTGTCGGAGAGATCGACTTCGTGGTTTGCGACGATAAGCCGACACTCGTCTGGCTCGCCCAGATGGGCGCCCTAGAGCTCCACCCGTCGCTCTCGAAGGTCGACGCGATGGAGTGCCCGACGGTGCTCGCATTCGATCTCGACCCCGGTCCTCCGGCGGGGATGCGAGAGTGCTGCGTTGTCGCCCTGAGGGTGCGCGAGCTCTTCGAGGGCATCGGGCTCGAGTGCTTCCCGAAGACGTCGGGCTCGAAGGGCATCCAGGTCTACGTGCCGCTGAACGGCACCGCCACCTACGAAGCCACGAAGCCCTTCGCGCACGCGGTGGCCAAGGCGCTGGAAAAGGCCGAGCCTGACCTCGTTGTTTCGCGCATGACGAAGTCGCTTCGTGTCGGCAAGGTGCTGGTCGACTGGAGCCAGAACACGCGCTCGAAGACCACGATCTCCGTGTATTCGCTCCGTGCCCGCGAGCGGCCGACGATCTCGACGCCGGTCACCTGGGACGAGGTCGAGGCCGGCGCCTCGGGCAAGGAGGACCTTGCCTTTGAGGCCCAGGATGTGCTGAAGCGGATCGAGATGCAGGGCGACCTGTTCGCCCTCGTGCTCACGCTCGAACAAGCGTTGCCCGCCGACGCCTGAGGTCAAGCCCGGCGCCGCAGCTTGCCGAGCTCTACTCGCCGGTCTCGGGGACCGGCGGGGCCAGGCCGTTGAGGGCACTGCGAGTGCTGATACCGCCGCCGTCGTCGTCGGAGTCGCCGCTGCCATCCTTCGGGCAGATCCGCGTCAATACCTTGCGAGCCGGTTTGCCGAAGGTCGTGTTCCGGTTGTGAGCCCACGAAAGATGGAGGTGATGACCACGCCCATGGCCGGCGTCCCCGTCGTACCCAACCCAGCGCCACGGCATGATCGGATTGTTCTGGCGCGGCTCAGCAAGCTGCGCCAATTTGTCGATCTTGTCCCAGCCGCTCGAGCGCCCGTTCCCGGAAAAGATGTCGAGAGCAAGACCGATCGGATGTTCGCCGTTTGAAGCGTGGCCGCTCAGCGCGTAGCCG
>JALZIJ010000124.1 GCA_030860375.1 Actinomycetota bacterium | reverse complement strand
GGCCAGGGCCTTCTGTCACAAATATCTCGCTCGACCCACGTAGCTTGGGAGAACCGCTCTGGATCGAGATCCTTCTCGCCGTAGAGACCTCGCGTCTCGTACGGCATCAGGTCGATCACCCAATCCGCTCGTGACAGTGGATGTGCCCACCCACCGACGTCGAGAACCAAGTCGTCCTCTGAGAGGGTTTCGAAAATCCGGTCTTTGCTCGCTGGCAGCAAGTCGGCTCAGGCGACCCCGGCGGAGACGTCGATCTCTGAAACGCTGACCCGGGAAGCGAGGCGCGCGACCTCGCGAGGCTCAAGCGTGCCGGCACCGAAGTGCTGCGTCGACTCCGCTCCGCAAGCAACACCGTATGCGAGACAGTCCCGCGGCGACGAGCCTTCGTACCGAGCGGCGACGTATCCCGCGAGGAAAGCGTCCCCCGAGCCGACGGCCGAGATCGGCTCCATCTGCCCGATCTCAACTTCGTAGCGACGACGCTCGTGGCCTCGGCCGACGATTGCTGCGCAGCCGTCTGCGTTCGTGATAATCGCCTCGCCCGCGCCCATCTCGAGCAGGCTGCTCAATGCCATCACGCGATCGTCTGAATCGTTGAACTCGTATCCCACGGCCTCCTCTGCTTCGAGCACGTTCGGAACGACAACCGCCGGCTCGGCTCGAAGTCCGGCTCGCATCTGCTCGCCGTCGGAGTCGAGAACCGAGATCACCTCGAGCGCCTTCAGCTCTGTCACCAACCGGGCATATACGTCGGGGTCGCACCCGGGCGGGATCGAGCCCGCCAGCACGCACATCGTCGCACCCTGCGCCAGGTAGAGCAGCTTCTCAACGAAGCGATCGACCTCCTCAGGCGTCACCTGGGGGCCGCGCTCGTTGATCTCGGTCTGTTCGCCCGTGGTGGGGTCGATAACCGCGAGGTTGGTTCGCGACTCGCCTTGGATGCGGGTGAAGTCGTTGAGGATCGACTCCTCCCCGAGACGCTCGACGATGCGGGTGCCAGTTGAGCCGCCAACAAGGCCAGTCGCAATTACCGGGCGCCCGAGCAACTTGAGAGCCCGCGCGACGTTCACGCCCTTGCCGCCCGCAACGGTCCTCGACTCGACCGCGCGGTGGCGCTGGCCGAGGCGGAAGTTCGGGACCGCGACCGTGCGGTCGATCGCCGAGTTGAGGGTGACTGTGAGAATCACGTCGGGGCCCCGAAGCCTACCGCGGCTCGCCACCGCGGCTCGCCACCGCAAGGCTCGCGAGGAGAAGCGCGGCGGCGCCTGCGACCCCGAACACGAGCCACGCCCACCCAGGGAGCGAGCCGCCCTCGTCCGCTGCTGGCGGCGCAGCCACGGCGCGGGCCGCCAACGCTTCGACCTCCCCCACGCGCCGCCCATCGAGGCGGACCGCGGCATTGCCGACCGCCTCGCCTTCGGCGATAGGGGCCTCGAGTGGCGCCATTACGTTGAGTTGGAAATCAACGCGCTGATCGTCACGTGCGACCTCCATCACCTTGGCGGAAGAGCGAAGCGGCAGGCTTCCGGTGCCGTCGGCCAGCGGCACCGATCCCACCCTCTCTCCCCGCTCGACAAGCGTTCGCTCCCGGTAAAGCGAAAACCCATAGTCGAAAAGCGAAAGAGTTGCCGCGTCTCGCGAGGCGGCGTCGGGGGCGCCCAGCACCGCCGAGACGAGGTCCACTCCCTTCTTGCGGCCCGAACCGACGAGGACATAACCCGCTTCGACCGTGGTGCCTGTCTTGACCCCGTTCATGAACGGCTCTTCGAGGACGAGCGTGTTCCGGTTTTCGAGGCGGAGCGGCTCGGCACCCGAGCCAAGAGTGATCCGCGGCGTGTCGACAATCTTTTGAAAGAGCGATTGTTCTTTAAGCTCAACAGCCAGGTCGACCAGGTCGCTAGCACTCGAGACGTTGTCCGAGCTGAGACCTATGGGGTCGGAGTATTCGGTCTCTGAAAGCTCCAAATTGTCGGCTGCGGCGTTCATCCGCGCGACGAAGTCGGGCTCGGAGCCCGCAACGGCGAGCGCGAGTGTTGCTGCCGCGTCATTGCCGGACGCCACGATAAGGCTGTAGAGAACGTCGCGAGTGGTCAGGCTGTCACCCGCCTCGAGGCCCGCCAGAGACTCCCCGGGAGCCGCGTCGTATGGAGCGACGACGACCTCGCGATTCGGGCGAAGCTTCTCCGCTGCCACATAGTAGGTCATGAGCTTGGTAGCGCTCGCGATCGGAAAGGCCGTCTTTGAGCCCTCGCTCGCAAGCACGTCGCCCGATGCTGGGTCGATCAGGATCCAGCTCGCGGCGGGGAGACCCTCAGGCGGCTTCGGCGCCGCCTGGGAGGACTGGGCACACGCAAGTCCGAGGCCGAGGACGCAAACGCAGGCACGCCCGAATCCGAGCCTCAGCGCAGAACGAGCACCTGGCCCGCGTTGACCGTCTCGGCGTCGAGGTCGGGGTTCAGCCGCTCGAGCTTCGGCTCGGGGACCCCGGTCTTTGACGCGATCCCCGAGAGAGTGTCGCCCGCCACGACCGTGTAGCTCGTGGGATCCGGGTCCTGGTTTTGAGCTCGCTCGGAGCGGCCCTTTCCGTCCTTTTCCGGCTCGGCGCCTCCATCGTCTGAGGTAAAGCTCATCACAACTAGGTAGATCGCCACGCCGCACGCTACGAGCGCAAGCAAGGCGACGATCCGGGCGAAGATCGAGCGCCTTCCGAGCGAGGATGAGAATTGGGTGGAGCTTGCCATGCGAATCGAGCGCTCGTGGCTCGACGCGATCGTACCCCTGACTCACGCTTGGCCTAGCCGGTGTCCAACGCGCGGCAAGCCACTTCCCAAACCTCTTTGCGCAGGCTTTCGGCGGCCGCGGCGGGATCGTCAGCACCCGCGATCGAGCGTGATGCAGTCACGATCGCCGAGGCCGGATGGGAGCGGAAGGCCGGGCCGACGTCCGCTGCGCTTCCGCCCTGCGCCCCGACTCCAGGCAAGAGAAACGGCGCGTGCGGCATGAGGTTGCGAAGGCGCGCGATGTGGCCGGGCTCGGTGGCGCCGACGACCGCGCCGACGCTCGCTAGGCCGCAGTCCCCCTTGAGACCAGAGCCCAGCTCGTCAACCATCGCAGCGAGCCGCTCGTGAAATGGGCGATCGGGAGCCGGCTGGTCCAAGAGATCCGCCGCCCCGGGATTCGAGGTGCGGACGAGGACGAAGAGGCCCGCTCCTGCCTCGCGCGCCCCGTCTAAGAGCGGCTCGAGAGAGTCCCGGCCAAGCGTCCCGTTGAGGGTCGCCGCATCCGCACCGAGGCCCGGCACGTCGCCAAACGGGCTCGGCGTCGATTCGAAGAGCGCCTGCGAGTAGGCCGACGCGCTGACGGGGACGTCGCCGCGCTTGCCATCGGCGATCATGAGGAGTTCTTGGTCGTGAGCGGCGTCGACGACGCGTGCGAGCGCTGCCCAGCCCGGCGCGCCGAGTCGCTCGAAGCAGGCGAGTTGAGGCTTGACAGCGACGCAGGCAGGTCCCGCTGCCGCCACCACGCGCTCGCTCCAGGCCGCGACGGCTTCGCCTGCCCGCTCGGCGGGCGAGTTACCCGGGACGTCCGGAAAGGCTTCCCCCGCTACGGCGGGGTCGGGGTCGAGGCCAACGCAGACCTGGCTCGAGCGCTCTTCGACGAGCGCGGCGAGCCGGTCTGCGAAGGCTCTACGGAAAGGCTGGGTCAGCCGCCCTTGACCTTGCCCTTGAGGCCGGCGCCGGCCGAGAACTTCGGCACCTTGCCTCCGGCGATGGTGATGCGCTCGCCCGTGCGCGGGTTGACACCCTGGCGCGGGCCGCGCTCGGCGACGCTTAACTTGCCGAAGCCGGTGAAGTTCACGTCATCACCGCCGACGAGTGAGCTCTGGATGCCGTCGAGGACGGCGTCAACGGCATCTGCCGCCGCCCTCTTCGAATCGAAGTTTCCGGAGATGCGCTCAACGAACTCAGACTTTGTCACTTGAAAATCCTCCTCCTAGTCGGAACGGTGCGCAAGATATCAGCGGCTGGGGACGCTTCCCGGCCCTCAAAGCGAGAATCCTTTCCATGGAGCGGATCGAAGCGCAGGCGTGAGTGACGTCGGGCGACCGAGCATCTTTACGGCTACCCTAGCCCCGGATGCGTCCGAACGTCGTGATGATCGTCCTCGACGCCGCCCGCGCGGACCACTTCGAGCCCTACGGCGCCCCACGCGGGTCGACACCAGTGATCCAAGATCTGGCCGCGCAAGGCGAATTTGTCGAGCATGCCTACGCCGCCGGTTCGTGGACCGTTCCCTCGCACGCGGCACTATTTTCCGGATTACCACCGCGAGCGATTGGTCTCGCCAAGGCGCCCGACGGTACGCCCCAGAGCTGCAAGGCAGTGCTCGAGGCGGCACAGGCGAGACTGCTCGCCCCAGTTCTTCGCTCGGCTGGCTACGAAACGCGAGCCGTAACCGCGAATGCCTGGCTGGCACCCGGATGCGGTTTCGATACGGGGTTCGACGAATACGAGCTCGCCGCTCCTTCCCGACGCCCGACGCTTAAGGGGGAGACCCGACGAGAACGATTCCTAATTGCGATGGACGCCGTTCGAGCTCAGGCTGATGATGGCGCGGCGCAGACGCTGGACGTTTTTCGGCGGTGGACCGAACAGCCTCGCGAGAAGCCGTTTTTCTGGTTCGCGAACCTCGTGGAGGCGCACTCGCCGTACATGCCGCCGAAACCTTTCAACTCCCTGGGACCCTTAGGAAGGTTGCGCTCGCTAGCGGACGCCAGGCGATTTCAAACCATGGACGCAAACTGGAGAAGCTCACTCGGCCATCTCTCAATTCCCGAGGGCTCGTTCGAACGGATGCGTCAGCTTTATCGCGACTCGATTCGTAGTCTTGATGCATGGATCGGACGGCTCCTCGATCTGCTGGAACGCGCGCACCTATTGACGGATACCCTGGTGCTGGTCACCGCTGACCATGGAGAGAACCTCGGCGAGCTAGGGATGCTCGGACACTCGTTCTCGCTCGATGACCGGCTGCTGCGTGTTCCCCTGGTCTGCTCCGGTCCCGTCAAGCTCCATGCCGAGGGCGTCACGAGTTTGGCCGACGTGCCACGGCTGATCGCAGAGGCAGTGGGACTATCAGACCATCCGTGGTCCGACCGGGGTATCCCTCATGGCACGGCGGTAGCCCAGTTCGATCCTCCCACCGGCCCTGAGGATCCGCGCGTGCAAAAGGCCTTAAAAGTATGGAACCTTGAGGACAATGCGATCGCGGGGTTTACCTCTCGCTTGAGCGCGGCCACCGACGGGCGCCACAAGCTGG
>JALZIJ010000120.1 GCA_030860375.1 Actinomycetota bacterium | reverse complement strand
AAGTCGTTGCCGCACGAGCAGTGGACGTGCGCTTGGACGTATTCGGGGTGGATTCCAACCTTCATCGTGAGAATTATTCTAGCCGGGGCGCTCGGGATCGCTGACCAACTCGAACTCCCCGGAATCGAGCTCCTTACACACCCGTCGTGTGCTCACCGGTGCCGGCCTTCGGCAGGGGCACCTCGATTACGAGCGACGAGCCCTCACGGCGAACACTCTCTGGGCCCAAGGGAATCCAGGAGCGCCAGCATCGGAGCGTTGTCGGAAAGCACGCTCGCTTCGAACCGCGCGACGCCGAGCTCGCGCGCGCGGTTGGCAAGCATCCGCAGCATCGCTTTCCCAAGCCCGGATCCTTGCCATGAATCGACCACGATGATTGCGGCCTAGGCCACCGTAGGCCGTGCCAAGCGAACGAACGGGCCACGGCCTCGCCCATGTCCTCGTCGACAGCAAGGAGCGCTGGGCTCCGGCAGGCACTCGATCACGCTAGCGGGGGCTGACGTGGTCGACTTTCTTCCCGCGGTATCCGGGAACTGGATCGACCACGTCGGTCGATTGCGGCCTAGGTCTCTTGGTAGAGCGGCCCATCGCCGCCCTCGGGGAGCGTCAGACGACCGCCCTTCGCCGTGATCGCGCCGCACTGGACGCAGTTCGAGGCGGTGACGTTCACGTCTACGACAGGCTCGTTCGATTCGAGCTGCGCATCGGGGATCTCGTAGACCTGCGCCGGGCACATCGAGACCCAGGTCTGTGCGACCTCGCGCGGCACATGGCGCTGAATGCGGACGTGGTTCGGCGCGTCATCGCGGGTTGCGTTGCCCGATAGAAAGACCGAGGAGAGCTTGTCGAAGGTGTACTCGCCGTCGGGCTTGGGGTAGCTCTCGGCCGCCTTGCCAATGAACATCTCGATCTCCGAGTCGGGCTCGGTCTTCTTGTGGCCCGGCAGCGACTCGCCGTTCGAGACCAGCCAGGCGCTGGCAATTGCGCCGAACGCGACGAACCCCTTGTCGCCGTGCTGGCGCACGTTCCGCGACTTGTAGAGATCCTTCTCGATTGCGGACTTGCGCACCCGCTCCTCGTAGGCCTCGAAGTTGACCGACTCGGGGTCCTTCTTCAGGCTTTCGACGATCGCCTCCGCCGCATACATCCCGGCGTGCATCGCGTAGTGGATGCCCTTCAAATAAGGGATGTTGCACATCGAGACGTTGTCGCCGCACATGACCATGCCCGGGACCGCGAGCCTTCGCGGCATCGACCAGTAACCGCCTGACGGGATCGTCTTCGCGCCCCAGCCGACACGCTTGCCGCCGTCGAGCAAGTCGCGGATGAAGGGGTGCGTCTTGAGCTGTTGGAGGAGGTCGTGGCAGGAGAACGTCGCGTCGGTCGTGTCGAGGCCGGCCACCATCCCTATGCATAGCTTGTCCTCGCCCATTGGATAGATGAACGACCCGCCGAACTCGTTGTACTTCGGTCCGGGTCGAAGCGGCCAGTTCATCGTGTGGATCACGCGATCGAGCGGCTTTGGGACCTCCCAGATCTCCTTGACGCCGATCTCCCAGCGCTTCGGATCGCCGGCCAGGTCGTAGTAGGAGACGGCGGCGTCCGTCAGGTGGCCGATCGTTCCCTCCGCCAGCACGGTCGCCTTTGCGATCAGGTCGGAGCCGGGCTCGAAGTTCGACCGCTCGTTCCCCTCGCGGTCGCGGCCCTTGTCGCCTGAGCGGACGCCGCGAACGATCCGCTCTGAGACGAGGAGCTTGTCAGCGGCGGTCTCGGTGAGTATGTAGGCGCCTGCCTCTTCGGCCCGCTCGGCGAGGAAGCGCGAAAGTTTCGCGACCGACGTCACGTAGTTGCCGTGGTTCTTGAAGTTCGGCGGCGGCGGCTTGAGAGGGATCGCACGCTTCTTGGTCAGGAGGTAGACGGCGTCCTTTTCAACCTTCTGGTAGACGGGCCAGGCCTCCGGATCGAGCTCCGGAAAGAGCTCCTCCATCGCGGAGGGCCGCATGTTCGCGCCCGAGACGTTGTGAGCGCCGCAGGCCTTGCCCTTCTCGAGCACCGCCACGGGTATCTCGCCGAGTTGCTCGGTGAGATCGGGCTCGCCTTCGAGGAGCTGCATCGCCCGGTTTGCGCAGGCGAGCCCGGCGGGCCCGCCGCCGACGATCACGATGCCGGCCTCGAGGCGCTCGTCCTCGGGGTCGGTCGGAGGGCCGACGTAGTCGGCCGGATCGAACGGCGGCGGAAACTCTCCGGGAGCTACGGCCACGGGTCGCTTAGCCTCCGCGCTTGGCCTTGAGGGCCGCGGTCAGCTTGGGCATGATCTTGTTGAGGTCGCCCACGATCCCGAGGTCGCAGAACTCGAAGATCGGCGCGTTCTGGTCCTTGTTGATCGCGATGATGTTCTCGGAGTTCTGCATGCCGACCTTGTGCTGGATCGCGCCCGAGATACCGACAGCGAGGTAGACCTTGGGCGCAACGGTCTTGCCCGTCTGGCCGATCTGCGCCGCGTAGGGGTACCAACCGGCATCGACGACAGCGCGTGTCGCCGCGACGGCGCCACCCATCGCCTCGGCGAGGTCCTCAGCCAACTTGAAGCCGTCCTTCTCGCCCAGGCCGCGACCGCCGCCGACCAGGAAGTCGGCGTCCTCGATGTTGACGTCGCCACCGCGCTGCTCGCCGCGGTTCTTCATCCGCGAGCGTGTCGAGAACTCAGACAGTTCGACGTCGAGGTCGACGACCTCTGCCTGACCGGAGCCGTTCTCGTTCAAGTCGAAGGCGTTCAGTCGGCCGATGATGATCCCCGGCTCGGAGACGTAGCCGACGTCGACGATCGCCGAGTCTTGGAGGACCGGGCGCTCGGCAACGAGCTTTCCGTCTTTGGCCTTGACGGCCGTGACCTCCATGGTCACGCCGGCGTTCAGGCGGGCGGTGAGACCGGCGCCGATCTCGAAACCGAGAAGGCCGCCGCCGAATAGGGCATACGAATAGCCCTCGTCTCCGATCACCTTCGCCATCACGTCAACGACGGGCTGCGCGAGCCCCTCGGGAACGTCCTTGGCGCGGTAGACCTTCGCGGCGCCGTACGTGCCGAGTCCGGCACACGCGTCGTCGGCGATGTCGCCCACAACCACTACCCCGCAGTCGCCACCGATCTCGCCGGCGAGCTTGGCCGCCTCGGAGATCGCGCCCAGTGAGTTCTTGTTGAAGTTGCCCTCGTCGTCGTGAAGGGCGTAAACCAGGATTCCCGCCATCTAGAAAACCTCCCTTACCAGGGTGGAAATTTTGCTTTCGCGCCTTACGTCGCTCATCAGATCAGTTTCCTTTCGTCGAGCCACGCGACGATCTTTTCGACCGTCTCGTCAGTGTCCTCGTCTTCGATGATCTCTCCGCCGGCCTTCTCTGCGGGCGGGTTGATGCCGAGTACCTGCGTCTTCGAGCCGCCTTCGCCGACCCGATCGGCCTCGATACCGACATCGCCGGTGGCCTTCGTGTCGAGCTGCTTCTTCTTTGCGCCCATGATCGCCTTGAGCGACGGGTAGCGAGGCTCGTTGATCGCGTCGCCGACCGAGATCACGGCGGGCAGGTCGACCTCGACCGTGTCGTAGCCGTACTCGGCCTGACGCTCGCAGGTGAGCGTGCCCTCGGCGACGTCGATGTCGATGACCTGCGTGAGCGAGGGCATCTTCAGATGGTCGGCCACGACCGCGCCGATCGTGTAGCACTCGCCGTCGTCTGACTGCTGGCCGAGGAGGACCAGGTCGGGAGACTCGGACTCGAGCACTTTGGCGAGCGCGTAACCCGTGGCGCAGACGTCGGAGCCTTCGAGGGCTGAGTCGGTCAGATGCACCGAACGGTCAGCGCCGAGCGCGACAGCCTTGTGCAGCGCGCGAACGGCGCTGTCGGGGCCCATCGTCACCGCGACGATCTCGTCGACGTCGACGACGCCGCCCTCGCGGATCTGCATCGCGGCTTCGATGCCGTGCGTGTCGAAGGGGTTCAGGTTCTTCTCGCCGGAGCGGTCCAAACGCATGGTCGAAGAGTCGATCCTCTTCTGGACCGCCGCGTCCGGAACCTCCTTGACAAGGCAACAAATCTTCAAGACGGAGCCTCCTTAGATGTTTATGAGGGGCTTAGCCCCGAAAGCAGCATGTGTCGGTAGTTATCTGTTTGATGAGGGGCTTAGCCCCGAAAGCAGCATGTGCAGGTCAAGGGAGTGCGCTGCCCCGTGGATTTCGGCGGGGCGCGCCGGCCATATTACTGCGTAAGAGCGCCTATTGACTGACTTGTCAATCACGCACCGGTAGGAACGGGTGTTCGCTTAGCTCACCCGTTGACGGTCGGGGTTGAATTTTGCGGCGCGTGAGTTTAAGCCGCCGAGCGCTCACCCACTGCGCCGCGGATGAAGTCCACAATCGCGTCGGTCGGCGCGCCAGGAGTGAATACCTCGGCGACGCCCAGCTTCTTCAGCTCGGGCACGTCGTCAGCGGGAATCGTCCCTCCCACCGTGACGACGACATCGTCGACGCCCTGATCGGAGAGAAGCTTCACGACCTTCGGCACGAGCGTCATGTGGGCGCCGGAGAGGATCGAGAGGCCGACCGCGTCCGCGTCCTCTTGGATCACCGTGGCGACGATCTGCTCCGGCGTCTGGTGAAGGCCGGTGTAGATCACCTCCATGCCGGCGTCGCGAAGCGCGCGGGCGATGATCTTGGCGCCACGATCGTGGCCGTCGAGGCCCGGCTTGGCAACGACGACGCGGATGGTGCGCGCGGCTTGACCCTCGCTCATGCCGCGGAGCTTATTGCCCGAAGAGCTAGGAGCCGAAGCCGGTGATCGCCGCGATCGCACCGATCACGACGATGAGTAGGACGACCGTGATGAGGAGCGCCCCTCCACCGAGGAACGCCGGCTTCATACCCGTTCGCGCGTCTTCGATCTCGTGGACGTGTTCCGTGTCAACCTCGACGGGCGTGTCGCCCGCGTCGTTCACCCGCTCCTCCTCGGAGCGAATCTCGGCGGCAGCAATCGCCTCTTCGCGAGTGGTGTGATTCGAAAGCGCGCGATCCTCATCCTCACGGACGACGTCCCAGCCGTCGACCTCGTTCTTCATCACCTTGAGTGCCATCGTGAGCGGAGCTTACCCCGCTCGCAGGCGCGGAAAACCGAGGCTGCTCAGAACTGCGGATGCTCCGTGTAGGTCCCGAACACGCCCTGGAGGGCCTCGACCATCTCGCCCTCGGAGACGCGCGCGCGTGCGCAATCGATGATGAGCGGCATCAGGTTTCCCTCACCCCCGGCGGCCTGGGTGAGAGCGGCAAGCGACGTGTCTACCCCGCTCTCGTCACGGCCGGCCTTGGTCTCTGCGAGGCGTCCGCGCTGGCGGCGCTCGGCATCGGGGTCGGCCCGATGGATCGGCGGCACCTCATCGCCCTCGGAGACAAAGTCGTTCACGCCCACGATCTTGCGCTGGCCCGATTCCACCTCGAGCTGGTAGGTGAAAGCGGCGTCAGCGATCTCGCGCTGCGGAAAGCCGGTTTCGATCGCGGCGACCATCCCGCCGAGCTCGTCGATCTGGTGGAAGTAGTCGTAGGCCGCCTCCTCCATCTCGTCGGTCAGCTTCTCGATGAAATAGGCGCCGCCAAGAGGGTCGGCGGTGTTCGCGACACCGGTCTCGTGGGCGATCACCTGCTGGGTGCGAAGGGCCACCCGCACCGCTTCTTCGGTGGGCAGAGCGAGCGCCTCGTCGAACGAGTTCGTGTGAAGCGACTGGGTGCCGCCGAGGACGCCGGCGAGAGCCTCGATCGCAGTGCGGACGATGTTGAGCAGCGGCTGCTGGGCCGTGAGCGAGACACCGGCGGTCTGGGTGTGGAAGCGCATCAGCATCGAGCGCTCGTCCTTGGCCCCGTAGGTGTCTCGCATCTCGCGCGCCCAGATCCTCCGCGCTGCGCGGTACTTCGCGATCTCCTCGAAGAAGTCGATGTGGGCGTTGAAGAAGAAGCTCAGGCGCGGGGCGAACGCATCGACGTCGAGGCCGCGCTCGATCCCCCGCTCCACGTAGGTGAAGCCGTCCTTGAGCGTGAACGCAAGCTCCTGCTGAGCCGTCGATCCGGCCTCCCGGATGTGGTAGCCCGAGATCGAGATCGGATGCCAGCGCGGCATCTCGGCCGAGCACCACTCGACCATGTCGGTCACCAGGCGCATCGCCGGCTCGATCGGAAAGCACCACTCCTTCTGGGCGATGTATTCCTTGAGGATGTCGGTCTGGATCGTGCCGCCGAGGCGATCGGGCGAGATGCCCTTCTCCTCCGCGGCGACGACGTAGAAGGCGAGCATGATCGCCGCCGGAGCGTTGATCGTCATCGAGACGGTCACCTCGTCGAGCGGGATGCCCGAGAACAGCGTCTCCATGTCGTCGACCGTGTCTACGGCGACGCCCTCCACCCCCACTTCGCCCAAGGAGCGCGCGTGGTCGGAGTCGAGGCCCATCAGGCTCGGCATGTCGAAGGCAGTGGATAGACCCGTCTGGCCGTGGTCGAGGAGGTAGCGAAAGCGCGCGTTCGTCTCTGAGACCGTGCCGAAGCCCGCGAACTGGCGCATCGTCCAGAGGCGTCCGCGATACATCGACTCGTACGGGCCCCGCGTGTAGGGGAACTCGCCGGGGCGCCCAAGGTCTTCGTCGGGATCCCAGCCCGCGAGGTCCGCGGCCTCGTAGAGGGGCTTTATGGGGTGCCCCGACATCGTGTCGTGGAGGGTCCGGGGCTTCGTTTCGCTCATTGGCCGGAGTCTAGGCGCGCGTGAGCGTGTCAGGGCTATCGACGCCCGCGCGCCGGTGCCGGCACGGCCGCGCGGCGCCGGGCGACCGTGGCAGCGCCGCCCCCGATTGCCATGGCCGTAATCGTCGCGGCCAAGACAGCGAGGCGGCGGCCCAGCTTTTCGAAGCGCATGACTCGCCATCCTTCGGCGCGCGCAACCTCGGCCAGCTCCGAGTCGGGATTGACCACGACCGCATTGCCGACGGCGCGCAGCATCGGCAAATCGGACGCGGAGTCGGAGTAGGCCCAAGACTCCGCCAGGTCGATGTCGTGGGATTCGGCGAACTGCCTGATGCCCTCGAGCTTTCCCTTGCCGTACATGAACGGCCCGTCGAGCTCGCCTGTGAAGTTGCCTCCGGCGTCGATCTCGTAGCGGGTCCCGACGCCGCCTTCCATGCCCAAGACTCGCGCCACCAACTCAACCAGATCGTTCCCGGCGGCGCTCACGATGAAGGTAGCCCTGTCCTCGTCGCGGTGCGAGTACACCTCGTCGAGCATCTGCGGATAGATGCGCGGCAGGACCTCGGCTAGCACCTGCGGGCCGAGGCGCTCGAGCTCCCTGGCCGAAGAGCCGTTCAGAACTTCCTTGATGCGCTCCATCGCGTCACGGGTGGTCTGGTCGGTCGAGCCTCGCAGGCGAAAGACGAGTCCGTCCCGCGCCCATCGGAGCATCTGAGAGCGCGAGATGAGCCCGGCGTCATACGACGCCTTGACCCACGCCATGCCGGAAGAGCCCGCCATGAGCGTGCGGTCGAGGTCGAAGAAGGCGGCGGAGCGGGCCATCGGCCCTTCGAGGCTAGCCCGCTACTTCGAGCACGATTGCATCGCCCTGGCCTCCGCCGGAGCAGATGGCGGCGCAGCCGATGCCGCCGCCGCGGCGACGGAGCTCGTGGACCAACGCGCCGACGATCCGAGCGCCGGAGGCGCCGATCGGGTGGCCGAGGGCGATCGCGCCGCCGTTCACGTTCACGTTGTCCTCTTCGACTCCCAGCATGTGAAGCGAGTTGAGCGCGACCGAGGCGAACGCCTCGTTGATCTCCCAAAGATCGACGTCGTCGGGCGACTTGCCGATCTTCTCGAGAGCCAGCTGTGCCGCTTTCGCAGGCGTGCGGGCGAGGTAAGGGAAGTCGTCGGCGATCTGGCCATAGGAAAGGACCGTCGCAAGGACCTCCTTTCCGTTCGCCTGCGCCCAATCCTCCGAAGCGACCACGACGGCCGCCGCACCATCGTTCACACCGGGCGCGTTACCCGCAGTATGGGTGGCATCCGGGCCGCCGATCCCCTTGAGGCCGGCGAGCGACTCCTGCGTGGTGTCGGGGCGGATCGCCTCGTCCGCAACGACCTCGGTCTCCGCTTTTCGCGACTTGACCGTGATGCCGACAATCTCATCGGCGAGCCGGCCCTCGTCCGTTGCCTTCGCCGCGAGCTGGTGGGAGCGGGCAGCGAAGCGGTCCATGTCGGGTCTCGCGATCTCGAGCTCGTTCGACACCTCGGAAGCCTCGTTGATCATCTGCTTGTCCGTGAACGGATTGGTGAGACCGTCGTGGGTCATGGCATCAATAGCGGTTACGTCGCCCATCCGAAAGCCGAAGCGCGCGCCCGGCAGGAGGTATGGAGCATTCGACATCGACTCCATGCCGCCGGCGACCCCGACCTCCAGCTCTCCAGCGCGTACGGAGAGGTCAGCGATTCCGATCGCCCGCATCCCGGAAGCGCACACCTTGTTGATGGTTTCCGAAGGAACTTCCTTGGGAATGCCTGCGGCGATCTGAGCTTGGCGCGAGGGGATCTGGCCCTGCCCGGCCTGGAGGACCTGCCCGTAGACCACCAGCTGAACCTGCTCGGCATCGACGCTCGAGCGCTCGAGCGCGGCGGCGATCGCCTGGCCACCCAGCTCGGGGGCCTCCTTCGACGCCAGGGCTCCGCCCATCTTGCCGAAGGGGGTGCGCGCCGTGCCCAGGATCACTGTCTTTGCCATTTCGGGATGCCTTTCGAAAGCGGAGGGAGGGGTTGCACAATCGTATTGCGGGCACGCTTCGCCTTTCCATCGCGCCCATACACTCGCTCGCGGGATGGAGATAGCCGCAACTACGACGCCGTTCTCAGAGCTCCACGCCGACCTTCGCGCGACCGCTCTCTTCGACGGCGCCGAGCTGGAGCCGGGGGTCGCGGAGGCGCCAGGGGCAAGCGATGCAAAGGGTGGCTTCAAGAAGCTCGCCGTCGCCTATCCCAAAGCGGGCGCACGCCTCGCCATCGCCGGGATCGGCAAGCCGGAGGATCTCTCGACGGAACGGCTTCGCGTTACCGGTTCG
This sequence comes from Actinomycetota bacterium, assembly GCA_030860375.1. GTDB lineage: Bacteria > Actinomycetota > Thermoleophilia > Solirubrobacterales > 70-9 > JALZKA01. The sequence goes on along the minus strand of JALZIJ010000120.1, from coordinate 9,338 downwards.
CTCCTGGCAGCCGAAGCTCAGAGGCATCGCGCGACGAGCCTTGGCTTCGACTTGGATTCTCTTGCGGGCGCCGCCGTCCCCCCCGGCGAGGCAGCTGCCGCGGTGGCCCAAGGCGTGGTCCTCGGGAGCTACCGGTTCGACCGCTTCCGCTCGGCCGACCCCGACGACCCGCCGCCGCCGAAGCTCGAGCGACTCGTGTTCGGCTCGGCCGCCGACGCGGAAGCGCTGGAGCCTGCGCTGGCAAGCGCTCGGATCGCTGCCGAGGCGCAGAACCGCGCTCGCGACCTCCAGAGCCTCCCGGCGAACCACCTGACACCGACCGCCCTTGCCGAGCGTGCCTCAGAGCTCGCCGCCACGCACGAGACCATCGAGGTCGAGGTACTCGGGCGCGAGGAGATCAGCGCGCTTGAGATGGGCGGCCTTGCTGCCGTGGCTCGAGGAAGCTATGAGGAGCCGCGCCTTATCACGATCCGCCACACGGGCCATGGCTCGGGCGATGCCCTCGGGCTTGTGGGTAAAGCCGTCACCTTCGACTCGGGCGGCATCTCGATCAAGCCGTCGGCAGGCATGCACGAGATGAAGATGGATATGTCGGGAGGCGCCGCCGTGATCGAGGCGATGGGCGCGATCGCGGCTCTTGGCATCGAGCTGGACGTCGTAGCCGTGGTCCCGGCCACCGAGAACATGCCTTCGGGCCGCTCGATGCGACCCGGCGACGTGATCACGCAGTTCAATGGGAAGACGGTCGAGATCAACAACACGGACGCCGAGGGTCGCCTGATCCTGGCCGATGCGCTGACCTGGTGCGTCCGCGAGCAGGGAGCCGCGCGGGTCGTCGATTTGGCGACACTGACCGGCGCGGCGCTGATCGCGCTCGGCTCGACCTACTCCGCGCTGATCTCGAACGACGACGACTTCGCCGACACCGTCGTGGGAGCCGCTGAGCGGACGGGCGAGCTTGCTTGGCGCCTTCCGCTCCATCCCGACTACAAGAAGCTGACGACGGGAATGGTGGCCGACCTGACCAACGCGGCGTCCAAGCGCGAGGCGGGGACGATCTACGCGGGCTCGTTCCTGGAGGAGTTCGTCGACGGCACACCGTGGGTCCATCTGGACATCGCCGGGACCGCCTGGGACTCGGAGCGCGAGTACGCGGGCAAGGGCCCGACGGGGTTCGGCGTCCGCCTCCTGGTCGCACTCGCGACGGAGCTCGCTCAGGCGTAGGGGAGCCGGGCTAGGTCACGACGTCGATCCACCCGTCAGCACCGGCGGAGGGCTTTGCCTCCGGCGGCTTTGCAAAGCGCGGCTCCGGCACGTCGATTCGCATCAGGGTGAGCATCGCCCGCGCCAGGCCGAGATCGCCCGACAGGCGGACCTCGCCGCGGGCCACCTTTTGAAGCACGGCTCGGCCGCGAGCATTGGTGGGGCTGGGCATGCCCATTCGAAGCGGCGCCGTAGTTAAGAGAACCACGTCTGCGAGCCCGGCCGTTACGGTCAGGTTCGCGCGCTCGGCCTCGCCGTCGAAGACCTCGATCTCATCCGTGCCAAACACGATTGCCACTGGGGGATAGCCGTCGCGAAAGCGAAGCTGGACGCGCCCCTGTACGGCCCCTGCCTGCTCGGGGCGCTTGAGGACTCCCCGCTCGACCAGCGCGTAGATCGAGGGTGCAATGCCGCCACGAAGGGTGCGGCCGAGACGGATCGCGGGTGCCGAATGGGCGGCCATCGAAACCAGCCTATGAACACCGCCGGCCACGGCCGTGCCGCCGTAGACTCCCGGCGCCCATGGACTTCTCGCTGACCGACGAGCAACGCCTCATCCGCGACACCGTCCGCGACTTCGCCCGAAACGAGGTCAAGCCCGTCGCCTCAGAGCTCGACCGCACAAAGGCGTTCCCCTACGAGCTCATCTCGAAGATGGGCGAGCTCGGGCTCATGGGCATCCCGTTCTCAGAGGAGTACGGCGGCGGCGGGGCCGACACCGTTGCTTACGCACTGGCAGTCGAAGAGCTTGCCCGCATCGACTCCTCGGTCGGGATCACGCTCGCCTCTCACATCTCTCTCGGAACGATGCCGATCTCGCTCTGGGGCACGTCCGAGCAGAAGGAGGAGTGGTTGCCCGAGCTTTGCTCGGGGCGAAAGCTGGCCGCCTTCGGCCTCACCGAGCCCGATGCGGGCTCCGACGCGGGCGCAACGCGCACCACCGCGAAGCTCGAGGACTCCGAGTGGGTAATCGACGGCGCGAAGCAGTTCATCACCAATGCGGGGACTGACATCTCGGCCTGCGTGACGATCACCGCCTTAACGGACTCCGAGAACGGCCATCGTGAGATCTCGAACATCATCGTCCCGAACGGAACTCCCGGCTACGAGGTGGGCGAGCCCTACCGGAAGATGGGCTGGAACGCCTCCGACACGCGTCCTCTCTCCTTCGACGAGGCGCGCGTGCCCGAATCGAACCTCCTCGGGCGCCGGGGCGACGGCTTCAAGCAGTTCCTTCACATCCTCGACGGTGGGCGGATCGGCGTTTCGGCGATGGGGATCGGCCTGGCCCAAGGAGCACTCGACGAGGCCATCTCGTACGCAAACGAGCGCAAGGCGTTCGGGCAGTCGATCGGGAAGTTCCAGGTGATCCAGGCCAAGATCGCCGACATCTCAGCTCAGCTCGAGGCCGCCCGGCTACTGACCTATCGAGCGGCGTTGCAAAAGGACGCGGGCGAGTCGTTCACGCTCACTGCCGCGCAGGCCAAGCTGATCACCGGCCGCCTTGCCGTGAGGGCAAGCGAGGAAGCCGTACAGATTCACGGCGGCTACGGCTACATCGAGGAGTACCCGGTCTGCCGCTTTTACCGCGACGCGAAGATCCTCACCATCGGTGAGGGAACCGACGAGATCCAGCAGATGGTGATCGCGCGCGGCCTCGGCCTCTGAGGGCCTCTGAGCTGCGACGGCGTCGTCGCGAAAAGCCGCTGCGGGCTCAGCACTCGACCTATGAGTCGGCGGGGCGGACCGTCTCCGAGTCGGGCTTTCGCTCGGAGAGCTCGGCTCCTCGTCCCGTAAGGGGTGAGCCGACTCCGTAGTGGTCGAGCATCGCCTTCTCGGAGTCGCGATCGAGCGGCTTTCCCGGCTCGACGCGCGGGGCGCGGCGGATCTGGTCGCGCGAGTACGGAACCCAGACACGGCCGTTAGCTGCGACGGCGTCCCGTGCCGGCACGAGGCAGTAGTGGCCGAAGCGGCCCATCCGGGCCAGCAGCCACTCGGGGCGGCCCGTCACCTCATCTACGAACGAGCCCTCGACCTTGCCGACGGACGCGCCGCCCATCTCGTCGAGGCGATGCCCCTTCCAGTCTGTGGGCTCCTCGTCAGCCATCGAGTGACTTTTCTAGCAGCTTGCGTGCCGCCGTCGCCGGATCCGTCTCGCGGCTGACGACGCTTTCGAGGAGGCTTGCCCACTCGGGATCCTTCTCGGCCCGTTCTGAGAGCTCGCGGCGCATGCGTGCCGAAGCGATGCCGAGCACCTCGGCCCGCAGGTTTCGGGCGCGGCGCTCTGCCAGCGTGCCTTCCTCCTCGATGTGCGCCCGGTGCGCCGAAACCGTTTCGATGAGCTTCGCCACGCCACTGCCGTTTGAAGCCTCGGTGCGGACCACCGGCACGCGCCAAGAGCGTTGCGGACCCAGCGAGAGCACGGCCCGCACCTCGCGCATCATCGTGTCTGCCTGGGGATGGTCGGCCTTGTTGACGACGATGATGTCCGGAATCTCCATCACGCCGGCCTTGAGCGCCTGAATCGAGTCGCCCGAGCCCGGCATGAGCGCAAGGACGATCGTGTCGGCGTGATCGACGACGTCGATCTCGCCCTGCCCGACGCCGACAGTCTCAAGGAGGACGTCATCCTTGCCCGCGGCATCCATGAGTAGCGCGGCCTGGAGTGCCGCCTCGGCAAGCCCGCCTAGCGCGCCGCGAGACGCCATCGAGCGGATGAAGACGCCCTCGTCGAGAAAGTGATCGGAGAGCCGGATCCGGTCGCCGAGGACGGCGCCGCGGGTAAAAGGACTCGAAGGGTCGATCGAGAGCACGCCGACCGTGCGGCCGCCCTCACGAAGAAGCTTCGTCATCGATCCGATCAGGGTCGACTTGCCGACGCCCGGAGGCCCCGTAATTCCGACAACGCGGGCGCGTCCCGTTTCCGGAAAGAGCTCTGCGACCAGCTCGTCGCCGGCAGGATCGCGGTTCTCGACGAGGCTGATCGCGCGGGCGAGCGCACGCCTGTCGCCCGCCAGAAGACGCTTTGCGAGGGACATCTCCTTTGCTGTTGGTTCGGCCATCGAGGCTGCGAGTGTATGCGCGGCTACAGTCCCCGCCGCATGAGGACAACCACCGACACCTGCTGGTTTCGCAGCTAAAGCTGCTCATGGAGTTCACCACCGACACATGCTGGTTTCGCAGCTAAAGCTGCTCATGAGATTTATGGGCTTTGCCCGGCGCAACGGGATGCTCAACCGCCGCTACGCCGCGCTTTACTGGCGCTACCTGTGGCGGCGCTGCTTCACGCGCGCGGGTTGGCGCTGGGAGACCGACGGACCCGTCTTCTTCGGCAAGGGCCTGGAGCTCGAGATTTCCAAACGGGGCTCGGTCAAGTTCGGCCGCTTCGTGTGGATCGGAGACGGCACGAAGATCCGCTGCCACGAGGGGGAGGTCGAGATCGGGCCAAAGACCGTGATCGGACAAGAGGTCACGATCTCCGCCTACCAGCGCGTCGTGATCGGCGAGCAGTGCGTTGTCGCCGACCGGGCGATGTTCATCGACTTCGACCACGGCATGATCGAGGTCGAGCGCCCCATCCGCGTCCAGGGCATCTACAAGCGCGACGTCGTGATCGGCGCAAACGTCTGGGTCGGTTACGGAGCCGCCTTCCTTCGCGGCGTCACGGTCGGCGACAACTCGGTCGTCGGCACCAGCGCCGTGGTGGCGCGAGACGTGCCGGCAAACGCGGTCGTCGGCGGCATCCCCGCGCACATCATCCGCATGCGCGAGGCTCCGCGCGAGCTCAAGTGGCCCGCGCCGATCGAGCCGAACCCCGAGTGGCCGCGGACGTTAAAGCCGCCTGGCTTCGGCGAGAGTTGAGTTAGTCGCATAGAACCCGCATAAGCCAACTCTCGAGGCGGGATGACACCTAGCGCTTGCCGACGCCCGCCAGCTCTGCGTAGAGCCCTGCGGTATCCGAGGCCACGTCGGCCCAGTCGAAGCTCCTGATGTGGTCGAGGCCCTCGGCCACGAGGCGTTGGCCGAGATCCTCGTCGCAAAGCACGCGTACGGCCACGTCTGCAAGCGCTTCGGGGTCGCGCGAGCGAAAGCGAAGGCCCGCGGCGTCGTCGGGGACGACCTCACGAAGGCCGCCGGTGTCGGCGACGATGCAGGGGCATCCGGACGCCATCGCCTCTAGCGCCACGAGCCCGAACGGCTCGTAGATCGAGGGTACGACGCAGACGTCGGCAATGCGGTAAAGCGAGTGGAGGACGTCGTCGCCGATCCACCCGAGGAAGGTTCCGTGATCGGTCAAATTCAGGTCTTCGGCCTGCTTTCGGAGCTCGTGTTCGTGGGTCCCGGACCCGGCGACGAGGAAGCGAGTGCCCGGCGCCTCCGCGATCACACGCGGCATCGCCTCGAGCGCGAGCTGGAAACCCTTCTCATAGACGAGGCGGCCGATGAGGAGGACGAGCTTCTGGTCGGGCTTTGCGAACTCGGCGCGCAGGCGCTCGAGCTCGGGCTCGGCGCCGACGCGAAGATCACCTGGGTCGATGCCGTTCGGGATCACCGAAATCCGCTCCTCGTCGACTCCGAAGATGTCTGCGACCTGCTCGCGCATGTAGTACGAGCACGCGATCACTCGGTCGGCCCGATTGGTGATCCAGCGCTCGACGCCGTGGATGTAGGACTGGGGATGCTTGTCGACCCAGCCTTGGTGGCGTCCATGCTCCGTGGCGTGGATCGTCGTAACGAGAGGGCAGTCGAAGCGCCGGGCGAGGTGATCGCATGCCATCGCGACGAGCCAGTCATGGCCGTGGACGAGGTCAAACTCGAAGCGGTCCCCCAGCTCGACGCCGGCGGCGAGCATGTCCGAGTTCATCCGCTCGACCCAGGCGACGAACTCACCGAGCTCGGTGGGGCGCTTCGGCTCGATGACACGGTGGATGTGGACGCCGCCGACCACCTCGTCAGCCGGTGACTCCTCACCGCCTCGGGTCAGTACGTGAACCTCGGTGCCAAGGTCGACGAGCCCCTCGGAGAGCTTTCGCACATGGCGCGCGAGCCCGCCCTCGATGAGTGGCGGATACTCCCAACTGAGGATGAGGACGCGGGCGAAGTCTTGGGTCATGTGGCGGTCAGCGAAGCCAGGCTGAGGTCGGGCGCCAGGTTGCGAAGGCTCGGCGCAGGAGCGGGCGAGGAGTGTATGGCGTCCAGCATGTCGCGAGCGTGGTCGGTTACCCGTTCATAGGGGTAGTCGCCGGCTTGGCGGCGTTTGTCGAGAAACGCCCAGTCGCTCGCCTGGAGTGCCATGAGCTCACGGGCGGCGCGCTCGGCGCGTACGAGCCCCCGGCGACCCGATGCGATCTCGCGAAGTAGCCGGAGCTCGAGACGGCGAGCGCCCCAGGTGAGGTCTGAGACCTCGGGTGAATCCCAGGTCGACAGATCCTTGTGCTCGCCCCAACTCGAGCGGGCGAGCTTGCGGCCCTCCTGTGGCTTGACCCTGTCGATCGCGTCCTCGAGCGTGACGAGCTCGACGCCGTGCGCATCGGCGGCCCGCACGAGCTCCGCGAGCCAGTCCGGGCCCTCCCACCACCAATGGCCAAGAAGCTCGGTGTCGATTGCAAACACGCAGAGGCCGTCGGAGCCGGTCCGTTCGCGATGCGCCGCAAGGCGATCTGCCGTCGCCGCCAAGAACTCGCGTGCTTGCTCGCGCGCCCGCTCGGCGCCCGCCTCGGGATCACGGATCTCGCCGCCGATCGACCACACCCTCGCCCCTCGTAGCGACTCACGATGGAAGTCCGTGTGGACGGAGTCCGAGGGATAGCCGTCGAGCGACCAGAGCCACGAGACCGCCTCCCAATCGATCGGGAACGCGACCGGCCCTGCCTCGGTCGCGATGGGGCGAAGTGCGGCGACCGGCGCCTCATGAGCCGACTGATCGACGCAGAAGTGGGAGAAGCCATGGCGTGCCGCCAGCTCCTCCAGCCCCGGTACGTATGCGCATTCGGGTAACCAGAGGCCGGCGGGCTCGCCGAAGCGCCTGCGGTGCGAGCGGAGCCCCGCGTCGAGCTGGAGGTTTCGCCCCGCGTCGGTGGCAAGCAGTGGGAGGACGGCGTGCGTCGCGCTCGAGGTCATCAGCGATACCCGCCCGTCGCGCCGGGCTTCCTGAAAGGCACCCAGCGGCCCACCTGTCTTCTCAAGGTGCGCAAGGCCGCGGCGGTAGCGGTCGGCCTCGGCAAGGCAGGGCCCCCGAAAGTCGCCGTCCTGCTCGGAAGCATCGATCAGGCAGGACCCGAGGCGGTACTCCTCTCCGAACGTCCTGAGGCGCCCGGAGAGGCCGGGCGCCTCGAGCTGGTCCGCAAGGACGGGGGTCACCGTCATCGTCAGGCGCTCGGCCACCTCGAGCACGGGAAGGTAGGAGCGAAGGATGGCGTCGAAAAGCCATTCCTCGCCGAACGGGTACGTCCCGAAGCCCTCGACGTAGGGCATGTGCGAATGAAGGACGAGCGCGAGCATGCCGCTCGGCCCTCCGGATCCTTCCACGCTCACGCCCTCAGCACCGCGAGGAAGTCGAGCGCACCGTCGAGGTCTCGCTCATCTTCGTCGTAAAGGACGAAGTCCGAAGCCTTAATCGCCGGCGTAAAGCGGTCGTAGAAGGGCTTCGTAGCGCCGAGCGCTTTGTGGACGCGATCCCAGCCGAGATCGAGAGCGACCTGGTGGGCCCGAAGCTTGCGGGCATGAAAGAGTCCGAGCACCCGCACACCTGAGAAGTGCGGCTCCAAGAGCTCTGAGTACTCGGCCGCTGTGTACTCACGAAGGTGCCACGGGTTCTCGGACTTCTCAGCGCCCTCCGGCGCGAGCGTCAGGCGGTTGGGGGTCGAGACGAAAGCGAGCGGCACCGCCTTGGCGATCGCGCCCAAGAGCGCTCCGGGATCGTGGATGTGCTCGATCGTCTGGAGGAAGACGATCGCATCGCAGGGCTCTGAGTAGTCCTCGACGAGGCTGCGCTCGAAGCGCAGGTTCGGCGCGGTGTAGCGAAGCCTTGCGTGGTCGTGGGCCTCAGGGTTGGCGTCGACGCCCGTTACCTGAGCGGCCGTGCGCGCAAGCACCGCCGACCCGTAGCCCTCCCCGCATGCGAGGTCGGCCACACGCAGGCCGCGTGTGCGGGCGGCGATCCATTCGTAGACGACGAGGTGGCGGCGGTACCAGTAGTTCTCCTCGGGCACATCGGGAAGGGTCCGCTCCCCGGTGAGGGCGAGCGGAGGGACTCCTTCAGGTTGATTCTCTTGCACATAGGCCACGGCGGGTGGGATCGTATGGAGGTCGGCCTCGTACTCTTTCCGCCCATGCCGGCCTCCTCCACGGCGACGCCCGAGCACATCCGGGACGTCAACGAGCGCTATCACGACGCCGCTTCCTCCTCTTACGACGCGAAATGGGGCATCGACTTCGGCGAGGTCGGCCGCGACCAGACAGGCCAAAAGCTCGTCAAAGCACTTGGCTCGATGCCCGAGAGGCCCTTCGCCGACGCGCTTGAGATCGGGTGCGGAACCGGTTACTTCTCGCTCAACCTGATGCAGGAGAACGTGATCGGGCGCCTGGTCGCAACCGACGTCTCCTCGGGCATGCTGGCGAGCCTGAACGCGACCGCCGCGGGGCTGGGGCTGTCCGAGCGAGTCGAAACCCGGCAGGCGAACGCGGAGAGGCTCCCCTTCGCCGACGAGAGCTTCGACCTCGTCCTCGGCCACGCTGTCCTTCACCACATACCCGACCTCGAGCGGGCTTTCCGGGAGTTCAACCGCGTCCTCCGCCCCGGCGGCGCAATCGTATTTTGCGGCGAACCGTCTCGCTACGGCGACCGCCTTGCCACGATGCCAAAGCGCCTCGGCCATGTGAGCGCGCCGGCGTGGCGAGCGCTCGTGCGAGCGCGCCCCCAGAACGGCAACGGCGGCCGTGAGTGCGGTGGGCATGAAGAGGATCACGCGCTTGAGAGCGAGGTCGACGTCCACGCCTTTGATCCGGCGACGCTCAAGACGTGGATGGGCGCCGCGGGCTTCGAAAGCGCCCGGGTTCAGGGCGAGGAGCTTCTC
>JALZIJ010000088.1 GCA_030860375.1 Actinomycetota bacterium | reverse complement strand
GCTTCTCGCCCGGCTGGTCGGCGCCCGCGAGGAGCATGTTGTCGATCACCGGCATGCGGGCGAGCGCCTTCGTGATCTGAAAGGTGCGGACCATGCCGCGCCTCGCGATGCGGTGGGCCGGTTCGCGAAAGACCTCTTCAGAGTCGAAGCGGACCGAGCCGCGGTTGCCGCGGTAGAAGCCCGTCAACACGTTGAAGCAGGTCGTCTTGCCGGCGCCGTTCGGCCCGATGAGCGCGGTGATCGATCCGCGCTCGACGTTGAAGGTCGCGCCGTTGACGGCGCGGATGCCGCCGAAGGTCTGGACGACGCCGTTTACCTCGAGGATCGCGCCATTGCCGTTGGGGCGCGGGGACGCAGGGGGCGCGGCCGGAGCTGCCTCAGTCACCGATCACCATCTCCTCGCGCTTGCCGAAGAGACCCTGCGGGCGGAACGCCATCAGCAGAATCAGGACGAGGCCGACGACCATGAACCGGAGCGACGCCTCCTGGGCTTCGCTCAAGCCGATATCCAGGTAGCGCGTCGACTCGATCAGCGCGTAGAGGACGAACGCGCCCATCAGGACACCCCAATAGCTCGCCAGGCCGCCGAGAATCAGGACGCCATAGGCGAGGAACGTGATCGCCGGCTCGAAGTTGTTCGGGTTGATGACGCCGAAGTACATGGCGAGAAAGCCGCCGCCGAGCGCACCGAAAAACGATCCGACGGCGAGCGACTGAAGCTTGTAAGAGAACGCGTTCTTGCCTAGCGCGCGGGCCGCCTCCTCGTCCTCTCGCACGGCACGCAACACCCGGCCCCATGGAGTGCGCTGCATCCGGCTGAGGACGACTGCCGAGATGACCAGCGTGATCCAGATCACCACGACGAAGCCGAAGTAGAGCGGTGTGTCCCAGCCGAAAGCCGACTCAAAGAAATCCTCGATGCCGTTCGTGATGCCCTCGAACGAATCGTCGAAGCCGAACAGCGGCTGGTTGCCGCCGGTGATGGAGTCCGCGTTCTGGGCGAAGATGCGCACGGCTTCGGCGGCGGCAATTGTCGCGATCGCGAAGTAATCGGCGCGCAGACGGAGCGAGACGGTGCCGACAAGCACCCCGAAGGCCATCGTCACAAGGATTGCGATCGGGAAGGCGAGCCAGAAGCTCAGGAGCCCGTCGCCGTCGGGGCCTCCGGTCACGAGCACGGCCATGACGTAGGCGCCCATGGCGGCGAACCCGGCCTGGCCGAAGTTGTCGATGCCGGTGTAGCCGACGTTCACCTGAAGCCCCATCGCGAGGACCGCGTAGATCCCCGAGATCGCCATGATCTGGATCAGGAAGTCGACGCTCAGGATCGCGTCCCAGTTCACGGCGAACGGCAGGGCAACCTCGATCATCAGACTGCCCTCGCCTTACCGAACACGCCCTGCGGGCGGATAATTAGGGCCAGGATCAGGATGACGAACCCGACTCCGAACTTCCAGTTGGCAGGGATGGGGATCGTCGACCACTCGATGAGGACTCCCAATGTCAGCCCGGCCGCGAGCGCGCCGAACGGATTGCCGATCCCGCCCAGGACGACTGCGGCGAAGATAGGGAGGAGGAGCTCGAACCCGACCTCGGGTTTCACCTGGCTCACCGTCCCGAGCAGGACTCCAGCCAATCCCGCGAGACCGCCCGCGAAGACCCAGGTGATAAGGACGATCCGCTCGGTGTTGATGCCCGTCGTCTCGGCAAGGTCAAGGGAGTCCGAGAGCGCCCGCATCTTCTTGCCGAGAAGCGTGTACTGGAGGAGGGCGCCAACCGCCAGCAGAACCGGGATCCCGACAGCGAGCGAGAGCCACAGCACATCGCGAAGACGCAGGTCGATCCCGATGAAGTCGAGCCGTGCGGAGGAGGTCGTGCGATCCACGTCGTCGAGGAAGACGGGGTCGCCGCCGGCCACGAACTGAATCGTGGAGCGGATGACGAAGGCGAGGCCGATCGACATCAGGACGAGCTGGAGGAAGCCCGCGCCTTTCGCACGCATCGGACCCCACATGGTGAGCTCGAACAAGACCCCCAGGCCGGCGGTCATGACGATCGCGGCGAGGGCGCCGAGCAGAAACGAGCCCTCCCACGACACGCTCACGACGTAGGCCATGTAGGCGCCGAACGTGAGGAGGTCACCGTGGGCGAAGTTGGTCAGCTTGAG
>JALZIJ010000073.1 GCA_030860375.1 Actinomycetota bacterium | reverse complement strand
AGCCCGTACCCCGAGGATGGGCGTCCGGACTCCCGCCCCGTCAGCCCTCGAGCCCTTCCAACGCCTCGGCCGCCGCGGCCTGCTCGGCCGCTTTCTTCGAACGGCCGCTACCCGTGCCGATCACCTTGCCTTCGACGCTTGCGACGACCTCGAAGTTGCGATCGTGGTCGGGCCCCTCCTCGCCCACGACCTCATAGCGGACCCTCTCCCCCACTTGCGCGGCACGCTCTTGAAGTGCCGACTTGAAGTCGAGGGTGGTTTCCGTCGCAAGGCCCACTTGTTCTGAGAAGGCGGCAACCACGGCGCTCACCGTCTCCTCGAAGCCGTGATGTAGGTAGCACGCTCCGATCACGGACTCGCAAACCGACGCCATCGCTCTTTCCGAGGCAAGGAGGGCCGCAATGTCTATGCCGCCGTCGACCACCGGTGGCTGCACCTCGGCCATCAGGTCGGGTATGCCCAGCTCGATGGCGATCTCGGCGCAAGCGCGCCCGCTCACAGCTTGGCCGTGCACCTTCGTCAGGCGACCGATGTCCGAGCGCGGGTGACGCACGAAGAGGTGCTCGGCGATGGCGAGGCCCAGGACGGAGTCGCCGAGAAAAGCGAGGCGCCCGTAGGAGTCGGCCCGGTGCTCGACCCACGAGGAGTGGGTGAGTGCGACTTCCCGCGCCTCGGGGGGCAGAGAGTCGATCAGCGCCCGCAAGGCAGCCGGCCCCGGGGCCGCCCTTGCGCGACCTTCGATCCCCCCGCGACTCACGGCGCGGACACTGTCAGCCATCAGCCCGAGTCTTCGGCCCTTGCGGCGACGAAGTCGACGGCCTGGCCGACGGTGACGATGGCCTCGGCCTCCTGCTCGGACATCTTCACGCCGTATGTGTCCTCGAGCTCCATCACCAGCTCGTAGAGATCGAGCGAGTCGGCCTCGAGGTCGTCGCGAAAGTGGGTCTCGTCGGTGATCGCACCGCCGTCCACGCCCAGCTCTTCGGCAAGGTGAGAACGGATCTTCTCCAAGACGATGTCGCGATCGATACTCATTGACTCAGGTTCCTATCACTTGAGGGCGGCCCTGGTTGCGCCCGCAGATGCGAGAAGCTCGCCCGTCCGCTCGACCACACACTCGGAAACAGCGCGGGCCGCGAGGCGAATGGCATTGGCGATGCCTTCGGGACCCGACGAGCCATGCCCGACCACAGCTACCCCTCGAACGCCGAGGAGGATCGCGCCGCCGGTGGTGTCCGGGTCCATCTCGCGGCGAAGGCCGCCAAGCGCCGGGCGAAGAAGTAACCCGCCTACCGCTGAGATCGGATTCGAGCGCGCGGCCGAACCAACCGCCGCGCCGACGATCTTCGCGGTGCCCTCGAGCGTCTTCAGAGCGACGTTGCCTGTGAATCCGTCGGTTGCGATCACGTCTGCCTTCCCCGTGAGGAGATCCCGGCCCTCGACATTGCCGACGAAATCGATGCCTCCGAGCCCGACCAGCTCGGCATGCGCCTCGACGACCTCGGGCGTGCCCTTTTTCGCCTCCTCGCCGACCGAGAGTAGGGCGACGCGTGGCCGTGCCACGCCGAGGACCGCCTGGGAGAACGCGGAGCCCATGACCGCCGACTGAACGAGGTCCTTCGAGCGGGCCTCGGAGTTGGCACCCACGTCCAAGAGGAGCGTCGGCGGGCCCTCACGTCCCGGCACGACGAGTTGAACGGCGAGCGCGGGTCGCCGCACACCGCTCAGACGCCTGAGGGCAAAGAGCGCCGCAGCCATGGTCGCGCCGGTCGGACCCGCGCTTACCAGAGCGTCGGAGCGGCCCTCGGCCACGTCGGCGGCCGCCATCACGACTGACGCGTTCTCGCGCGAGCGCACAGCGGCGACCGGGTCGTCGTCGTTCGTGATCTCGCCGGGAGCAGCGATCACCTCGGCACCCGCTTCACCGAGCGGCGCCAACTCCCTCGAATCGCCGAAGGCCCGCACGGCGATCCCGTCCTTCATGGCGCGTGAGGCACCCTCGAGGAGCACCTCTGCGCCCTTCTCGGCACCGCGCCCGTCGAGCGCGACCGTGAACTTTTTCGTGGCTGCCTGGGCCGCGCCGGGGGGCACGGAGGGACTAAACCTGCTCGTCGGGTCCGCCGAGCTCGTCGCCAACGTCGGGGCGAATCACTTCGCGTCCGGCGTAAGTCCCGCATGTGGGACAGACGCGATGCGGAAGGCGCGGGCTGTGACAGCGCGGGCACCGGTTCGTGCGCGGCTTGGCCGCGGTATGCGTCGCGCGCCGCTTGTCGCGGCGGGCGCTGGAAGTGCGTTTCTTGGGGACTGCCATCGGGCCGAGGATGGTAGCTGGGCAGCCATCGGCAACCAAACGTCCAAATTACCCCCTATAGGGCGGCGGTTGGACGTTTGGGTCTCTGGCTAGTCACTCAGCTCGCGTAGCTTGGCCCAGCGCGGGTCTGGCTCGCGCTCGTGGACGTGCGCGGCGGGATCGACATCGTTGAGCGACACGCCGCACTCCGGGCAGAGGCCGGCGCAATCCGGCCGGCAGAGGAGCGTCTGTGGGAGTGCCAGCGCGATCGCGTCGTGGGCCCAAGCGCCGATGTCGAGCTCGTCGAGCGTGACGTAGGGGCTCGCCAGCTCCTCGTCGCCCGAGCCTGGCTGATCGAACTCGCGCGATTCGACGTCGATCCGGAACTCGGCGTGGGTGAGGCAGCGCATGCAGAGTCCGTGGAGCTTCGCGCTCAGCTCGAGGCGCATCGCGTAACCGGATGCGGTCCGCGATACGTCGAGGCGCCCGGGCGATGGCTCCGGACCGAACTCATACCTCTCGCCGCCCAGCTCGAGCGCCTCCGGCACCAGTTCGAGGTCGAGGCGGCGACCCTCCCCCGGCTTGAGCGCCAGCGTGGTCAGATCAAGTGAGTTATGAGGGGCTTGCCCCGAAAGATGCATGTGTCGGTCGGTATCAACTTATGAGGGGCTTGCCCGAAGGAAGCATGTGTCGGCGGTTCCTGTTGAATGGCGCTGGCAGTTCGGCAAGCGAATCTAACCAAGCCCATGAACGCTCAATTCCACTGGGACCCCGAGACCTACCTCGACCTCATCCGCAGAGAGGTACCCCGCTACGACGAGCTACAAGACGCCGCCATCGACGCGATCCCCTTCGAGCCGGAACGAGTGCTCGAGCTGGGCTTCGGCACTGCCGAGACCACCCGCCGCCTGCTTGACCGCTACCCGGACGTGCGCATCACGGGACTCGACTCGAGCCCGGAGATGGTCTTCAAGGCGCGTGAGCTCGGCTGGGAGGACCTGCGTCTCGGGCGCATCGAGGATCCTCTGCCCGACGGGCCATGGGACCTCGTGATCGCGGTCCTCTCGATTCACCACCTCGACCACGCGGGCAAGCAGGAGCTTTTCAGGCAAGTTCGCGGACAGTCGCGGGCGCTGGTGATCGGCGACGTGGTCGAAGTTCCCCCCGAGCAACGGGTCACGCCAATCGAGGCCGGCTTCGACATGCCGTCCCCAGCGGACGACCAGGCGGGGTGGTGCGGCGGCGAGGTTGCGTGGGAAGCCGACGACCTGGCCGTGATCCGCGCGACCTACTGAGGGGCCCTACTCGAGGGGCTCGTCGTCGCGGCCGGCCAGGCGGTCGCGGCCGCGCTGCACGGCGGCGAGGAACTTCTGAAGGTTGACCTCGAGGGTCGAGAGGATCTCGTCGGCGTAGTCCTCGGCGCCGAGGCGAATCTGGCGCTCGGTTTCGCGGGCGTCCTCGATGATCTCCTCGGCGGCGCGCTCGGCCTGCTTGTAGACCTCCTCGTCGGAGATCAGGCGCGACTGCTGATCGCGCGCTTCTTTGACGACGCGCTCGGCCTCGCGCTTGGCCTCGGCCAGCATCTCTTGGCGCTCCTTGACGATCCAGCGCGCCTGCTTGATCTCTTCCGGGATCGTGGCACGCATCTGGTCGAGGAGGTCGTAGATCTCCTCGCGGTCGACACGAACCTGATCCGTGAGCGGCACCGGCCGCGCGTTGTGGATCAGGTCGTCGAGCTTGTCAATTAGTACAAGGACGTCCATTTGCAGGCGGAAGCTTACGTGGGACGGCTCGTCACGGGAGTGACGGGCCTACTTTCTGCACAAGGTTGCAAGCTCCTGCCCATTGTCACGCGCGCTTGACTCGCTCAGAAAGCGCAGTCGCGACCTCATCGGGAACCAGGCCTGTGATGTCGCCGCCGAACGTCGCCAGCTCCCTCACACCGGTCGAGCGGATGAAGCTGTACTCGGCAGAGGCGAAGATGTAGACGGACTCGATATCCGGCGCCGCCTTGCGGTTGAGCTGGTTCATCTCGAACTCGTACTCGAAATCCGAGATCGCCCGCAGGCCCTTGACAATCGCGGTCCCGCCGCACTCGCGCACGAACTCGACGAGGAGGTTGGAGAAGATCTGTACCTCCACGTTCTTGAGGCCCGCTTCGGTGATCGCGCGCTCGAGGAAACCTTGTCGCTCTTCGGGCGTGAACAGGCTCTCCGCCTTTCGGATCGACTGGCCGACGACGCCGACGACCACCCGATCGAAGACCCGGGATGCGCGACCGATGATGTCGAGATGGCCGTTCGTGACCGGGTCGTAGCTGCCCGGGCACACCGCCACCCTCTCTATCCCCTCGGAGTTCACCTCACACTCCAGATTCGAATGGAGGCCGTGCCGTACGTGCGGTCGGCGTCGAGCCTGAGATCAAGGTCGATTGGGGATTGCGACGAGCTCTCGACGACCAGACGTCCGCCTTCGCGCAGGCGAGAAGGGACGAGCTTTTCGAGGTCCGAAGCCAAGCGCGCGGCGAGTGTATATGGCGGATCGCAGAGCACGAGGCCGAACATCTCGTCCGTGGAGCCCAGATAGGCAGCCGAGTCGCGACGAACGATTGTCGCCCGCTCGTCGAGCTCGAGGGCGTTGACGTTGGCCTCTACGGGGGAAACGTCCGTGTCGACGAACACCGCGCATTCCGCGCCTCGCGAGAGCGCCTCGATGCCGAGCGCACCGGTGCCGCAGAAAAGATCGCAGACGTCCATGCCCGCCACGTCGCCGAGGATCGAGAAGAGCGCCTCGCGAGCACGATCTGAGGTCGGCCGCACGTCGGTCCCGGGGGGCGCCACCAGCCGGCGGCCACCCAGCTTTCCGGCAACGACTCTCACGCCGAGATCCCCTCGGTGCGCTCGTCACCGAACCGGAGCCGCGCGGCATCCAGCAGCGGCCCGAGTGCCGGGTCGTCGAGCGAGGGGAAGTGCTTTCCCAGCGCGACGACCTCGCGGCGAGCCTCGATCAGAAGCGGCGCGTCTTCGGGTAGCTGTGCTGCCCGGAAGCGCGGCAGGCCGCTTTGCAGCGTGCCGAGGATCTCCCCTTCTCCGCGAAGCGAGAGGTCCACCTCGGCGAGCTTGAAGCCGTCGCGCTCCGAAGCGATGGCGTCCAGGCGCCGTCGCGCGGTATCCGATGCAGGATCGCCGAAAAGGATGCAGTACGACTCGTGCTCGCCGCGACCCACTCTGCCGCGAAGCTGGTGGAGCTGCGAGAGCCCGTATCGCTCGGCGCCCTCGACCACCATCACGGTCGCGTTCGGGACGTCGATCCCGACCTCGATCACGCTGGTCGCAACGAGAACGTCGGCCTCGCCCGAGGCGAAGCTCTCCATCGCGGCCGCCTTGTCTCGCGAGTGCATCTGGCCATGGAGGAGGGCGACACGGAAGTCGCGCATCTCGCCCTTGGCGAGACGCTCCGCTTCTTCGGAGGCGGCTTTCGCCTCGAGCTTCTCCGAGCCGTCGACCAGCGGGCAGACGAAGAACGCCTGGCGCCCTTCGCGCAGGCGCTCGCGGACGAACTCGTAGGCGCCCTCGCGCTTTTCCTCCCCCACCGCCCATGTCTTCACCGGCCGGCGGCCGGCGGGAAGCTCGCGGAGCGTGGTGGCGTCGAGATCGCCGTAAGCGGTGAGCGACAGCGTGCGCGGGATCGGGGTCGCGGTCATGTGGAGGACGTGCGGCGCGGCACGCGTACCGTCGGCGAGCTCAGGGCCCTTCGCGTCGAGCGTCGCGCGCTGGCGTACTCCGAAGCGGTGCTGCTCGTCCACGACACATAGTGCGAGGCGCGCAAAGCGGACGTCTGGCTCGATCAGGGCATGAGTGCCGACGATGAGGCTCAACTCGCCGGTTTCCAGCCGGTCGAGCGCGTTGCGCCGCCCCGCCGCTTTGGTCGAGCCGGTGAGCAGAGTGAACGGGATCGTCGTCGAGGCGAGAAGGCCATTGAGGGTGTTCGCGTGCTGTTCGGCGAGCGTCTCGGTAGGCGCCATGAGCACGGCCTGCTGGCCGGACTCGACTGCGCGAAGCATCGCGAAGACGGCAACGACCGTCTTTCCACTCCCTACTTCACCCATGAGGAGCCGCTGCATCGGGCGGCGCGAGGCGAGATCTGAGTCGATCTCCGCGAACGCTTGGCGCTGTCCGGCCGTCGGCTCGAACGGAAGCGAGGAGAGCCAGCGTCGAGTCAGCTCGCCTGGCGGTTCCAGTGGCACGCCGGGTCGTTTTTCCTCCCTGCCCTTGCGCCTGGCCGATAGCGCGACCTGGTGGAGGAAGAGCTCTTCGAAAGCGAGCCTGCGACGGGCTTCCTCTGCAGCGTCCGGCGAATCCGGGAAGTGGACGGCGGCGAGAGCGTCGGCCGTTCCCGGCAAGCTGTGCCGCGCGCGAAGCTCGGCCGGGATCGGCTCGATCGCCTCTCGAGCGAGCGACGCACAGCTCCAGACCCACTCGCGGACACGGTCGGCGCTCAGGCCGTCGGTCACCGAGTGAACCGGCACGAGGCCGACTGTGTGGATTCCTCGCTCACGCAGGCCGTCGGCGCCGATGATCTCGTGAGCGGAAACCTTGAAGGCTGAACGGTCGAGCTTTCCGGAAAGCAGGAGGCGCGTGCCGGGACGCAGGCGCTCGACGAGCCAGGCCTGGTTGAACCAGATCGCCTTCGTACCGCCGGTGGCGTCGGCGACGTCCGCCTCGACGATCCGAAGCCTCCGGTTGCGGGTAGGTCGCACGCGAGCCTTTCGCACTTCGACCAGGACCGTCGCCTCTTCGCCCAGCCGGAGCTCGCCGATTCGAAGGACGTTCGAGCGATCGCGATAGCCGTGCGGCAGGTGCCAGAGAAGGTCGCCGGCGTTCTCGAGACCGATCCGCGCCGCCAGCGCCGAGAGCTTGGGGCCCGCGCCCTTCAGGCTGCGAACGGGCGCTGCAAGCCTCGAGGGCCTCGGCCGAAAGCGAAGTGGCACTGCACCTAAGGCTCCGCGGTCCTGCGACTCTCCCGAGCCGATCGCCCGCGGCGGCTCAAAGTTGATTCCTGGTGGGGCGCTCGGTTGGACGGACACGCATCTCAGGCTACGCTCGGCAGCCGATGGCACGAGATGACTGAGTCGGTCTGGGACTATCCGCGGCCTCCAACGGTCGAGCCGTGCGAGCGGGCCGTCCGCATCGAGTTCTGCGGCGAATCCATCGCTGAGTCTGAGAGCGCCGTGCGCGTCTTGGAGACGTCGAGCCCGCCGGTGATCTACCTCCCAAGGGCAGACCTCCGCATGGACCTCCTGCGCTCTCGCAAGGGCAAGCATTCGGTTTGCGAATGGAAAGGCCTTTCCCACTACTTCGATCTCGTCGTCGGCGACAAGGTCTCTGAGTCCGCAGCTTTTTACTACCCCGAGCCGAACGAGACCTACGCCCAGCTCCGCGACTACGTTTCGTTCTACCCCGGTCGCGTAGACGGCGCCTACCTCGGAGACGAGCGCGTGCGCCCGCAGCCCGGAAAGTTCTATGCGGGCTGGATCACGGACGACATCGAAGGCCCGTTCAAAGGCGAGCCGGGCTCAGAAGGCTGGTAGCTACTCAGACCGGCGCGGGTTCGCGCACGGACTTTCGATAGTTCGCAAACGTGCGCTCGACCCATCCATAGAAGGGCCGCGCACGGAGCTCGTCCGCGAAGTCCTGAGCTGTGGCCGGGACACCGTCGATCGCCCGCGGCGCCCCGGGCGGGAGGACCAGGGGATAGAGCAGGGCGGCAGCGGTCAGGTCGGCAACCGAGAACGAATCGCCCACGAGGTGCTCTCCACCGTCGAGCTCGCGTTCGATGCGATCGACCCCTTCGAGAATTACCCGGCGAGCCTCAGCCTCTGCCGCCGGCTCGGAAACCTTGAAGCGAACATTCGCGAAAGTCGACGCGAACGCGCTGATCCCGACCCGCGCCGGGCCGAAGTTGCGGACCGGACCCGGAAGGTTCTTCTCGGTCATCCTCTGCATCAGGTCTGCGTCCTGGCGCAAGTGGTGCCAGCCGAATAGCCGGACCGCCGGCCCGAGGCCCTCGTCGAAGAAGTCTTCGAGGTCGAGTGCCTGGCGGCGCTCGATCGGGTGCTGGGGATAGAGCGGCGGCTCCGGCCAGCGGGCCTCAAGCGCACCGATGATCGCGGTCGAGTCGAGAATGCGCTCGCCGCCCAGCTCAAGCACCGGGAAGGTCTTCGTCTCGCCCCGACTCCACCACAGCGCAAGGCCCATGTGGACGGGGGGAGGCGGTTCGCGCCGCTCATGCTCGACGCCCTTCCAGTCGAGCGCCCAACGCACCTTTTCGGAGTAATGCGAGACGCCGATGTGCCAGAGGACGGGGAGTGTCATTGTGCCGCAATCAGCCAGTACCAACTCGGTTGGCCGCCTCGGTGAACCTCGAGCTCGACACCGTCCGGCAGTGCCAGATCCAGCTCGTCGAAAGCCATCGGCGGCATCTCCCCCTCGATCACCGTGACGA
>JALZIJ010000046.1 GCA_030860375.1 Actinomycetota bacterium | reverse complement strand
ACCGGCACATGCCTGTTTCGCGACGTTCGTCGCTCACTCATGACATCACCGGCTCCCTCTCACGCGCGTAGCGGCCGTAGTTGTAGTAGGCGGCGCAAGCCCCTTCCGGCGAGACCATGCAGGTGCCGATCGCGTGCTCAGGGGTGCATGCCGTGCCGAAGACCTTGCATTCCCACGGCTTGATCACGCCTTTGAGGACCTCGCCGCACTGGCAGGCCTTCGGGTCGGCTACGCGGACACCAGGAACGGTGTAGCGAAGCTCTGCGTCGAGGTCGGCATAGGCCTCGGAGAGCTTGAGGGCGGACTGGGAGATGAAGCCGAGGCCACGCCACTCGAAATGCGGCCGGAGCTCGAAGACCTCGGCCATGACCTTGAGCGCCGCGGGGTTGCCCTCATAGGGCACCACGCGCTTGTACTGGTTTTCGACCTTGCACTCACCCGTGCGGAGCTGGGTCAGGATCATTCGGATCGCTTGGAGCACGTCGAGCGGCTCGAAGCCGGCGGTGACGAGTGGCTTCCCATACTCGGCGGGGATGAACTCGAAGGGACGGACGCCGACGACGGTCGAGACGTGCCCCGGGCCGATAAAGCCGTCGAGGCGGAGGTCGGGCGAATCGAGGAGCGCGCGGAGCGGCGGAACGATCGTGACGTGGTTTGAGATACAGAGAAAGTTGGGGACGCCTTCCGCCTTGGCGCGCTTGAGCGTGAGCGCGGTCGAGGGAGCGGTGGTCTCGAACCCGATCGCGAAGAAGACGACGGTGCGATCGGGGTTGGACTTCGCGATCCGCAGCGCGTCGAGAGGCGAATAGACCATGCGGATGTCGGCGCCCTGGGCCTTGGCCTCGAGGAAGGTCTGGGTCGAGCCGGGGATTCGCATCATGTCGCCGAAGCAGGTGAGGATCACCTCGGGGTTCTCGGAGGCGATGGCGATGCCGTCGTCGATTCGCCCCATGGGCATGACGCAGACGGGACATCCGGGGCCGTGGACCAACTCGACGTTCGGCGGCAGAAGGTCGTCGATCCCGTACTTGTAGATCGAGTGGGTGTGGCCGCCGCAGACCTCCATCAGCTTGTAATGGCGATTCGGGTCGACCTCGTTCAGGATCTCGCCCGCGAGGACGCGGCCGAGCTCGGGATCGCGGAACTCGTCGACGAACTTCACGCGGATGCCCCAGAAACCGTATCGAGACGGGCAATTGCCGTACCGGCGTGAACGAGAAGCTCGTCGCCCTCCGTCACGTCGCCCACGAGGGCGATCTCCACGGTCTCGCTCTTGCCGTCGTCGCGGGTGCACAGAGCGAGCATCCGGTCGTGGTCGACGCTCTGGACTCGCAGCGGCAGCGCCACGTCGCCGCAGGTGATACAGCCTTCCTCTTCGATACCGCAAACGTCGGCCTGACCGACGTACTCCCCCCCAGGCTGTGGGGCGAGAGTCACTCGATCACGCTTGCCCTTAGCTCCTCGAGCTCCTGCTCATAGTCCTCGCCCATTCCTTCGAGCATCTTGCGCGTAGCGATCGCTTCCTCTTCGTCGACCTTGGAGAGGGCGAAGCCGACGTGTATGAGTACCCAATCGCCGACTTCAATCCCGCCCGAGGGGTCGTCGTCGAGAAGACCGATGTTTACGTTCCGGCGTACACCCGCGATGTCGACCTTTGCGAGGCGATTTGCCTCGTCGACGACTTCAAGTACTTGACCGGGGATGGCCAGACACACCGCGTACGAACCTTCTCTCTTCGATCCTCGGCCAAGCTCCTCGTCTCGGTCAACTCTCGAATCTAGGGTTCGCGGACGAAAGTACCACTCCCTCGCAAGGCACGCAAGCCCGTACGGTTTAGTCGGATATGCAGCGCTTCGAGGGCGTCGATTAGTGTGGGTCCCGTGAGCGAGCGGGTGGTGGACATCGAGGCGACGGAAGGGGGTTCGGCGCCGGAGGGCGAACCGGTGCGGGTGCGCAGAGCGTTGATCTCGGTATCCGACAAGACGGGGGTCGTGGACTTCGCGCGGGGGTTGAGCGAGATGGGCATCGACTTGCTCTCGACAGGAGGAACGGCAAGTGCAATCCGCGAAGCAGGGCTCGCCGTGACAGACGTATCTGTGTTCACGGACCAAGAGGAAATTCTGGGCGGGCGGGTGAAGACGCTTCATCCGCGCCTCCACGCGGCATTGCTCGCCAAGCGCGACGACCCCGAGCACATGGCGACGCTCGAAAGGGAGCAGATCGAGCCGATCGACCTCGTCTGCGTGAACCTCTACCCGTTCTCGCAGACCGTGGCGCGGCCCGACGTGACGGAGGCAGAGGCGGTGGAGAACATCGACATCGGCGGGCCGACGATGATCCGCGCGGCGGCCAAGAACCACCATTCGGTTGCCGTGATCGTTCGCCCTGAGAGCTATGACGCGGTCCTGGCCGAACTCGAGGGGTCGAACGGAACGATCTCCGAAGAGACGCGGCATTGGCTTGCCAATGAGGCGTGGGCGGACATCGCGCGCTACGACGCCGCGATCTCCCGCTGGTTCGGCATGCGCTACGAGGCGTTTCCTCAGCACTGGGTGTTCTCTTATGAGAAGTTCCTCGACCTCACCTACGGCGAGAACCCGCACCAGAAGGCCGCCTTATATGTGGAGTCGGGCGCGCGCTCGCACGTCCTGGCACGGATGGCAAAGCTTCATGGGCGCTCGCTTTCGTTCAACAACGTGCTCGATCTGGATGCGGCGACGAAGCTGCTCGCGGAGTTCTCAGAGCCGGCGGCGGTGATCGTGAAGCACAACAATCCGTGTGGCGCGGCTATCGGGGACGGGATCGGCGATGCGTATGAGCAGGCGCTCGCGTGCGACCCGCTCTCGGCGTTCGGCGGCGTGATCGCGCTCAACCGGCCTGTAGAGCGCGCGCTCGCCGAAAGGCTTCACACGATGTTCGTCGAGGTATTGATCGCCCCTGGATTCGACGAAGATGCGCTCGAGGTCCTGACGCAGAAAGAGGCGATCCGGATCCTCCACAACACGGAGGACGGGGGGCCGGAGCCGCGCGAGCGTGATCTGAAGAGGGTGCGCGGCGGCCTCCTGGTGCAGACGCCGGACCTGATCACGGAAGGTCGCGACTCGATGGAGGTGGCGAGCGCCGCCCAGCCGGACGAGGACGCGTGGCGGGACCTGGATTTCGCTTGGCGGGTGTGCAAGCACGTGCGCTCGAACGCAATCGTGATCGCGAAAGACGGCGCGACGCTCGGGATCGGCGCCGGCCAGATGAGCCGGGTGGACTCGGTGCGGATCGCGATCGACAAGGCGCGCGAGGCGCGCGGCGACCAGGCCGAGGCGGATCTCGCCGGCTCCGTCGTTGCATCGGACGCGTTCTTCCCTTTCGCCGACGGTCCGCAGATCGCCATCGACGCGGGCTCAACGGCATTTATTCAGCCGGGCGGCTCGAAGCGCGACTCCGAAGTGGTCGCGGCTTGCGACGAAGCGGGAGTCTCGATGGTCATGACGCGCCGACGGCACTTCAGGCACTGACCGGATGTCACACACCATCTGGCGAGTGCTGTTCTTCGTGGTGCCGCTCGCGCTGATCGCGGGATTCGCGCTCCGGCCCACTCCGATCCTCGGCGTCGACGGCGAGAGCCTCGCGGCGTCGACTGACGCGCCGGTCAACGAGCTCGGCGCCGAGCCGTGCACCGAGGGGGGCGGCGAGACGTGGACGTGCACGATCGCGGCTGACCCGTTCCCGGACGATCAGAGTGAGGCCGGTCCGACGAAGTACTCGGTGAAGGTCGACGGGCTGGGGTGCTGGGTAATCGAGGACGCCAGGGGCCCCGCCATACCTGGGGAGCGCGAAGGCTGCGTCACGATCGCCGACCACATCAGCTCGATCGACTAGGGCGGCGAGAGCCCAGAGATGGGGCCCTCCATTCGCGCCCGAGGCGATTGGCTGGTGAAAAACAGTGCCCCCGGCAAGGATCGAACTTGCGACGCGCAGGGTAAAAACCTGCCGCTCTTCCACTGAGCTACGGGGGCTATTGCATTCCTAAGGCCACCGAAGAGCCGTCTCCGTGGCGGCTAGATCGCGATCAGTTCGGTCAGGGGCGGTAAGCCTTGCGCCTGGCTGGGACCTCGTTCGGTGAGCGGCCCGAACAGCTTCATCTGGCGCCGGATCCCGAGAGCCGAGTCCCCATCCGGAACGCGGATCTAGTAAACACTTCGCTCATGGCGCTCCACCCAGCCGAAAATCGTGGCTACCGCGAGCTGATGCTCACCGCCGAGGAAGCGCGCACTCGCCTCCGCCGCATCGCCGGCCATCTCGACCCCGAACACCGCGCCGTGGCCGACAGGGGCTCTGAGATGCTCGGCGAGATGCTCGATGCGCTCAAGCCGGCGCTGACCGAGCATGACCTCCACGGCGAACTGGCAGCGCGCGGCACCGGCGCCCGGATCGGAATGGTTCGAGCGGAGATCCTCGATCGCTTCCTCGAGCGAAACCAAGCGCTCCGATTCGCCGTCGACGACGTCGAGCACGTGACGACGCTCCTCGCCTACATGGCCGCGGTCTCCGGGTCGCGCGGCAAGAAGGTCCTGCCCGACCTGTGCGGCGTCTGGGAGCGAAAGCTCCGCCGCCAGGTGAGCGCGCTTCGAAAGGCGGCGATCGAGCTGGGGTCCCATCCCGACGACGCGATCGAGCCGCTCGATCCAACGCCCATCGGGAAGGCGGCTCACGGCACTGCCGTAGCAACTGGAACCGTTGGCGAGGCGGTCGACAAGGCGGTGGCCGTCGTCAAGGAGAAGACGGGATTCTTCGACCAGAGCGATTCGAACGGCGAGCCCTCGCCTGCGCCGCAGGGCGACGAAGAGCCCAAGAAGCGCCGCGGCCTCTTTCGCAACAAGGGCTAACCCAGATCCGGTAGCCCATCGTCGGGCGAAGACGCCTCCGCGTTGAGGCGGCGCGGGATACGTCCCGCGTTCCGCGCACCGTGACCCGCCTCGACCGCGCTTCGCATCGCGCGCGCCATCAGCTCCGGGTCGGCTGCACGCGAGACGGCGCTTGCCAGAAGGACGCCGTCGCACCCAAGCTCCATCGCGAGCGTGGCGTCGGACGCCGTGCCGATGCCGGCGTCGAGAATCACGGGCACCGAGGCCTGCTCGACGATGATCCGCACGTTGTAGGGGTTGCGGACTCCCGCGCCCGAGCCGATCGGTGAGCCAAGCGGCATCACCGCCGCGCACCCTGCCTGCTCGAGCCGGCGGGCGAGAATCGGGTCGTCATTCGTGTAGGGCAGCACCGTGAAGCCTTCGGCGACGAGTGTCTCGGCTGCTGCGAGAAGCTCGACCGCATCCGGCAAGAGTGTTCGGTCGTCGCCGATCACCTCGAGCTTTACCCAGTCGGTCTGAAACGCCTCGCGCGCAAGTTGCGCGGTCCGGATTGCGTCGCGTGCCGTGTAGCAACCGGCGGTGTTCGGAAGCGTGAAGAGACCGAGTCGACTGATCACGTCCGTGACCGACCCTTCAGCGAGCGGATCGACGCGGCGAAGCGCCACCGTCACAATCTCGGTGCCCGAAGCTTCGAGCGAGCGCTCCATCTGCGAGAGCGAACGAAAGCCGCCCGTGCCGACGATGAGGCGCGAGCGCCACTCTCGGCCGCCGAGCTTCCATGTTGCGGTCTCTTCGCCGCTAGCCGCCCTGGACCGCATGCACCACCTCCACGCTCTCCCCTTCGCTCAGCCTGCGTTCGGCCCAACCGCCGTTTGGCACGACCTCCCCGTCGACTGCCACGGCGATGCCTCGTGTGGGCTGGGACGCACCCGTAAGCAAGACGGCGTCGGCGACGGTCGCCTCCGCCGGAAGCTCTCGGCGTTCGCCGTTGAGGACCACCTTCACGATGGGACCTTCGCAAAGCGAGCGGGATCGGCGACGCTCAACTCAGCAGGCATTTCCTCGCCTGCGAGCACGGCGGCGATGCCTTCGGCGGTAAGAGGAGCAAGCAGGATGCCGTTGCGAAAGTGCCCTGTCGCGAGAATCAGGCCGTCCACGGCGCCCCTCCCCACGATCGGCGCGTTGTCGGGCGTTCCCGGTCGGTGCCCAGCCAGTACCTGGACCAGTTCCAGCTCGGCCACGTCCGGCAACGCGCGATAAGCCTCGCGCAGGAGCTCGAGCACACCCCCCGCGGTGATTCGGGAATCGAAGCCCATCTCCTCGACCGTCGCCCCGGCAATCAGTCGCCCATCGCGCCGCGGCACCAGGTACGCGCGCTCGGTAACGACGATTCGTTCAGCCACGGGGGCTGATGCCGGGCCGCTGAGCGTCAGGATTTGCCCCTTGACCGGGCGCACGGGAGGCAACGCCGCATCTGGCAGCCAGGCCACCGAGCCCGACCAAGCGCCCGCCGCCAAAACCGTCGCCGAAGCCCGGTGCTCCTCCCCCTCATCGGTCACGACCCCGCAAAGGCTGTCGCCTGCCCAGAGCGCGCCGGCGATGTTCGCGCCCGTTGAGATCTCGACGCCTACGCCCTCGCAGGCGGTCCGTAGCGCTTGGACGATCGCAACTGGGTCGACGCCTGCCTCGTGCGGCGCGTGCACGCCGCCGTAGACGGAAGGGCCGAGGCCGGCCTCGAGATCTCTGCATTCGCGGCCCGCAAGCCAATCCGCTTCGAGCCCCAGCGAGCGCATCAGGTCGAAGCGGCGCCGCAGCTCGTTCGCCTCGTCCGCATCGAGAGCGACGTGGAGTGCACCGTCTCGCATGAACGTAGGCGTGGCGTCATCGAGACCGGCGAGCTCCTCTGCGAACCCGGGCCAGATGCGGTGGGAGGCCAAAGCTGCCTGGAGCAAGTCCTCCTCTCCCCATGTCGCCTCGCCCACCGGCGCAAGCATCCCGGCAGCAATACCCGAGGCGCCCGAGCCGGGCTCAGAGCGCTCGAGCACCCGCACCCGCAAGCCTCGCTGGGCTGCTCGCCACGCGATGGAAAGGCCGATCACGCCGGCGCCGACGACGATCGCGTCGAGGGGTGCGTGTCCTTTTTGGGGCGGCCCTGTGGCGGGCAAGCTCATCCTCTCCGGGCGGGACGCTCCGCTCCACCATCCCTGCGCCGGCATTACCCGGATCAGGTTCGACGGTCGGCGGCCCCGTGCCGCCCTCTCAGCCCGTTGGGTAGGGCTCCCGTTTACAAGAACCAATCGTACTCCCGCGATACTCAGCGCCCCATGGGACTCAGCGCACGTGAGCGACGGCTCGACCGATTGGCGCAGGCGCGTCTGTATTTCGTCTGCGAGGGGCGCCCCCGCGGGGAAGACCCGACGCGGCTCCTCGAGGCGGCACTCGCGGGCGGCGTGGACTTGATCCAGCTACGGGAGAAGTCGGAGAGGGTGGACGAGGAACTCGTCGCGCTGTCCGAGCCATTTCGACGCGCCGCCGAAGCTCACGGCGCTCTCTTCTTCTTGAACGACCGCCCCGACCTGGTCGAAGCTTGCGGCGCAGACGGCGTCCATGTGGGCCAAGACGACGCCCCGGTCGCCGGAGCTCGTGCGCAGGCCGGAGCGGGAGCGCTGGTCGGCCTCTCGACCCATTCGCCCGAGCAGTTCGACGCCGCGCTTATCGCGGAAGGGGACGCCCGGCCGGACCAGCTCAGCGCGGGGCCCGTCTGGGAGACGCCGACGAAGGAGGGTCGCCGGGCCGCGGGGCTTCGGCTGATCATGCACGCCGCCGCGACCGCGGGCGAGGCGTCTTGGTTCGCGATCGGCGGCATTGACGTCTCGAACGTGGGCGAAGTCGTCGAAGCGGGAGCACATCGCATCGTTGTCGTCCGCGCGATCCGCGACGCCGCTGATCCGGGAGCAGCAGCGAGTGAGCTGCGTGCAAGGCTTGGGTAGATGGGCTCAAGGGAGCGAAAGCGTGCCGACCGGCGCAAACGCAAGGAACGCTCCGGCGACCGCCGCGAGGAGCTGGCCGCGCAGCGAGAAGAGCGAGCCGCGCGCACTGAGGCGAAGAACCAGGCCGCCCGCGAAGAGCTGGATCCGCTCGAGCCGGACGAGCGCCCTGGGATCGTCACCGTGGCTGCCGTGATCTCGGCCCTTCTTGTGCTTGGGACGCTCATTACCTACATCGCGGGAGTCGAGGTGAACACATTCGACGACTTCGGGACAAAGACGGGCGCAACGAAGCCGAACATCTTTGCCACCGTGGCCTCGTCGCTCGTCCTCGGCGCGATGGCGTACGGACTCTGGAAAGCGCGCTACTGGGCGGTGCTCGGGTTCCAGACGATCCTCGTCCTCGTGATCGTCGTCACCGTGTTTGCGCTGATCCAGGCGCAGGACATCTTGCGCGCCCTCGCACTTTTCGCGTTCCTTGCGGGCACGAGCTTTCTGTTCTACCGGATGGTCAAAGCGATGGCCCGCATCCAGATGCCCGACAGAGGGGTTTAGGGGTCGTACCGATAGAGTCGAAGGCATGGCTGAGTCCTTCGACGTCATCGTGATCGGCGGTGGCCCCGGCGGATACGTCGCGGCGATCCGCGCCGCCCAGCTCGGCCTCAACACGGCTGTGGTCGAGAAGGACAAGCCAGGGGGGCGCTGCCTCAACTACGCCTGCATCCCGGCCAAGACGATGCTCCATTCCGCCGAGGTACTCGACCATGCGCAGAACTCGGAAGAACTCGGCGTGAAGGTCTCAAAGGCGTCGATCGACTGGAAGGCGCTCGGCGAGCGCCGCTCAACGGTCTCCGAGACTCTCTCAGGCGGAGTCAAGATGCTGTGGGACAAGAACAAGGTGACTCAGATCGAGGGCGAGGGCTCGCTCACAGACGACAGCAACGTCAAGGTCGGCGATGAGACGTACGAGACCAAGAACGTGGTTCTCGCGACCGGCTCGGTCGCGCTTCCGATTCCAGGCGTGGAGTTCTCCGAGCGGATCATCGACACCTGGGGCGCCTGGTCGCTTCCTTCGCAACCGAAGCGGCTTGCCATCGTCGGCGCTGGCGCATCCGGCTCTGAGATCGCGTCGGCCTACGTGCGCTACGGCACCGAGGTGACCCTGATCGAGATGCTGCCGCAGATCCTGCCGCTCGAGGACAAGGACTGCGCACGGGTCGTCGAGCGCACCTTCAAGAAGCAGGGGATCACGATCGCCACGGGCGCTCCGATCGAGAACGTCGAGGAGACTGGCAAGTCGGTCAAGTTCTCCTACGGCGAGACGGCGGGCGAGGCGGATTACCTTGTGATCGCGGGTGGGCGCGCACCGGACACGGACACGCTCAACCTTTCGGGGGCAGGCGTCGAGACCGAAGGGAACAGCAAGATCAAGATCGACGAGCTTCAGCGCACCTCCAACAAGAAGGTCTTCGCGATCGGCGACCTGGTCCGCGGTCCCGCTCTTGCCCACAAGGCTTCTGACGAAGGCGTCGTCGCGATCGAGACGATCGCGGGGGCGCCCACGCATCCCGTTGACCCGGACCTGATCCCGGGCGCCACGTTCTGCCACCCGCAGGTCGCCTCCGTCGGTCTGACCGAAGCGCAGGCAAAGGAGGCCGGCCACGACATCAAGGTCGGTCGCTTCAAGCTCGGGGGCGTCGGGGCGTCAGCGGTCTACGACGACCGCGAGGGCATGGTGAAGATCGTCGCCGACTCGAAGTACGGCGAGATCATCGGCGCCCATATTGTCGGCAACCGCGCCTGCGACATGATCTCCGAGATCGTGAACGTGATCGCGCTCGAGGGCGGCTATCAGGAGCTTGCGCGGATCGTTCACCCTCATCCGACCATCTCCGAGGCCGTGCTCGACGCCGCCCGCGCGGTGGACGGCTGGGCCACCCACGCCTGACGCGGCCCAGCGACCGTCCTCCGCTTTCAAACAACGCGCTGCTCGGCTTCAGAACCTCGGTTGTGTGTTAATCTGTGGCCATGCGTGTGCACATTACGCTCGAAGATGAGATCGTCTCAGAGCTCGACCGTCGCGTCGGTTCGAGACGACGGAGCGCCTTTATCTCCACCGCTGTAAGGCGGGCGCTCGATGACGAAAAGCGCTGGGAGCTGATCGAGTCCGCGATCGGGACGGTGGGCGTTGGTCACGACTGGGACGATGACCCAGCCCGCTGGGTCGCAGCCCAACGTCGAAGCGATTCCGCGCGAATCGGCTGACGTCGGGTTGGCCGCCATCCTCCTCGACACCACCGTTCTCATCGACCTCTTGCGCGGTCGAGGTGGAGCCCGGTCGAGGTTGCTTGGGCTTCGTGATCGTGGCGACGAGGCGTGGGCGTGCGCGGTCAACGTCGAGGAGGTCTTTCGAGGTCTGCGAAGTAGCGAGATCACCTCGGCACAGAACCTCATCAGTGGCCTGCGCATCGCCCCGCTGGGCGCCTCGGAGGGCCGTCGGGCCGGAGCTTGGCGGCGCGACTTCGCGGCGGAGGGCACGACCCTCGCCCAGGCGGACTGCCTGATCGCCGCAGCAGCCGTTGGCGTCAAGGCGCGCCTCGCAACCGGAAACCCGAAACATTTCCCGATGGCCGAGGTAGGCGTCGACCACTGGCCAGCGGGTGAAAGCTGATCTTGGAAACCGCGCAGTTCTATTACGACCTCGGCTCGCCGTATGCGTACCTCTCCGCCGAGCGCATCCACTCCGTCTTCGAGGAGGCGGGAGCGCCGCCGCCCGTCTGGAAGCCGATCCTCCTGGGCGGTCTCTTCGCCCGCTTCGACCGTGGCTCTTGGGCGCAAACCCACGCTCGAGCCGAGGGCATCCGCGAGGTCGAGCGCCGCGCGGCCGCCTATGGCCTCCCGCCGATCCGCTGGCCGGAAGGATGGCCCTCCAACTATCTCTTCGCGATGCGTGTGGCGACCTTTGCCACCGAGATCGGCCGCGGCGTCTCGCTTCCCCTTGCCGCGTTCCGACAGCATTTCGCCGCCGGCCGTGACCTCTCAGAGCCGGACAACGTCCTGATCGCCGCAGCCTCGGCCGAGCTCCACCCCCGTGCGCTGACCGCCGCCGTCAAGCGCGAGACGATCAAGAACCGCCTCCGGGAAACGACCGACGAGGCCGCCGACCTCGGTGTCTTCGGCGTGCCGAGCGTGGTGGTCGGCGACGATGTCTTCTGGGGCGACGACCGCATCGAGGCAGCCGCCGAACAGGCGGCTATCGTCGGATGAGGTGAGCGATGGCTGAGTCGAGTGCGAGGGGGACGGTCGAGCGACTCGAACCGACGAAGGCGGAGCGTTCCGCCGCCCGCCGGATCGCCGAGTCGAAAGCTACGATCCCGCACCACTACGTGAACGGGTTCCTCGAGGTCAACCCGGGCGGGAACCTGATCGCAGACGTCGTCCACGCGAGCGCCAGGGCGCTGCGGGAGGCGCCGCGGCTGAACGGGAGCTACAGGGACGGTGCTTTCGAGACCTATTCGCGGGTGAACGTCGGCGTCGTCGCCGATGACGCCGACGGCCTCGTGATCCCGACCGTCTTCGACGCGGACACGAAGGATCCCGCGGAGATAGCCGGCGAGTGGGAGACGCTGGCCGCAATGGCAGCCGACGGTTCGATCACCGCGCGAGAGGTCGCCGGCGGAACTTTCACCGTTGCGACTGGTTTTGGTTATCACGGATGCGCCTTTCTGCCCGTAATCAACGCTGGCCAAGCGGCCAACCTGGGGATCGGGAGCCCTCGAGAAGGCGTCATTGGCGCCACGGTCGCTGTAGACGCGAGGATGATCTCCGGCGCGGAAGCAGCACGCTTCTTGAGTTTGATCCAGAAGGTGCTCCAGACAAGAGCGGAGCCCGACTAGCGATGGCTCACGGGGGCAATGGAAGGCTTGAGATGCAAAGCCGCATCATCGACGTGCCGATCGAGTCGCTCCCGTTCATCGACGAGCACTGGATCGAGATCGCTGCCAAGCCCGAGGAAGTATGGGACGCGCTGATGCGCGTTGTGTCGGGTATGGGCGACGCACGTTCGGGAGCGCCGGTCGCCAAGGCACTCGGCTGCGAGGAGACCGCGACCGAAGGCGCAACGGGCGAGATCGGATCGAAGATTCCCGGCTTCGTCGTCACTCGCGCTGTGGAGCCCGCCGTGCTCGCGCTCATGGGACAGCACCGCTTCTCGCGCTATGCGCTGATCTTCACCATCCTCGAGAAGCCGAGCGGCCTGATGCTTCTGAGCGCCCAGACTCGGGCGGTATTCCCAGGAAAGAAGGGCAGGGTCTACCGGGGACTCGTGATCGGCACGCATGGGCACGTCGTCGTTACCACGAGCATCCTGCGCCAGGTCAGGAAGCGGGCCGAGCGAATCCACGCCCAGCCAGCACGGGCCTGAGCGTTTCCGGAAGACAACTGGGTTGAAATGTCGTCAGGCAGGGGTATAGTCCGAACGAGACGACCGATACGAGCACATCAGCTCGGAGGCGGTCAAGACATAGGGCGCGCGGGCAAATCCCCGTGTTCCCATCGTCCATAAGGCGCCGCGGAGGAAATCCCGAAGCGGCGATGGCCAGGTCGGCCGGAGGAGATCCCGAGGGTCGGCCAGACACGAAGGGCGGACAGATGAAGCGAAGCGACAGCGCTGTCGCGAGCAAGCCTCGGCACGAGGAGGCTCCCGCGAGCGCAAACGGGACCGCGGCGGTCCTCGACCTGAGCTCCCCGAGCCTGACCCGAGAGGACCGCGCGGCCCTCCTTCGGTTCATGGCGATGATGCGCTCGGCCGAGGAGCGCGGCCTCACCCTCTACCGGCAGGGCAAGGTGCCCGGGTCGTTCTACGACGGCTGCGGCCAGGAGGCGATCTCAGTGGGCTCGTCGTTTGCGCTCGCGCCCGTGGATCGGATGTGCATCCTCCACCGCGACCTCGGCGCTCATTTTGTTCGCGGCCTTACGCCGGATCGCTACCTCGCCAACTACATGGGGCGATCGGGTGGCCCCACCGGGGGCAAGGACGGCAACATGCACTTCGGCGATCCGTCGCTGGGCTGCGTCGGCATGGTTTCGATGCTTCCGGACATGGCGTTGGTGGCGATGGGCATGGCGCTCGCCTTCAAGGTGCGCGGCGAGGCGCGGGTGGCGATGACCTACTTCGGCGAGGGCTCGACCGCCAACGGTCAATGGCACGAGGCCATGAACATGGCCGGCGTCCAGCAGCTGCCCGTCGTCTTCATCCTCGAGAACAACGGCTTCGCCTACTCGACTCCGAACGAGCTCGAGTTCGCCGTAGACCCCGTGGAGCGTGCCCGCACATATGGCTTCCCGGGAGTAAGCGTTGACGGCAACGACGTCGAGGCGGTGTTCGAAGCGTCGCGGACAGCCGTCGAGCGCGCGCGAGCAGGCGAGGGTCCGACGCTCGTCGAGTGTCGGACTCTTCGCATGCACGGCCACGGCGCGCATGACGACATGAGCTACGTCCCGCCCGGCCTCCACGCTGAATGGGCGAAGCGCGACCCGATCGAGCTCTACGCGGCGCGCCTCGAGGACGACTTCGGCTTCAGCGCGGAAGAAATCGCCGAGATTCGAGAAGAGGTGCACGCGTACGTCGCCGAGTGCGCCGAGAAGGCACTTGCCTCGCCGATGCCGAACCCCGCCGGAGCCCTCGATGGGGTCTTTGCCGAGAGCTCCACGCCGCTCGGCGACGGCCACGCGCCGTGGTCGCACTGGCGTAGCGGAAACGGCGCGTCTGAAAAGAGGGCGGCATGACGACCCTGGAGGCGGCCCCCGCCGCCGCTGAGCTGACCTACCTGGAGGCGATCTCCGCGGCGCTTCGCGAAGAGATGCGCCGTGACGAGACGGTGATCTGCCTCGGCGAGGACATCGGCGCATTCGGCGGTGCTTTCAAGGTCACAGACGGCTTCTTTGACGAGTTTGGCCCAGCGCGCGTCATTGACACACCACTTGCGGAGAACGCGATCATCGGCGCGGCCGTCGGCGCTGCGACCGAGGGCCTGCGGCCCGTCTGCGAGATGCAGTTCGCCGACTTCATCTCCTGCGGGTTCGACCAGCTCGTCAACGTTGCGGCGAAGCTTCATTACCGCCAAGGCATCGCGGTGCCGATGGTGGTTCGCCTGCCCTCTGGCGGCGGCTTCTCAGGCGGCCCGTTCCACTCGCAAAATCCGGAGGCTTGGCTCCTTCAGGCGCCCGGCCTGAAGGTGGTGGCGCCCGCGACCGCGGCGGACGCAAAGGGGCTTCTCACGAGCGCGATACGCGACCCGAACCCCGTCTGCTTCCTCGAGCACAAGGGGCTCTACAGAAACGTCCGCGGCGAAGTGCCCGAGGGAGATCACGCCGTCCCGATCGGTAAGGCGCGTGTCGCGCGTGAGGGTTCGGAGTTGAGCGTGATCGCTTACGGCTCCTCTGTGGGGCTCGCGCTCGACGCGGCCTCGGAGCTGGGCGAAGACATCGAGGTGATCGATCTGCGGTCCCTCTGCCCCCTCGACATCGAGGCGATCCTCGCGAGCGCTCAGAAGACCGGCAAGGTGCTCGTCGCCCACGAGGCAACCCGCTCGTGCGGCGTCGGCGCCGAGGTCTCTGCGCTCATCAGCGAGCACGCCTTCGAGCACCTCGACGCGCCCGTTCGGCGCCTCACGGCCCCGGACGTGCCGATCCCGTTCAGCCCACCGCTCGAGCAGGCAGTCCTGCCCCAGCCGGCCGACATGAAGGAGGCGATTCGTGAGCTCCTCGACTACTGAAAACGTGGTGGCTGTAGTCATGCCGCAGATGGGCATCTCCGTCTCCGAGGGGACGATCCTCGAGTGGCGGAAGGCCGTCGGCGATCCGGTCGACGCAGACGAGACGATCTGCGATGTCACAACCGACAAGGTGGACGTCGAGATCCCCAGCCCCGCGGCGGGCGTAATTGCCCGGATTCTGGCCGAACCCGGGCAGGCGGTCCCCGTTGGCGAGCCGATCGCCGAGGTCGACGCCGGCGAAAGCTCACCGAACGCGGGTCGAATTTCGGCTGCTCAGCGGGGGAAATCCGACCCGGTTGACGAG
>JALZIJ010000037.1 GCA_030860375.1 Actinomycetota bacterium | reverse complement strand
GCCAGGCGCCACCCACCTCGCACCCGATCGCGGTAGACATCGAACACCGCGCCGGCCTGCGTCATGAAGCCGTCGGCATCGACCTCGCCGGTCGACAGCATCCCGGAGGGCCTGGCCAGGACCCGATGGAACTCGTTGTCGCGCGCCTGGGCGCCGTTCCACCACTCGCCGCCCTCGCGCCACGACGACAGGCGCTGGTCGACGTCGTAACGGGTCCCGCGCCACGCGAAGGACAGCGGCCCGCCGTCGGCGTGGGATTCCGCGGTCACGTCGATCGGCTCGTCGTAGCGCTTGGTCACCGCCCTCGCTCTGTGCTTTCCACCCGCCCGAAGAAAAAGCGGGGCCCGACTGACCCACGCTTTCGCGCGAGCCGATCGGGCCCCGAACGTTCGCCTCGAGGTGGCGGCGGGGACCGGGGAACCCTCGCCAGCGGCCTTTGATCGGCCTCTCGGCCTACCTCGGCCTACCACCCGAGTCGAACGTATGTTCGATAGTAGCCATCCGGCGACCACCCGTCAAGAAGCTGCGTTCTGAGGCTCTGTGGAGGGAGATCGCGCACCATCGGCCCGTTAGAAGCGTCACAGTAGGGAGATGAGACGCCTCTGGATCGTCATCGTGATCGTGCTCGCCGTGGCCTGCGGCGGAGATGGGAAGGACGGGTCCCCCCGGTCCGACGAGGGGCAGCCCCCCGGGACCGAGGAGCCCGCTCCGGAGTCGACCGCGGATCCGCTGCCCCTCACGGCCACGCCGTCGAAGATGCTGGCCAGCTGCCGGCGTTTCGCCGAGCTCGAGCCGGCCTGTCCGGTGAGGGTGCCGGTTATCGAGAAGTCGGCGTTCACGCGGGCCAAGGCGTCACGGGAGGCCACACAGCTCTGGGTGTTCTTCGCCGAATGGAACGCGCCGCGACCCGGCCTGTCCGAGAAGAACGCGCCCCCCGAGTTCGCTCACGTGAACGCGTACGCCGCGAGCCCCGACATGATGGTGCCGTTCGAGAGCGAAGACATCGGCGAGGAGATGCCCGCCGGCAGGCGGACCACCGGCCTGAACGTCGGCGAGCGAACGTGGAACGAACGCGTCGGCGAACTGGTGCTCGCGCCCTCGTATCCACACGGTGGATTGGAGGGCGACCACCTCGTCTTCGAGTGGACGCAGGAAGGCCTCACCTACAGCCTAAGCCTCCACGCGTGGGACTCACTCGACGAGACGGAGGCGACCCTCAGGGCGATGGTGGAGTCGCTTCCTTAGTTCGCCCCGACCCGCCTTATAGGCTGTGTCGGCCCGACCAGCGTCGGAGAAAGGGGCGACATGTCTCTCTACGACTTCCTGCAGTACCTCCATGTAGTGCTCGCGATCGTGGCCGTGGGGTTCAATGCCTCGTACGGGATCTGGACCGCGCGGGCGGCCAAGGAACCGGAGCACGAGCTCCACATCCTGAAGGGGATCAGGACCTTGGACGATCGCTTCGCCAACCCCGCCTACGTGCTCCTGCTCGTCACCGGCGTCTCGATGGTGCTGGTCGGCGACCTCGGCTTCGACACGCTCTGGATATCAGCCGCGTTGGGTCTGTACGTCGTCATGGCGCTCGTCGCGATCCTGCTCTTTACACCCGCGCTGCGGAAGCAGATCGCCCTCGTCGAAGCGGGTGACCAACGGTCGGAGGCTCACGCAGCGCTCGCGAAACGGAGCGGCATGGTGGGAGGGGTCCTGGCGATCCTGGTGCTCGCGATCGTGTTCCTGATGGTCACCAAGCCGGTCTAACCGAACGCCTTCAGCGCCTCCACGTACTTCACGCCCGAACCGGTGTTGTAGAGCACGACGGGACCCTCGAGGCCGCCCTCTTCGGCGAGGGTCGAGGCAGCCGCGACGGTCGCAGCGCCCTCGGGGCACGCGAACACCCCCTCGGTGGAGGCCAGGTCCCACACGGCATCGACGATCGCGCTCTCGTCCACCGCGACCATCGTCCCGCCGGATGCCCGGATGTGCTTCAGGACGAGATCGCCCTCCGACGGAGCCGGCACCCGCAAGCCCGCCGCGATCGTCATAGCTGCGCCATCCCAGCGTCCGACCTCATCGGCGCCTGCATCGAAGGCGCGCACGATCGGGCAGCAACCGCTCGACTGGACGCCCACCAGGCGAGGGGGAGGGTCCGACGTCCAACCGAGTGCGATGACCTCCTCGGCCGCCTTAGCCGCGGCGATCGCCGCCACTCCCCCACCCACGGGCAGCACGATCGTTCGAGGCAGACGCATGCCGTTGTCATCCCCGAGCGCGTTGAAGACCTCGAGCCAACAGGTCTTCTTGCCTTCGAGCCGGTACGGCTCCGAGAACGTCGCGCTCAGGAAAGCTCCGGTCTCGTCCGCGATCTCGCGCGCACGCACCGCGGCGTCGGCGATCGTCCCGCGGATCAGGACGAGCTCGCCCCCCGCCGCCTCGACCTCCGTCTGGTTCGCTGCGGGAGCGCTCTCGGCCATCGTCACGGTGACGTGCATCCCGGCGCGGGCTCCGTACAGGGCCCACGCGCCGCCCGCGTTCCCCGCACTCGGCATCACCACCCTGCCCACGCCTAGCTCACGCGCGCGCGACAAGCCGACCCCCGCACCTCGAGCCTTGAACGTTCCTCCCGGGAGTGGCCCATCGTCCTTGAGGTGGGCCTCGACGCCCAGACGCTCCGACAGCTTGGGCACCGTCAGCAATGGCGTGGCCGGCTCGCCCAGCGACACCGGCTCGCCCTCGACCGGCAGCAACTCGCGGAACCGCCACATGTCGGCGGGGCGCTGCCGGACCTCGTCTAGGTCAAGGGGGCCGAGGTCGTAGCGACAAAGCAGTGTCCCTCCACAATCGCAGCGATGGTGAAGCTCGCCTGCGTCGTGTTGGTTGCCGCAGCGCGCGCATTCGAGTGACGCTAGACGGGACTTCATCGCCGGAGCGCGGGCTGCTGGCGGAATCCTGCGGATCAGACGAAGCCGAGCGCGGAGCGCGCCAGGGGGCTCATCTTCTCGGGGGTCCACGGGGGATACATCACGAGCTCGGTGCTGACGTCGCCGATGCCTTCGATCCCCGCCGTCGCCTGTTTGATCTGTTCGTCGATCATCGGAGCGATCGGGCAGCCCATCGTGGTCAGGGTGAAATCGACCTTCACATCGCCCTCGTCGTTGATGTCGACCTCGTAGACGAGGCCGAGGTTGAAGATGTCGATGCCCAGCTCGGGATCGTCGACCGTCTTCAGGGCTTCGACGACCTCTTCGCGGATCTCCTCTGTCGTGGCCATGCCTTCATGATATCGGTCCGGGAAGCAAGACCAGCCTTAGAGGTCCTAGAGGTCCTGGAGGTCCAGCCCCAGCAGACGGGCCGCGTTGCCTTTCAGGACGGCCTCGGCCTTCTCGCCTAACCCCATCTCGTCGAACTCGTCGAGGATCCGCCCTGGGTCGAGCATCGGGTAGTCGCTCCCCCACACGAACCGGTCCGAGAGGCGCCCACGGGCGTCCCGCTTGACCTCTTCGGGGATGTACTTGGGCCGCCATCCGGACAGGTCGACCCAGACATTGGTCTTGTGGAGCGCGCTGGCGAGCACCTCGAGGTGCCACGGATAGCCGAAGTGCGCCATGACCACGGTGAGGCCGGGATGGCGGGCGGCGACCATGTCCATCAACATCGGGCGCCCGTAGTCGTACGCGATGCCGGAACCGCCCGCCACTCCGGCGCCCAGGCCCGTCTGACCGACGTGCACGACAATCGGCAACGAG
Organism: Actinomycetota bacterium; assembly: GCA_030860375.1. Lineage (GTDB taxonomy): Bacteria > Actinomycetota > Thermoleophilia > Solirubrobacterales > 70-9 > JALZKA01. The sequence goes on along the minus strand of JALZIJ010000037.1, from coordinate 141 downwards.
TGCCGTTCGCAGACCTCCCACACGGGCGTGCACATCGGATCGTTGGGATAGAAGGCCTGCACCTGCGGGTGGATCTTGAGACCCCTCATCCCGAGCTCCGTCACCGCTCGATCGAGCTCCTCGGCGGCATCGGGCTTGTGG
>JALZIJ010000030.1 GCA_030860375.1 Actinomycetota bacterium | reverse complement strand
CGGTGTGGGTCAACTCGACGAGGCCGACCCGCCAGGTCCAGGACTGTCCAGGTCGCTTTGACGTGACCTCAGCCCACACGGGCGCCAAGCCGGCGAGGTGGATGCGCCCGCTCGCCCCCGGCTCCACCTCGGGCGCGCCGAGCCCGTGCGGATAGCGGATGTGAGGCGCCCACTCCTTCCAGCGCTCGGGCTGGGCATAGAGCTCCCAGACGCGCTCGGGCGAAGCGCTGGAGTCGACGTCGATAAGAACCGTCATCGGCGGGCATGATCGCAGGGCGCCTGTTCATCTAGAGTCCCGCCGCGTGAGAGCGGTCACCTTCCAGGCCCCGGGCGAAGTGCGGATCGACGAGAAGCCGGACCCCGAGCTTGAGGGGCCCGGCGACGCGATCGTTCGCGTCGATTCCTCAGGCGTTTGCGGCTCCGACCTTCACATCTACCACGGCCGGGTGGCGATCGAGCCCGGATTTACGATCGGGCACGAGTACGTGGGTGAAGTCGTGGCGGCCGGCGACGCCGTGAGTCGCGTTGCAGTCGGCGATCGTGTCCTCGGCACTTACGGCACGGCGTGCGGCGAGTGCTTCTTCTGTCTGCGCGAGGACTTTCACAAGTGCGACAACGGCCGGGTATTCGGCCACGGCAAGCTTCTAGGCGACCTGGCGGGTGCCCAAGCGGAGCTTCTCCTGGTGCCGAGCGCGAACCTCACCCTGCGAAAGGTCCCCGAGGGCATGTCAGACGATGTCGCCCTTTTCGCCGGCGACGTTATGGGCACGGGCTACCACGCCGTCGCCGAGACCGGCGTGGGCCACGGCGACACCATCGCCGTTCTGGGGCTTGGGCCGGTCGGCCTTTGCTCCGTCCAGGCCGCGAAGGCCGCCGGCGCCGACAAGGTAATCGCGATCGACACGGTCTCGCAGCGCCTCGAGATGGCGCGAGCGTTCGGTGCCGAGCCCGTCCACCTCACCGAAGAGGACCCCCGGGCGGCGGCCAAGACGGCGACGGAAGGCCGGGGTGTCGACGCGGCGATCGACGCCGTCGGTCATCCGGAGGCGTTCGATCTCGCATGCCGCCTCACGCGGAAGTGCGGCACCGTGTCGGTCACCGGCGTTTACGCCGAGCGGATGGAGGTCCACATGGGCATCGTCTGGATCAAGGCGCTGACGCTCAAGTCGGGACACGCGAACGTGATCAAGCACGTCGACCCGGTGCTCGAGGCGCTGTCGTCAGGGCGGCTCGACCCGAGCCCGCTCGTCACCCATCACATGAAGCTCGACGACGCCGCCGAGGCCTACGTCACCTACGACCGTCGCGAGGCCTTGAAGATCGTCCTCACGCCGTAATGCCGGCCGAGGGGCTCTCATGGGAAGAGTTCGAGGCCGTCGACATGCGAATCGGCCGCGTGATCGAAGTCGAGGACTTCCCGGAGGCTCGGCGACCCGCTTGGAAGCTCAGGATTGACTTCGGCCCCGAGATCGGCGAGCGCCGCTCCTCCGCCCAGATCCGAAACTACGAACGCTCGGAGCTCGAGGGGCGCCAGGTCGTCGCGGTCGTGAACTTCCCGCCGAAGCAGATCGGCCCCTTTATGTCTGAGTGCCTCGTGCTCGGGGCGATCACGAAGGACGACGCTGTGATCCTCCTCGAACCTGATCCCGGCGCCGAACCGGGCGACCGGATCGCCTGAGCCGGCTTAGCGCTGGGACTTGCCGCTGGGGGAGTCGTCGGCCTCGAGCGGGTGAGCAATCTGAATGTGGTCTCGCGCGACCGCCAGGAAGGGACGACTGTTGGGATCGTGGCCCTGCGCATCGACGCTCGAGATCTCCACGTTCGTCAGCGGGATGAAGTCGAGATCGCCGCGGTTCAAGAAGTCGGAGAGGCGTGAGCGGTAGCCCTCGCGCGGCAAAGTGAGGTCCCCGACGATCCAATGCCGGTCCGTCTCGAAGACCACTCTTTCAACTCGACTGTCCATCGTGGTCCCTATCGGTGTCAGGCGGACTGTGCTTGAACCCATGCATCCCTGATCGCAGTTACGTGGCGCAGATCGGTGCCACAGCAGCCACCCAGAACGGTCAGATTCGGCAGTTCACCGCGGAGGGCGGCGTAGCGGTCGCCAAGGTCGGGCGGATCCCCGATGTCAAGCTCGGCCGCTTCGTCCAACTCGGCGTGGCTCATGCGTGACGCATTCGCGCGGAGTCCGCGGATCCGCGCGCGGTGGGCTTTCTCGAGCCCTGGGAGCGCGAAGTCGAAATGGGACGGATGGGCACAATTCAGCATGAGGTACGCCGGTGCGTCCTCGGTCTCGGTCTCGAGCTGGTCGATCGCTTCGGCGAGGCCCTGGCCACTCGGCAGGCGGGCGTCAGTCTCGAGGGTGAAGGAGACAGCCGAGGGCATTCCGCACGCCTTGGCGGCCCGAGTGATTCCAATCGCCTCCTCCACATACGTCATGGTGATCGCCGTGATCATGTCGGCTTGAGTGTCGGCGAAGGTCTCGATCTGTCGCGAGTGGTAGTTCTCCGCCTCCTCGGCCGAAAGCACGGACTCGGGCGCGTAGCCGTCGTCACTCGGGCCGACGCAGCCGCTGATCACGATAGGCAGCCCCTCACCCGCTTCGTCGCGGATCGTTTCGAGGAGAGCAATGGCGTCGCGGTTCATCAGGTCGAGCTGGTCCAGGCCGTAGCCGATCTCCTCCGCCCAGCGCGGGTTCGCGCGCCATGTGGGGCTCTCGAGGATGAAGCCCATCCCGCTCTCGCGGGCAAGTGCGACGTAGGGCTCGTAGTAGTTGCGCAGGATGGCGGTGCCTTCCGCATCCTTCAAGAGGTCGAACGCGGCAAAAGCGGGCAACTCGACACCACCGTTGAAGATGAGATCGGTCTCGAGCCCGCCGTCGGTTAGGAACGTCTCCGATCCGAGCTGGGGCAGGGCGTGGCGATAGGTCGTCCCGGTCATCTCAATCCTCCATCACTGAGCGCAACAGACGAGTCGCAGAAGTTGTAGCGAAGATCGCGATGAGGCGTAATGTTGTGCAATGTCTCGCCGCCTCCCCGTTCTGGTCGTTGTCTCCTTCGCGCTTGCGTGCGCGCCGGAAGCCGCAGCCCAGGGCGATGACTGCCTCACCGCCGACCCGCCGGCGGCCGAGCCCGGGAAGATCGACTTCGGCATCACGCCAGGGATCGCGGGCAGCGCCGGTGTCGGTCAGGGGACCGCCCTTCCCGTCGACAACAAGGCAGAGCGCCGAGCCCTCGAACGGCTCGAGCCTCGGGGACGACATCTGGTGCTTCGGCTGAACCGCCTGTTCTGGGACGGCGGCTCAAAGCTCATCCGCAAGTTCGCGCGCCGGGTCGACCGCTACGCACGCTCAGGCTTTAAGAGCGAGATTCAGGTCCGCTACCACCCGCCCGAAGGCAAGGAGGGCAACTTGCGCGCCTGGGCTCGGTTCGTCCGGAAGGCTGTCCGCAGGCTCGGACGACGGCCCAGCGTCTCAGCCTTCTCGATCACGAACGAGATCAACTTCCCCGTTTCGCCGAACACGTCGGACGGTTCGTACGATCGCGCGCTCGAAGCGATGGTCCGCGGCGTTGTCGTGGCGCAGCGCGAGCTTCGCCTCATGGAAAGACCCAGCGTGGATCTCGGCTTCTCGGTCGCCTGGCGCTATACGCCGGACGCAGACCGAAAGCTCTGGGAGGATCTGGACGAGCTTGCGACGCCTCGGTTCCGGCGCGCCCTCGACTACGTGGGGCTTCAGGTGTATCCCGGCCTCGTCTGGCCGCCGATCGAGATCCCCGGACGCACCGCCGGCGATGAAGTCGCCGAGGCGCTCACGCTGATTCGCGGTTGCTACATGCCGAAGGCAAGCCTCGGCGACGAGGTCGACCTCTGGGTGTCTGAGAACGGCTATCCGACCAAGCCTGGCGTGAACAGCGAAGCGGGCCAGGCCGAGCGGCTCGTCTCATCGGTCGACGCGGTCGCGGCGCACGGGGGCGATCTCGGCATCACGGACTATCGCTGGTTCAACCTACGCGACAACGACTCGGACGGCGCCGACCTCTTCTCGCAGGTGGGACTGCTTCGTGACGACTACTCGCCGAAGCCGGCGTTTGCCGAGTACAGGCGCGCGATGCGTCGGCTTGGCCGTTAGAGCGCGTCGGTCAAGACGACCGCCCGCGGGACGAATGCTTCGACCTCGGCGCCGCTCGGCCAGCTTCCGGGGAAGCCGCCCTTGATGTAAATGCAGGCCTTCGAGCCGTCGGTCGAAACGCCGAAGCCATGCTCTCGCGCCATCGCGAGCGCACCCTCGGAGATGCCCTCGCCGAAGCCGGGGATCGTCACGTCCTCTGAGTCGAGCCAGGCGCTCTCGAGCGTGCGGCCAGTGTCGACCACGACGGCCACGTAGTTCTTCTCCATGTCGACGAGGCTCGAGAACTTGAGCCAGGCGAGCTCGCCTGGCGTGCTCGTGCCGGGCAGGGTCCCGCCGAGAACATCATCGGCCGTGCCGGGCATCGGCAGGCGGATGTGGTTCGCGTGGAACTCGGCAGCGTCCCTCGGCTCCATCCCGTGTTCCTTCCCGAAGTCGGCGACGCTTGAGTCCATGCCCTCGGCGAACTTGGTGATCATGCGCATCAGGCGCCCGCCGAGCGGCTGCTTTGCGCGCGCGGTGTGAGCGGCGCCCGAATCGGGGTTGGTTCCGCCCCAGCTCACGTCGGCCTCTTCAAGAACTTCATCTCGGATACGGCTCCCGGCACGCCCGCCGGCGCCCGCAAGCAGGTCCAGATGCTCCTCATCGACCTCGCCATCGGCGCGGTGCTGGCCGCGATACTGCGGGCACTCGCAGGTGAAGACGCCGTTGTCGAGGCGAAACCCGAAGTCCACGGGTGTATTCGAGGCGAGCCAGTCGATGAAGGAGGGCGGAAAGAGCTGGCGAAGCCACGCGTGGTCCTGGCCTTTCGCGACCTCCACTATGTACCGGCGGTCGAGCTCAGTCGATTCGAAGCCCCCGACGTCCTCGCGCGGCCGGCGATCGTTCGCCCAGTAAAAAAGCGCCGGCTCGAGCCCATCGGTGCGGACCGAGAGCATCGGCAGGTAACCCACTGACTCGGGGATGCGGCAAACCATGATCGTGTGCTGCATCGCGATGTTCATGCCGAACGT
>JALZIJ010000013.1 GCA_030860375.1 Actinomycetota bacterium | reverse complement strand
TCGTGGACGACAAGATCCATGCTCGCTCGACAGGTCCCTACTCGCTCGTCACCCAGCAGCCGCTGGGCGGTAAGGCGCAGTTCGGCGGACAGCGCTTCGGCGAGATGGAGGTGTGGGCGCTCGAGGCGTACGGCGCCGCGTACACGCTCCAGGAGATGCTCACGGTGAAGTCCGACGACACCGTCGGCCGGGTCAAGGCCTACGAGTCGATCGTCAAGTCCGAGAACATCGCCGAGCCGTCGGTGCCGGAGTCGTTCAAGGTTCTCCTCAAGGAGATCCAGGCGCTCTCGCTGGACGCGACGCTCGTTGCAGAGGAAGGCGAGGTCGACCTTGGCGAGGAGGACGACGAGTTGCTCCGCGCAGCGGAAGAGCTCGGCATCGACCTCTCCGGCGTTCGCGCCGAGGGCGCGGGCAACGGCAGCGCTGCTGCCGACGAGCAGGAAGAGCAGGTGGTCGCCGAAGGCGAAGGTGGGACCGACGGCGCACAAGCTGAAGCTGAGGCACAGGTTAAGGAGTAACGATGAGCATGGACATCAACAACTTCGACGCGATCGAGATCGGTCTCGCTTCGTCCAAGAAAATCCGCGGTTGGAGCCACGGCGAGGTCACGAAGCCGGAGACGATCAACTACCGCACGCTCAAGCCTGAGAAGGACGGGCTTTTTTGCGAGCGCATCTTCGGCCCCACAAAGGACTGGGAGTGCTACTGCGGCAAGTACAAGCGCGTGCGCTACAAGGGCATCGTCTGCGAGCGCTGCGGCGTCGAGGTCACCCGATCGAAGGTCCGGCGCGAGCGCATGGGCCACGTCGATCTGGCGGCCCCCGTTTCGCACATCTGGTTCTTCAAGGGCGTCCCGTCGCGCATCGGCTACCTGATCGATATGGCTCCGAAGGAGCTCGAGAAGGTCCTCTACTTCGCCGCATCGATCATCACGCACGTCAACGAGGAGGCCCGCACCAAGGACCTGACCAAGCTTGAAAAGGAAGTGAACAAGGTCCTCGACGGTCTGCGCGCCGAGCGCGAGCAGCGCGTCCAGGAGCTCACCGAGTCACTTTCCCGCCGCACCGCCTGGCTCGAGGGCGAAAGCGCCAAGGCCGGCTGGGACTCAGAAGACGAGATGTGGGCCGAGAACCTCGGCTTCGCGAACCCGAAGAAGCTTGACGACGCCGAGAAGACGAAGGCGCTGAAGGAAGTCAAGAAGTCACTCGAGTCCGAGATCGCCGACACCGAGGCCTACCTCGACGACGCCATCGAGCGGATGGAGCAGGTCTGGGACACCTTCCAGACCATGAAGGTCCAGGACGTCATCAACGACGAGGCCGTCTTCCGCGAGCTGAAGGAGCGCTTCGGCTCACCCTTCGGTTGGGGTGAGTACTTCCGCGGCGGTATGGGCGCTGAGTCCATCCGTGACCTCTTGGCGCAGGTCGACCTCGAGGCTGACATCGAAGAGCTCGAGCAGATGATCAATACCTCGAAGGGTCAAAAGCAGGCACGCGCGGTCAAGCGCCTGAAGGTCGCCTCGGCGTTCCACCTCTCAGACAACAAGCCTGAGTGGATGGTTCTCGACTGCGTCCCGGTGATTCCGCCAGAGCTTCGCCCGATGGTGCAGCTCGACGGCGGTCGCTTCGCGACGTCCGACCTGAACGACCTCTATCGCCGCGTCATCAACCGCAACAACCGCTTGAAGCGCCTGCTCGACCTCGGCGCGCCCGAGATCATCGTCAACAACGAAAAGCGGATGCTCCAGGAGGCCGTCGACGCTCTGTTCGACAACGGCCGCCGCGGGCGTCCCGTGACGGGACCCGGCAACCGGGCGCTCAAGTCGCTCTCGGACATGTTGAAGGGCAAGCAGGGGCGCTTCCGCCAGAACCTGCTCGGAAAGCGCGTGGACTACTCCGGCCGTTCGGTGATCGTGTCGGGCCCGAGCCTCAGGCTCCACCAGTGCGGCCTGCCGAAGCTGATGGCCCTCGAGCTGTTCAAGCCGTTCATCATGGCCCGCCTGGTCGAGCGCAAGGCCGTCCAGAACATCAAGGCGGCCAAGAAGATGGTCGACTCGATGATCCCCGAGGTCTGGGACGTGCTCGAGGAGGTCATCCACGAGCACCCGGTGCTGCTCAACCGCGCGCCGACCCTCCACCGTCTCG
>JALZIJ010000275.1 GCA_030860375.1 Actinomycetota bacterium | reverse complement strand
GGGCAAGGCGATGCGCGAGTACATGCGAGACTACAACCACTGGACGACGATCGGTGCCCTCAGCGAGCTGCTGGCGCTACCAGAGAACCGGGTCACGCTGGCCGACGAGCAGGACGGATTCGGGATGCCGATCGCTCGCTTCGACTACTCCCAGTGCGACAACGATCGTGCGAACATCTCCTATACCAAGGCCACCCTCACCCGAATCCTGGAGGCGGCCGGCGCGCAGGACATCCTCACGATTGACCGCTTCGCCCACCTCGTGGGCGGCTGCCGGATGGGCACCAGCGCAGAGGCGAGCGTGATCGACGCGGATCACCGTGTCTGGGGAATGTCGAACCTCTTCGTCTGCGACGGTAGCGTGATGCCGACGCAGGGCGCGGCCAACCCGGCGCTCACGATCATGGCGCTGGCGTCCCGGCTCGCGGAACTGCTTGCCACCAAACGCATCGACTCGGCGCGAAAGGAGATGGTCGCGTAATTTCGGCGCAAGAACCAGCGGCGGGAACTCTCGCCATGAGCGGACACCCAGGCGACGCCGCCGAAGCCATGCCCGCCGGCCTTGAGATGCACCAAGTCCGGCGGCGCTTATTGCAGATCACCGGACTAGTCGTTCTCGTCGGTCTTGTCGTCGCGCTGATTCCCGGATTCGCTGACGTTCGCTCGGGCCTTGCGCGCGCGTCCGGCGGCTGGCTGGCGCTGGCGGCCGGGGTGGAAGTGCTCTCGTGCCTGGCCTACGTGGTCGCCTTCCGCGCGGCGTTCTGCGCCCGGATGAGCTGGAGGATGAGCTACCGGATCGGCATGTCGGCACTCGGGGCCGCCTCGCTGCTGCCGGTGGGCGGCGTGGGGGGCCTCGCATTCGGCGCCTGGGCACTGCGCCGCGGTGGTCTCGCGGTGGAGCGGATCGCACGCCGTACGGTCGCCTTCTTCCTCCTCACCAGCGCCGTCAACGTCGCGGCGGTGATCGTCGTAGCGGTTGCGGTTGCGGCCGGAATCCTGCCGGGGACCGATCGGCTCATCCTGATCGCAGGCCCGCTTGTGCTTGCCTCCGCGGGCATCGTCTTCACGTTCGCCGGTGCGCGGGTGGCCGCGAGCTTGGTGCCGCGGTGGTCCACGGACGATCGGGCCAAGCCGCTCCGAACGGCCGCCCGCGTGCTCGACGCCACCAGCGACGGCGTGGGGGAGGCGGTATGCCTGCTGCGCTCCGGCGACGCGCGCCTCTTGGCCGGCGCCATCGGCTACCTGGTGTTCGACCTCATCGTCTTTTGGGCCTGCTTCCGGGCGTTCGGGCCGGCCCCGGCGCTCGGCGGCCTCCTGCTGGCCTACCTGTTCGGCCAGCTGGGCGCAGCGATTCCGGTCCCAGGGGGGATCGGGGGCGTCGAAGCCGGGCTCATCGGAGCGCTCGTCTTGTACGGAACCCCGGCGGCAACGGCGGCCGTCGGCGTTCTCGCCTACCGAGCTGTGCTGCTGGGTATTCCGGCCGGCCTGGGGATCGGAGCGTTCGTCGCGCTCAAGCGAAGTCTGCGCGATGAGGCGGCCGCGCGGATCCCCTGCGCGGATGACGTCCCCCCGGCACGGCCCGCGGCGGTCTCGCCGTGAGCCGCCCGATCGGCGACTACGCCCTGCTCGGCGACTGCCACTCGGCAGCGCTGGTGACAAGCGACGGATCGGTCGAATGGTGGTGTCCTGAGCGCTTCGACTCGCGCAGCGTCTTCTCTCGGCTGCTCGACCCCGACGCCGGGCACTTCTCCGTGCGTCCCACCGAGCCCTTCGAGGTCGAACGCGAATACGTCGAGGACACGATGGTCCTGCGAACGACTTTCGAGACGACGTCTGGAACCGTCCGCCTGACTGACGCGCTGGCGCTGGAGACAGGCGCCCGCGGGCACGAGATAGGGCTCAGGTCTCCGCACGTCCTGGTCCGGCTGGCCGAGGCCCTCAGCGGACGGGTGGAGCTGCGAGTCGAGTTTGTCCCGCGGCCCGAGTACGGCCTGGTGGTCCCGGAGCTTCATGCCACACCCGAGGGCGTGCGCACGGTCGGTGGGGCCGACACGCTGCTGCTCTCGAGCTCGCGTGAAATTGACCTCGACGAGAGCGACGGATGCGGGCGCCTGTTGCTCGAACGCGGTGAGCGCGCCGGGTTCGCCCTACAGCACCGGCCGGGATTGGCGCAAACGGGGTTCGAGGACTTCGATCCAGCCGCGGCAATCGAGGACACCATCGAAGGTTGGCGGTCCTGGGTGGGTCAGCATGAGCGCTACGACGGTTCCTACAGCGATGCGGTCAACCGCAGCGCGCTCGTCTTGCAGGCGCTCACTTATCAGCCCAGCGGCGCCATCGTTGCGGCCCCGACGACCTCGCTCCCCGAGATCGCCGGTGGCGAGGCGAACTGGGACTACCGCTACTGCTGGCTTCGCGACGCGAGCCTGACCCTCCGCGCGCTCTGGGTCGCCGCCTGCCCGGACGAGGCGACGCGATACTTCGACTGGATGGCCGCTGCCGTCGGCTGGCAACCCGATCGTGAAGTGCAGATCATGTTCGGCGTCGAAGGGGAGCGCGACCTGACCGAGCACGAGCTCGAGCATCTCGCCGGCTACGGGGACAGTCGGCCGGTCCGGGTCGGCAACGAGGCGTGGCGCCAGCGCCAACTCGACGTGATGGGCGAGATCCTCGAGGCGGCGCACGTGATGCGCGAGCATTTGGAGCTTGAGCCGTCGACGGCCGCCTTCCTGTGCGATCTCGCCGATCGGGCGGCGGCCAGATGGGAGCAGACGGACGCCGGCATCTGGGAGGGGCGGGAGGGCGAGCGTCACTACACCAGCTCCAAGCTGATGTGCTGGGTCGCGCTGGACCGCGCGGTCAGCATGGCGCCCCAGCTCGGAGAGCGAGCGCGCGCGGAGGAGTGGTCTGCCGTGCGCGACGAGATCCGCGCGGCGATTCTGCAGCAGGCCTACAACGACGAGATCGGTGCTTACGCCGGCGCTTTCGGCTCCGACCGGCTCGACGCGAGCGTGCTATTGATGCCGATCATGGGCCTGGTCCCGGCCGACGACGAGCGCATGCTGACGACGATTCACGCGATCGACCGCGAGCTGGGCGTCGACGGGCTGGTCCGGCGCTGGACCGGGACCAGCGACGACGAGGGAGCCTTCGTGATCTGCTCGTTCTGGCTCGCCAACTGCTTGGCGCGGGCGGGCGAGGTGGAGCGGGCCCGTGAGGTCTTCGAGCGGGTCGCCTCCCACGCCAACGACCTTGGCCTGTTGGCCGAGGAGATCGACCCCCGCGACGGGAGCCTGCTCGGTAACTTCCCGCAGGCTTTCTCGCATGTCGGGCTGATCACGGCGGCCTGGAGCATCGATCAGGCAGGCGTGGGGGCCGAGGATGGAGAGGCCACCACGTGAAGCTGGGACCTTCGATCGCACGAGGATTGTATGCCTGAAGACGAATTCGACTTTGCCTTCCGGCCTGACGACGCCCGACTGCTGACTGGCCGCAAGGCGCTGGTGACCGGTGCCGATTCAGGTATCGGCCAGGGAATCGCCTTGGAGTTGGCCGCCAATGGTGCTGCGGTGGCGATCAACCACCTCGGCGAGAGTGGGGCGGCCGACGCGATGGTCGACGCGATCACGGGTGGCGGCGGACGGGCGATTGCGGTCGCGATGGACGTTTCATCCGAGGACGACGTCACGCGCGGCTTCGCCGAGGTGACCGAAGCCCTCGGCGGCATCGATCTGCTGGTCAACAACGCGGGCGTCGAGCGGCCTTTCGAGCTGATCGAGATGCCGCTCGACGAGTGGCAGCGCGTGATCGCCGTCAATCTGACCGGCAACTTCCTCTGCTCGCGCGCCGCCGCTCGGATCATGCTCGACGCAGGCGGCGGGGGAGGCATCGTCAACGTCACCAGCGTCCACGAGCAGATCCCCTGGAAGAAGTACTCGCACTACTGCGCCTCCAAGGGCGGCACGAAGCTGTTCGCCCAGTCGATTGCGCGCGAGCTGGCACCGCACGGGATACGTGTCGTCAGTGTCGCCCCGGGGGCGATCGCGACTCCGATCAATGCCGATGTGCTGGCTGACCCAGAGGCGCGCGAAGAGGTGGAGGCTGAGATCCCGCTCGGCCGTTGGGGCGAGGTCGCCGATGTCGCCAAGGCGGTCGCTTGGGTGGCCTCGGATCAGGCTGCCTATGTAGTCGGCTCGACCCTGTTCGTCGACGGCGGCATGACGCTCTATCCGAAGTTCGTGTGAGCGAGCGGCACGTGGCCGCCGGTTGGATCGACGTGAGCGCCCCGATCAGCGACGGGATGATCCACTGGCCCGACGACCCGCCGGTCAGGATCGAGCTCTCACTCAGCATCGAGGAAGGCGATGAGGCCAACGTCACCCGGCTCGCGTGCAGCGCCCACACCGGCACTCACATCGATGCTCCGCGGCACTTCATCGACGACGGGCCCGGTATTGACACGATGCCTCTCGAGGCGACGATGGGCCTCGCACGTGTGATCGAGATGACCGACCCCGAGAGAGTCACCGAGGTGGAGCTGAGCGCCCACGCGCCACGCTCCGGCGAGCGCCTGCTGCTGAAGACCCGAAACTCGTCCCAGAACTGGGCGTCCGAGGCGTTCAACGAGGAGTTCGTCCACATCGAGCCCGCGGCGGCGGAGCTCCTCGCCCGTTCCGGCGTGCGCGCAGTGGGCGTCGACTACCTGTCGGTAGGTGGGATTGCCGACGGGCGCAAGACGCATGAGGCCTTGCTCCGCGCCGGTGTCTGGATCATCGAGGGCCTCGACCTTTCTTCGGTCGAACCCGGCGACTACGAGCTTGTCTGCTTACCGCTTCGGCTGGTCGGGGCGGACGGCGCTCCGGCTCGCGCTCTTGTACGAAGCGTCGATTAGCTCACGCCGATCGATGTGAAGTCAACTTTGTCCTTTGGGCCGCTGAGCGCTCGGGCTGGGCTCGACCACGATCGGGTCCTCAAGCAGGCGCGGCTCGGGCGCGTTGGGGGCGGGGACGAACCACGGGTCGTCATCGCCTCCGTCCGGCTCGAACCTCCACCGGACCGAGCGTGGAATGCCGACCGGGTAGATCGTCAGCCGCTCGTCTGAGTCGATCTTCATGCGCAGGAAGTTTTTGTGGTCGGTCGAGCCCAGCGCCCCGAAGATCGCGCCTGCGTGGCGCCGTGGACCCGAGCGGTTGGCTCGCAGGAGGTAGCGGGCGAAGACGACGCGGCCCGCCAGGAATCCAAGGAAGAGCGCCGCGGCCGCTGCAATCCAGCCGACGAGTAGCCCTTCCTTTGCCAAAGAGGTCTCGTCGAGGAGGAGGATGAGCGCGAACGAGGGCACCGCCGCGAGCACGAGGTGCTCGAACCAGTGACGTAGCGCCGCGCGGAAGCGCACGCGTTTGTCGCGGATGTCTGCGAACGACCAAAGGGCCAACCCGAGGAGAGCGACTAGGCCGATCGACCACTGCGAGCCGGCGTCGAAGACGGTGCCGGGGAACGAGAACCCGTCCGGGGCCAAGGCAAGACCGGTCGCCTGGTCCTTTACCGCGTCTGCGATGGCGAGCGCGATGAGGGCGTACAGGGTGCCGATCAGGACGCCGAGGCCGGTCGTCCGCATCACCGCGCGGAGCAATCCGTCATCGCGCATCGCCTCGGACTCCTCCGGTGTGGGCGATGTTCCTCCGAGCTTGTAGCGTGCGGCCGGCTTCTCCGGGTCGAGCGACTTGAGCTTGATGGACGCCGGCAGGCCGTGGGTACCCATCGTGTGAGCTCCTCCTCCACCGGCCGTGATCCTGTGCTCGGGCCCTTCGCCGCCCTCGCACGCGTAGTGGGCGTAGTGGTGGCGATCACCGGAGACGGCCACTGCAAGCTCGCCCTCGCTCTGGCCGATTAGCCGCTCCTCGACAAACCGAAGCGTCTCCCACGAGCCCTCTTTCTTCGCCGCGGGCCCCTCGGCCGGCTTCGCGGCGAGCCAGCTCGGCTTCGCGGTCGCGAGAATCACCCGGTGCCCCTCTGCGAGATCGGCGGCGGCTGCTCGGAAGTACTCGAGCTGCGGACCGTCGATGTAGGTGTCGAGCTGGACGTCCGTCGCCCAGAGCCACCAGCGCTCCGAGAGCCGAAGCGCAAAGTAGCTCCTGCGCTGCCGTGTTCGCCACGCGCCGATCCAGGACCCCTGCGTGAAGAGGCGCGTGAAGCTGGTCAGCCCGTCGTACCAGTCGTGGTTGCCGGGAATCGCGAACAGGTGCGGCACCTCGTCGGGCGGCAGATGGGGGAGCGCCGCCCGGAACGGCCCCGTGAACCGGTCGCGGTAGCCGTCCCAGCTCGCGCCGGGGTAGACCTGGTCGCCGCCGAGGATGAGCAGATGCCCGCGCTTTGTCTCGTGCTCCTCGGCGCCATCGTCAAGGGCAAGGGAAGCCTTCGCCAGCAGCGAGGCCACCGTATAGGTGGCCTCGAAGCCCTCGCCCACATCGGCGGCGTAGTCAAGCCAAAGCGAGCCGTCCTCGTCGCGGTAAGTCGCGTCGGTGTACGGGGGCGGAGCGTCATCCTCGCCGCCTGGCGGAGCATCCTGGGCGAGGTCCGCCCCGAATCCGGGCAGCCCGCCTTGAAGCTCACGCTTGTCGAGAAAGCGTGCGAATAGCCCCGCGACAAACACCTCGAGCCCAGCGCCCGCGAGGAAGCGCGGCCGAAGCCACCCGACCATCGGCTGGCGAGTGAAACCCGTCTCAGCCTCGCTCTGGGGCCTGGGAGGAGGGGAATGATCTGGCGCCTTCGGTGCCACCCGCCGACGCTATCCCAACCGGGATAGGCTCGAACGCCTCCCTCGACCCAAAGGATCCCGCCATGGCAAAGCTCGTCGTCTCCCAGTTCATGACTCTCGACGGGGTCGTCGAGGATCCCGGTGGGTCCGAGAACCTCGATCGCCGCTTCCACGACCCTGACCGACCCGGAGTGGCAGAACTCGACCGTTCTGAGCGACGACGTCGCCGCTCAGATCGCAGGGCTCAAGGACTCCGAGAGCGACGACATCCTCGTGAATGGCTCAGTCACGCTCATTCAGACGCTCGTCGAGGACGATCTGGTCGATGAGTACCGCCTCATGGTCTTCCCGATCGTCGTCGGCGAAGGCAAGCGTCTTTTTTCGGACCCGGGCAAAGCCGTTTCGCTCAAACTCGCCTCTTCTCAAGAGGTCGGATCGGACGGCGTCGTGATCCTCACCTACGAGCCGTTGCGCGACTAGTCCAGCTTTCGCAGCGCCGCCCTCGCGGCGTTAAAGCCGTTCATTCCGTGCACGCCCGCGCCGGGCGGCGTTGACGCCGAGCACATGAACACGCCCGGAACGCCGGTCGCGTAAGGGTAAAGCCCAGCGCGAGGGCGCACCGCGATCTGGAGCGGCGTGTTCGCGCCGCCGATGATGTCGCCGCCGATGAAGTTCGCGTTGTAGGACTCGAACTCGGCGGGGCTCCGGCTTTTCTTCGCGACGATCCGCTCCCGGAAACCGGGCGCGAAGCGTTCGATCTGGCCGATCACCGCCTCGGTGCCGTCGCCCGCCCAGCCGTTGGGCACATGGGCGTAGGCCCAGAGCGGGTGGACGTTGCCGGCTGACCTCGAGGGGTCGGCGAGATGCTGCTGGCCGACCAGGACAAAGGGTCGGTCGGGCATCCGCCCGCGGTTGATGTCGGCCTCGACCCGAACTGTGTCTCGGAACGAGCCGACTGCGTGCACCGTGCCTGCCCGGCGACACGCCTCGTTCGTCCACGGCACATCGCCTTCGACTGCGAAGTCGACCTTGAACGCTGCAGGCCCGTGGCGGTAGCGGCGGTAGGCACGGGCGATCTTCGCGTCGAGCCTCGCTCCCATGACGTCGGCTGCGCGAGCGGGGGAGAGATCGAGGAGAACTACGTCACCTTCGGGCAGCTCGGAGAGCGACTCGACACGCCGCCCCGTCTCAATCTTGCCGCCGCGCTCGGAAAGCTCGGCAGCGAGCGCGTCCGTTATCGCCCGCGAGCCGCCACGCGCCACGGGCCAGCCGAAGGCGTGCCCGGCGCAGATGAGCGCCATGCCGACCGACGACGACAGCGGCGTCGTGAGGGGGCTCAGGGCGTGCGCCGCGACCCCGCCGAAGAGCGCTTTTGCCTGCTCGGTCTGCCAGAGCTTCGCCAGGAGCGTGGCCGGCGCCAGCGCCGGAACTCCGAAGCGCGCGAGGCGAAGCGGGCGACGAGGAGGGTGGAGCATCGGCTGCATGAGGTCGGGCAACAGCGACTCGAAAGTCGCCGAGGGGCGCCCGAACAATCGTCTCCACGCGTCGCCGTCCGGACCGAGCCCGGCGGCCGTTTCGCCCACCGAGCGCACCATCAGTCCCGCCGAGCCGTCGTCAAGGGGGTGGGCGAGGTCGATTTCCGGCCAGCACCACTCGAGGCCGTGGCGTGCCAGGTCGAGTGAGGCAATGAACGGCGAAGCGCTTGCCATCGGGTGAACCGCAGAGCAGTGGTCGTGAAGGACGCCGGGAACGGTCAGCTCTGACGTCCGCGTGCCGCCCCCGATCTCGTCGGCCGCCTCCAGGACGGTCACCCGAAGGCCGCTACGCGCAAGCTCCACCGCGCCCGCGAGCCCGTTCGGGCCCGATCCGACGACCCACGCTTCGGTCATGCCGGCGCTTTGACCCGCTCGCTCGTGCCGGCGCCGATCACCTCGACTGGGAACTCGGGATGGGCTGAGCCGTCGAGCCACGGCAGTCGCTCGATCATGTCCTGAACGTTCACCCAGCCCTCTTCGACCAAGCCTGTCGCGGCGTCGAGGATGCGGTAGTGCTGGCGCTGGACGTGCGCGGCCTGAGACTCGATCGCCACGATTCGCAACTCGCCCGGCTTGAACCGGCAGCGCTCCTGGACCGCCTCGAGGAGCTGCTCGGAGTGAAAGTGGCCGTCGCCGAAGTTCCAGCCGTTGACGACGCCTGAGACAAGCTCACCCTCGCGCACGTGGTAGTCCTCGACGTCTGAGACGGCTCTGTGGATCAGGCCATTGAGCGCGCGCCCATGGGAGTGCATCGAGCGAAAGCCGAGGCCGCTCGCCAGCATCAACTCAGCGAGGTCTGAGTCGTCGTAGAACTCTGTGAGCTGGCGCACGACCACGGGAGCGGGCTTAGTGATCGTCTCGTCGAGCTTCTCCTCGGCGCCCGAGTCCTTTCGGAAGAGCCATTGCGACGTCGCCCAGTTGCCCGCGTAGTAGCGCATCGACGGCAGGAAGGAGACGAGGTCCGGGCGGAAGTTCCCGAGCACCGGCATCGCGACGCCGATTAGGAGAAGGAGTGCGATGAGCAGGGGATCGTCGAGCGTCGAGAACGGCACGTCCCCGTACTCGCCGAAGAGGAAGAGGAGCCCGAAGATCATGAAGAGGTTCCACTCGAGCGGCACGGCCAGCGGGAACGTCGAGGTGATGTGAACGTGGAAGATGATCATTCCCACCATCGCGAGGGTGCCGACGAGTCCACCGCCGGTCACGAGAAGGACGAGCGGGAGGGTGAACTCCATGACCGTTCCGAGGTGGGCCGCAAAGGCGGCGAATGCCGAAGGGCGCATGTCGTCGGGGTGGTTCTCCCAGAGGCGCTTCTTCGCCGTGGGCGAGCGGTTCCACGGCGTATTGGAGATCATCACGGAGACGACGAACGGGAAGTGGCGGTTGAGCTTCGACGCTGCGGCGCCCCACCAGATGCAGAAGAGGACGATCTGAGAGGCGACGAAGAGGTTCTCGATCGGGAACAGGAAGACGACCAAAAGGAAGCCGTAGACCTCCACGCGAGCGCCCAGGAACGAGACCTTGTCTCGAAGGCCGAGGAGGCCGAGGAGGCCGAGCAGGACACCGATCGCGACCGGGTCGAGCCGGCCGGCGGCAAAGCCCGCGACATCCTCGCCGTCTGCGAGCAGCAGGTAGAAGCCGCTCGCGAGCACGCCCGCATAGAGCGCGACGTCGAGGATCGTGCGCGTTGTTCCCTTCGTCAGCGGCACCTTGTCGGGCCATGGCGGCAGGCGAACCGTCCCCGGCCGAAGCCAGTAGAGGATGCCGCCGATCATCGGGCTGAAGCGGAAGGTCAGCGGCATCGATCCGCAGCCGAGGCCGATGATTTCCCAGAGGAGGGTCCATACAGCCAGCTTCTGCCAGACGATCGGCTCGGTCCACCAGTCGCCGATGTCGCCGAGCCCGCCCAACCCGGTGGTTGTCGAGATGACCAGCGCCCCGCCCACCGAATAGATGACGAGCTTCACGATGTAGAGGAGATAGACGACGTAGGGAGTGCCGAACCCGTTCACGCCCCAGTCCTGGACGAGCGGCTTGAGGCGAGCCAAGTGTGGAAGCTTCTTCCACTCCTCCATCTCGACCTGCGGCGGTGACGGCTGGATGAACCCCATGTCTCCGCGGAGACTATTCGCGAATGGCCCTCGTCAGCGCTCGCGCACCACCATCTCCAGCCCGCCCTCCGGACTCAGGGTGGGCATCTGTCGCACATGCATCGCCCGGCCGGGGACGAGCTCGAGGCGGAAGCGCTGGAGGATCGCGGTAGTGATCGCCTTCACCTCGGTCTGGCCGAAGCGCTTGCCGATGCAGATGCGCGAACCGCCGCCGAACGGGATGTAGGCGCCGCGGGGAAGCGCCGCCTTTCGCTCGCGGGTAAAGCGCTCGGGCACGAATGCATCGGGGTCTTCGAAGACCTGCGGCAGCCGGTGACTCGCCCAGGAGCAGTAATGGACGTAGCTCCCGGCCTTGACGGTGTGGCCACAGAACTCGAAGTCCTCCATCGCCCGACGTGGCCCGATCCATGCGGGCGGATAGAGGCGAAGCGTTTCGTCCATGACCATCTCGAGTCGGGGCAGCTCGCGCTCGAGCGCCAACGCATCTGGCGCTGAGCCGTTCAGCACCGCGTCCAGCTCGTTGACGAGCATCTCCCATTCCGCCGGGTGTCGGGCCAGTTCGTACAGGAGGAACGAGACGGTCGATGTAGTCGTGTCGTGGCCCGCGAACATCAGCGTGATCGCCTGGTCTCGGATCTCATCGTCAGTGAGGGTCGAGCCGTCCTCATCCGTCGCTTCAAGAAGGAGCCCGAGGATGTCGAAGGAGTCCTCGCGCGGCTCTGCGCGGCGACGGCGGATCTCCTCGAAAAGGATCTCGTCGAGGATCTTTCGCGAGCGGTGCATCTTCTGCCATGGAGAGCCCGGGCCTCGCAGAAGGCGATAGACGTAGTCCGTGCCGTAGTAGGAGAGTGCGCGCTCGAAGTGCACGGCGGCTGCCTCGCCCCGCCCACGGTCGTCCGGGTCCAGGCCGAGGAGCGCCCGCATCGCAATCCGCATCGCCAGGTTTCGCGTCCAGTCATACACATCGACACGCTGGCCTGGGCGCCACCGGCCGATCGCGGCGCCCGCCTCTTCGAACATGACCTCGACTGAAGCTGTGATGTGCTCGCGATGGAAGGCGGGCATCATGATCCGCCTCGCGCGGTCGTGATAAGTGCCATCGATAGTCAGAAGGCCGTCGCCAAGGAGAGGAATGAGGTCGCCCAAGCTCGACTCGCGCCAGTGAAACTTCTCGGGGTGCTGGACAGTGACGTAGGTGTTCGCCTCCGGGCCGATCATGAAGACCGCCTGGTTGTGGAGCAGGCGCATGGAGAAGATGGGGCCGTGCTCGCGTTCGAGCGGCAAGAGGAGGGATAGGGGGTCGTGCGCGAAGATGCGTGTCCGCGCCAGGTCAAAGTTGCGCGGCCCTGGCGGAAACTCTCCGCGCGCTTTGCGCTGCACCCAAATGTCTGCGGCGATCCGCCCTACCGGGCTCGTCGAAATGCGGCTTGGGGCGGGTGCCGTCGACACGGCGGCATCGTAACTGACCAGCCGGTCAGTAGCTGCGCAGCCGCCGAATCAGTTAGGTTCCCGCCTGTCCCGCCCGACGAGCGACCGGAGGCCCCCTTGGACGTAAGCCAGCTCAAGCGAATCCCACTGTTCTCTGACGTGCCCGACGAGGCGCTCCAAAAGATCGCCCCGTTTGCTACCTCGGAGGAATGGCCGGAGGGCAAGGAGATCGTCAAGGAAGGCGGCTTCTCGAACCACTTCTACGCGATCGAAGCGGGCTCGGCCAAGGTAGAGCGCGAGGGCGAGAACGTCGCCGACCTCTCAGATGGCGACGTCTTCGGTGAGCAGGGACTTCTGGAGCACTCCGAGCGGACTGCGACCGTCACGTCCACTTCGGACATCCGCTTGATCAAGATCGAGCACTGGGAGCTCTCTCGAATGAAGAAGGCCATGCCCGAGGCCTACGACGAACTCGTCAAAAAGGTCGAAGAGCGCAACTCGTAACGCACCCCGGGAGATCGTGACCGACGAGGTTCGGGGCTCCCGCGTTCGGCGCGCCGTGACCATGACCGGCGCCGCAGCCGGGGTCGCTGCGCGAACGGTTGGTGGGCGCGCGGTTGCGAACCGCAGCTCGTCCGAAAAACGGCGCGAGGCGGCAAACCGCCAGCAGGTCAAGGCAGCTCACCAGCTCGTGCGCGTCCTCGGGGGCATGCGTGGTGCCGCGATGAAGGTGGGCCAGACGCTTTCGGCCGTGGACCTCGGCCTCGTCCCGGAGGAGCTTCGGCCCGAGATGCAGGAGATCCTCGCTTCGCTTCAGCACTCGGCCGAGCCCGTCTCCTTCGACGCAATCCGCAAGGTGGCTGAGGCCGATCTCGGAAAGCCGCTCACCTCGGCCTTCGCCGACTTTGACCCGGAGCCGCTCGCCGCGGCCTCGATCGGCCAAGTGCATCGCGCGACCCTCTCAGACGGCCGCGACGTGGCCGTGAAGGTGCAGTACCCCGGCATCGCCCAGGCGATCCAGGCCGACATGAAGAACCTCCGGCTCGGCCTGAAGCTCCTGAACGTGATCGCGCCGGGAATCGACACCGCTGCCATTGCGGATGAGCTTCGCGAGCGGATCGCCGAAGAGCTGGACTACGAGCTCGAGGCACAGAACCAGCGGGCGATGTCCCGCGCCTATCGAGGTCACCCCTTCGTCTTGGTTCCGGACGCGATCACCGATCTGAGCCGGGAGCGAGTGATCGTCTCCGAGTACGTCGAGGGCGCTCGCTTCGCCGAGGCCAAGCAGTCTTCTGCGTCTGAGCGGAACAGGATTGGCGAGATCCTCGTCCGTTTCTACGTGAACGGCCCGCTTCGCCACCGCCTTCTGAACGGCGACCCGCACCCGGGCAACTCGCTCTTCATGGCGGATGGCCGAGTCGGTTTCATCGACTTCGGCTTTTTCAAGCGTCTCTCCGAGCGAGAGGTCCTAAGCCTGAAGGCGACTACCCGCGCGACCCATGCGGGAGATGCCGATGCACTTCTCGCAGAGCTCGTCTCGCTCGGCGCGCTCGAGCCAAACCCGGCCCTCGCTGAGCCGTTCCTGGAGGCCTACGAAACGATCTTCGGCTGGATCTTCGTCGACGAGTCGCTGGCGGTCGACGGGACAAGGACGGGGGAGATGATGCGTCGCTACACGCAGCTTCGCGGGGCGGAGGGTTTCGAGTCGCTCACCCTTCCCGCCGAGCACCTCGTCCTGATGCGTGCGGTGATGCTTCTGATCGGCCTACTGGGCCAGCTCGAAGCCGAGAACCGCTGGCTGGACATCACGCGCGAGTGGCTCTACGGCGACGCACCCACGACTGAGCTCGGACTTGCCGAAACCGAGTGGCTCGCGCGCTGAAGAGACGCATGAGACGGCGCGCGAAGCGTCGATTCGCGATAGCTTCGCCGATGGGGTTCAGGGTCCGCGCCGAGGGGGCGCGTGGTCCTTAGTCGCGCCAGTCGCGCATGAGCCCCGGCACGACGAGGAGCCCGACGATAATCCCGACCACCCCGCCCGCAATCCCGCCGAGCGCAGGAGCTTGGAGAAATACGCCGACGCCGGTGCCACTGGCCGCGCAGAAGGCGATCGCGCCGAGTACCGCCAGCCCGAGCGCCCGGTCGTCGTACGGGTTGTACGGGTCGCGGGCCATGAGGCGCACAGCATGACGGGCAGGACCCGACCGCGCCCGCTCGCAGGGTTTCGCCGCGCGCTCGAGCGCGAGGACGTTCCACCCGGCTCGTGGATCCAGAACGCGGGCGGAAGCGCCGCCCTTGGCCTGAAGACCCTGGGCCAGCTCGTAACTCCCGGGCTCTCGTGGCGCACCGAGTTCATCCGCCAGTACGTCTTCGCGTTCCAGGTCACGCTCGTGCCGGCCGCCATCGTCTCGTTCGTCGTCGGCTTTTCGACGATCGGGATCCAGGGCGGCTCGATCGCGGCGTCATTCGGCGCCATCGACCGCATCTCGGCCGCCGCCCCCGTCGCCTTCCTTCGCGAGCTTGGACCACTGCTCACGGCCGCGATCGTGGCCGGAACGATCGGCGCCACGATCACCGCCGAGCTCGGGGCACGGAAGATCCGCCAGGAGATCGAGGCCCTCGAGATCCTCGGCATCAACCCGGTCCGAAACCTGATCCTGCCCCGGGTGGTCGGCCTCTGCCTGTGGATGCCGGTGCTCGCGCTCCTCACCTTCTGGGCAGGGATCGCAGGCACTTTCTGTGCCGCCGTCTTCCTCTACGACGCGACGCCTGAGGCGTTCTTCAGCCAGCTCCTCACGCTCACGAACTTCATCGACCTGTGGGGAAGCGTCGTCAAGCTGACCATTTTCGGAGCGCTAATCGGGATCGTCGCTGCGTACAAAGGGCTCCAGGTCGGTGGCGGCGCCGAGGGGGTCGGCAAGGCCGTGAACGAGTCGGTCGTCGCCTGCCTGGTGGTAATCGGCGTCGTCACGCTCGTCTACACGCAGCTCTTCCAGGCGTTCTTCCCGGAGGTGAACTTCGGCGGATGAAGAGCGAACAGGAGCACATGCGCCTGACGGACGAGTACGAGAAGCGGCGGCCCAACCGCATGCGCGAGGCGCTCGAGCGCCCCGGCCACCTGCCGGTGATCGATGCGACCGGTGCCTTCGCGGCCTTCACCTTGCGTGGCCTCGCGGGCTTTCGAAAGCTTCCGGATTACACGGCGGAGGTGCTCCGCCAGATCGGCCTTCTGGTCGCGGGCAGCGTTCTGGTGATCATCTTCATCTCGTTCATCGCGGGCGCGAGCTGCGGCATCGCCGCCGAGGCGATCGGTCAGGCCGTAGGGGCCGGGATCGTGGGCCCCCTCTTCTCCTCCTTTTGCGTCAACCGCGAGATCGTGCCCTTCATCTTCGGCTTCATCGTCGCCGCCAAGGTGGGCGGCGGCATCGTGTCGCAGCTCGGCGCGATGCGTGTGAACGAGGAGGTCGACGCGATGGAGACGATGGGCGTCCCGTCGATCGTCTACCTCGTCTCGACCCGAATGCTCGCCGCGATGGTGGTAATGCCGATTTGCTACCTGATCGCGCTCGGCGCCGCGGAAGGCGCGGCCTGGATCGGATCCTACGTGCGCTCCGGCACGCTTAGCCAGGGCACCTGGGAGTTCGTCTTCTACACGGTCACGAACCTCACGGACATCGTCTACTCGATGATCAAGGGGATGGTGATCACCGCGGCGGTCGTTCTCGTCGCGCTCTTCTTCGGCTACCGGGTCTCGGGCGGGCCGGTCGAGGTGGGCACGGCCACCGCAAAGTCGATGGCGGTGAACCTGATCCTGGTGACGATTCTCAACATGACGATGACGTTCCTCTTCTGGGGCTTCGATCCCCGATTGCCGATCGCATGAGCCGGCTTTCGCATCGCATCGGTCCATACGCGACGCGAGTCGTGGTTATCTCGGCGCTCGTCCTAGCCGCGTTCGTCCTCGTCTGGGTCGTCACCAGCTCTTCGCGCGGCACGTACGAGCTGAAAGCGCAATTCGACGATGTACGTGGCCTGATCCCGGGTGGCGAGGTGCGCGCGGGCGCGGTGCCCGTGGGCCAGGTCACATCGGTCGAGTTCGGAGAGAACGACGTCCCGCTCGTCACCTTCACCGTCAAGGACGACTTCGAACTACACGAGGGGGCGACAGCCGACATCCGCCTGGGCTCGAACGTGGGCGCCGTCAACCGGACCCTCGAGCTAACCGAAGGAGACGTCACGGCGCCGGAGCTCCCCGAGGGGACGACGCTTCGCGGCGACTCGACCGACCAGCCGGTGAACTTCGACCTCGCCGTCCAGACCCTCGATCCGAAGACCCGAGCGGACATCAAGGACATGCTGGTCGGGCTCGACAATGCCCTCAAGAGCCGTGGCGCCGACTTCGACCGCACTCTCGATCACAGCGCCGAAGCGGCGACCGAGGCGGCCCTCCTCCTCGGGCAAGTGAACGAGGACGGTGAGGCGCTCCGGACCCTGATCGGCGAGGGGCAGCGGGTCGTCTCGGCGCTCGCATCGGACCCCGAGGCCCTCGGCGAGGCGGCCGACCGCACGGCCCTCCTCCTCGGGACGACGGGAAACCGGCAAGCCGAGCTGGCCGAGAGCGCGCGACTCCTTGGCCCCGCGCTGGCTGAAGGCAGGCAGCTCCTCGACCGGCTCGCCGAGTCCGTGCCCAACCTGCGCGCGTTCGTGGGCGAGCTTCGGCCCACGGTGGACGAGCTCACGCCGCTCGTGCGGCTCCTCCCCGAGGCCTCGCAGGCAGGTGGTCCCTTCCTCGAAGAGACTCGGAAGCTCGTCGAGGGGGGGCCTGCCGACCTTCGCAGATTCGATCCCGTGATCAACGCTGCGTCAGCGGTCGCCCCACAGCTTGACGAGGTCGCGAGGGATCTGCTTCCGATCGGCCAGGTGCTTCGGGCATTCCAGCCCGAGACCGTCGCGGCGTTCCAGAACTTCGGAGCCGCCACTGGGACCTACGACGCCGTTGGTCACGTCCTCACGACGGCCGCGGGCGATGGTCAGATGGGGCTCCCTCCGAGCACCGAAGCCGGCGGAACGATCGGAGACGATGACTGCACCCCCGGTCTCGTCGAGCTTCCGTTCATCCGCCTCCCGGGCACGCTTGGCTGCGAGCCCTGGCCGGACTATGAGGACAGCTTCCTCGACGCCGGCGGATCGAAGGTCAAGTGAGGGTGGTCAAGTAATGCCCGACGTAGTCGCCAAGACCATGGCCTTCCTCTGCGGCCTCCTCCTCCTGGGAGCGGCGGCAACTCTCTACGTCACCTCACGCCCGGCGGCGGGCGCGAACGAGGTCGTCGCCGAGTTCCAGGATGCCTTTCCGATCCTCGAGGGGATGTACGTGCGCGTCGACGGCTCGATCGCCGGCTCGGTCGGTCCCGTCGAGGTGACGGACGATGGCCTCGCAAGGGTCACGCTCATCCTCGACGAAGCGATCGAGGAGCCGTCGTCAGATGCGACCGCGGCGATCCGCCAGCAGGACACGACGGGCGACAGCTACGTGGCCTTCGAGCCCGGCGACTCGGGCAAGCGTCTCCCGGACGTCGACGGGATGCCCACGATCGAGTGCAACGCCGAGTCAGCTTCGGCCCCGTGCGAGGCAACTCTGACATCTCCTCGCTTCGACGATCTCTTGAACGCCTTCGGTCCCGCGGAGCGGGCCGGGGTGAAGCTGATCCTCTTGGAGCTCTCTCGCTCCCTCGACGACCGCGGCGACGACGTCAACGCGGCAGCGCTCGAGCTGCGCCCGGCCATGGTGGCGGCGAACGAGGCACTCGCCGAGGTCCAGAGCCAGAACGCAGCGCTTCGGGCGGTCATCTCAGACGCCGAGAACGTGACGGGACAAGCGGCCTCGAAGCGTTCCGAGCTCGCCGGCATGATCGGCGCTCTGGAGACGACGCTTCGGGCAACGGCGTCGGAGTCAGACAGCCTCGACGCGGGCCTCGAGCGCCTCCCCGAGACGGCGGTGCAGGTCCGCTCGACGATGGGTGCCCTCGCCCGCGCCAGCGAGGCGGGGCTGCCTCTGGCGCGCGAGGTGGAGGCGCGGGCGCCTCAGCTCGCGGCAGCGATCGGTGCGACCCCCGGCTTTCTGGACGCCGTTGATGTCGCCCTCGACCGCTCCGAGCCAACGCTGGATTTGACCCGAAAGCTCCTGCGCGCAGGGGCCCCCACCATCATCGCGGACCCGCGGCGTGTGGTCACGGGGCCGTTCGACCTCGCGCCGGCGATCTCGAAGCTTCTGACCGGGGTCCTTGGCGACGAGAACACGATCAAGTCGCTATTCGGCGACGACTCGAACGGGTTCGGTCCCGGCACGCT
This sequence comes from Actinomycetota bacterium, assembly GCA_030860375.1. GTDB lineage: Bacteria > Actinomycetota > Thermoleophilia > Solirubrobacterales > 70-9 > JALZKA01. The sequence continues at coordinate 7,415 of JALZIJ010000275.1, read as the reverse complement.
TGACCGCTCGGGCCTCGGAGCCGTCGCGGTCGAGCCGGGCAATCAACAGGGCTACCCGGCTGAGAACGAGAACCGCAACTTCTTGCGGATCTCGGCGGTTTTCAACTGCACGATGTTCGGCGTGCCGGTCGAGCCGGGCTGTCTGGGCGGCGTGATCGGGCCGCGCCGAGGCGCCCAGAGCGTTGAGGACCGTGCCGACGGCGCCGCAAGCGACCGGAAGGCCGAGACCGGCAGCGATGTGTCGCCGACGCCGCCTGAAGGTTTGCCCGAGCTGCGCGACCCGGTGGTAGGGCTCGGCGACATCGTCGACGACTTGCCCAACCTGCCCGGCCTTGGCAACCGCGGCGCCGGTAAGGGCTCGAAGGGCATCAAGGACCCGGGCGGGCAGGCGGCAGAAGACCTCCTCGACTTCCTCTTTACGCCATGAGCGCTCCGAGAAGAACAAGGCTCAGCACTGGGGTTGCCCGGATCACCGAGCGGCTCGACCGTCATCGCACGATCCTCGGCCTCGCTGTTCTCGCCGTGGGCGCCTTCCTCGCCTACGTCGCCTTCATCTCGACGACCGGGCCCCCGTTCCAGTCGAAGTACGAACTCAAGGTGAATCTACCCGCCGATGCCCCTGTGGTCCGCGAGGGCCAGGCCGTGCGGATCGGCGGCAAGCTCGCCGGCCTCATCTCGAATGTGGAGCCCGATCGTGAGGAGGGCGGAGCAACGGTGACCGCGAACATCACGAAGACCGAGTTCCGCCCGCTCCCCGAGGACACCGAGGCCTACGTCCGCGTCCACTCGATCGTCTACGAGACCTATCTCGAGTTCCTCCCGGGGAGCTCGGAGGCCGAGCTCGCCTCGGGCGACGCCATCGGCTCACCCGCCGCCTCGGGCACCGACCTCCTCGAGGTCGTCCAGCTGTTCGACGCGGAGGCCCGGGAGTCGCTTCGCGAATCCACGGTCAACCTGGGCTTCGGGCTCGCCGGCCGTGGGGACGAGCTGAACGCCGCGCTCGCCGACCTCGACGGTATGTCACGCCGCATCTCGCTCCAGCTCGAGGCGCTGACGCGCGACGACGGCGCTCTGGCGGACGCGATCGCCGGGGCGGCGGACACGGCGGACGGCCTCCGCGGCCGGGCCTCCGACGACGTCGCCGGGCTGATCGAGTCCGGTGACGCCACCCTCACCACCGTTGCGCGCCGCGAGGCGGAGCTTCGCCGCACGCTTGAGCTCCTGCGCCCGTTCGAGGACCAGTTCCTCGAGACCGCGCCGAAGGCGGAGCCGCTCCTTGATGACGTCGCCGAGCTTGCGATCGAGCTCCGCCCTGCGGTCGAGACCGTGGGGGACCGGTTCCCCACGCTCGTCAGGCTGCTCGAACTGGACGACACCCTTCGCGAGGAGATCGTGGCCCTGACCGAGGTGGCCGACCCTGTGCTCACTGCTGCCCGGCCTGTGATCGTCGGGCTCTTCCCGACGATGACCGGGCTTGGTCCCCTGAACGAGGACCTCGACATCCTCAAGGCCACCGTGGAGCCGTACGAAGCGGAGATCGCCCAGGCCGGAAAGCGGCTTTCGAACGCGACCAGCCACCTCTACGACAAGGGCCTTCGCTCAGGCGCGCCGGCCGGCCGTGTCGTCCCCGTGCTGACGCCCCACCCATGCACGAATCCGATCCCCGACCCCGGCGAGGCGCAGGAGGACCGATGCTGAGCTCCGTCGCAGCTAAGCGGGTCGTCGGGATCGTGGCGATCCTGGTGGGCCTGCTCGTGATCGTCCTCGGGGTGACCAAGCCGCAGCCGTTCGCTGACAAGTACACGTACTGGGCGGAGTTCGACTCGGCGCAGGGCCTGGGGCAGATCGACCGCGACGTGCGAATCGCGGGCGTCAGGGTGGGCACGATCGGCGAGGTCGAGCGCGAGGGCGACGATGTCCGCGTGGAGCTCATCCTCTCAGAGGACCACGTTCTCCACTCGGACGCGCGCGTGGACATGCGCCCGCACACGCTCTTCGAGGGTTCGAACTTCGTCGACGTCTCACCGGGCAGCCCCAGCGCGCCGGTGCTCGAAGAGGGGGAGACGATCCCGATCTCGCAAACGACGAACTACGTGACCCTCGACGAGGCGCTCCGCGTCCTTCGCCCCGAAATCCGCTCGAGTCTCCAGGATCTGGCCGAGGTGGGGTCGAAGACGCTCAAGGGAGACGCCATCGACGGCGTGCAGCGCACGTTGAAAGGTGCCCCCGAGCTGACGAAGGCGCTCGCGCCCGCCGTCCGGGCGGCTCAGGGCTCGACGAGGACCGAGCTTGCGGGCGCGATTCAGGGCTTTTCTGAGACCCTTGATGAAGTCGCAGAGCGCGAGGAGGACCTGATTCCGCTTGTGCGTCGAGCGAGTGTGACCGCCGGCGCGCTTGCGACCGACGGCGCCGCGCCGCTTGACGAAGCGCTGGTGGCCCTTCCAGGAGCGCTGCGGGAGCTGCGGGCAACGGCGCCCGTCGCGACCGGCCTGGTCGACCGCCTCGACCGCCTCGCCGAAGCGATCACGCCGGCCCTTCCGGATCTGGCGCTTGCGGCTCGCGACGCCGTGCCGATCGTCGAGCGAGCCATCCCGGTCCTCGTCCGAGCGACACCCCTGATCCGTGACACGAGGCAGCTTGCCGCCCGGCTCGGCAAGGCCAGGGGCGGCCTGCTCCAGATGTTCGCGCTCCTGCCCGAGCCGCTGAAGAAGTTCGACGAGGCGTTCGAGGTGATCAACTCGACCACCGTCCACGGTGCCCCCGCATACCTCCAGCTTCTCGCCGCGTTCGTCGGCTTGGACGGTGTCTTCTCTGGCTATCAGACCCAGGCGCAGAACCCAGCCGCGCCGGGACACGCCCTGCGGGTCAGCACGTACTTCTCCCCTGATGCGTTCGAGGGCGATTTCGACCCACTCCCGCGCGATGCGACCGGTGCCGCTCAGACTTCCTCGATTGCCTGCGCGGACGTTCAGAAGGTCTCACGCAGCGCGGCGCGCGAACTACGGGCGAACGGAGAGTGCGAATGAGCGGCCTGCGCAAGTTCGCGACGGCGCCGGCACGCTTCGCCCGTTCGGCTTGGCGCTTCGTCGATCCGAAGCTCAAGGTCGGGCGCATCCCCTTCGCGCGCACGGCACTCCTCATCCAGCTCGCCGCGGCGCTTCTCTTCGTCGGCTACACCCTGACGAAGAAGGGCACCCAGCTCCCGTTCTCCGAGGAGCCGTATGAAGTCCAGGTGATGCTGGACGACGCCCAGGGCCTGAATCCGGCGAAGGAGCCGGCCGCGGGGGTGGCGGGGGTCAACAACGGGAAGGTCACGCAGGCAGAGGTCGCACCGAACGGCCAGGCGCTGGTTACCCTGCGCTTCGATCCCGAGATGCGGGGAAAGATCTTCGCCGACGCGACGGCCTTCGTGAGGCCAACCAGCGTTCTTCAGACGTTGATCGTGAACGTGGACCCGGGCACCCGCGAAGCTGGCCCGCTTCCCGACGAAGAGGTGATCGGCGCCGCCGATACGCGCTCCTCCGTGCATATCGACGAGCTGACCGGCCTCTTGAACGCGGATACCCAGGCCCAGACGCAGGTCCTGATCTCCGAGGCGGCGACAGCGCTCAAGGGTCGCGAGCCCGAGCTGCGCCAGATCCTGGCCGAGCTCGGACGTCTCACGGACTCCGCCACACCGATTGCCCAGGCGCTCGCCGACCGCAGGCGCCTGCTCACAAAGCTCACCGACAACATGGACGCCTTGTTCACCACGCTGGCCCAGCGCGGAACCCAGCTCGCCGGGGCGATCGAGGCGGGATCGCACACGCTCGCGGTAACCGCGTCACGCGAGGCCGAGCTTGCCGAGGCGAGTCGTCAGCTCGGGCCCACCCTGACCGAGACTACGCGCGCGCTCGGCTCGACACGTGAGCTGGCGTCGTCGCTCAACCCCGCCCTCGACGAGGTCCTGCCGGTCGCAGACGAGGTTGGGCCCGCCGCGACCCAGCTCCGCGGCCTCTTGCCGAAGCTCGACGACCTCGTGACGACGGCCGGCGGACTCGTCGATGACGGGCGCAAGCCGGTCGCGTTGTTCTCCGACGGCCTGCGTGGCATCTCCGAGCGGATCAAGAGCGATCAGGTACCTGCCCTGGTCGAGCTCGTCGACCTGGTGAATCTCCTCTTCGACTATCGGTTCGGCTTCGTCCAGTTCGCCGAGACGATCTCGAGCGCCACTTCGATGAACCGCAACGCCGGGCCCTTCGCGCAGTTCGCGGTCGTCAACGCGGAGATGTCGCCGGAGGGCCTCGGCCTGCCGGCGTCAGCCGCCCGGTCAAGCAACGGCGAGCCGTCCAGGCTCGAGACGAAGCTTTCGGCCGCGCTTGAAGCGACCTGCGCTCAAAACCCCGCCGCGTGCCTCCTTCGCTTCAGAATCCCGGGCCTGCCAGAAGAGCCGGTCCTCGATCAGGTGAGGAAGGGGGGGAGGTAGGGATGGACCATCGAATCCCCAAGACGGGCGTTGCGGTCTCGATCGCGCTTGCCATCGCAGCCCTCATCACCTTCCTCTTCCTGAACAACCGCTTCGAAGGCCCCGACCCGACCGAGCTCGTGACCTCGAGCTTCGAACTCACGGCGGAGTTCGAGTCGACGAAGAAGCTCCCTACCAAGCAGCCGGTCCTCTACAAGGGCATCTCGATCGGACGAGTGAACGAGGTCGGCTGGGACTCTGAGGCGCAGCTCTCGGTCGTCACGTTCACGCTCGAAGAAGATTTCGAGATTTACGAGGACGCGGTGATGCAGATCGGCGAGCGGAGCCTCCTTGGCGATCCCTACCTCAATCTCCTCACACGTGGCTCCGATTCTGAGCCTGAGCTCGAGGCAGGGGGCGAGGTCGCGCAAACTACGCCGAGCGTCGACTTCGACGAGGCGCTCGACTTCCTCGACGAGGATGGCCGGGCTCGCGTCAAGTCGCTGATCGGCACGGTCGGCCGCGGACTCGCTCCGGAAGGGAACGGTGCGGCACTCAACGGCACGGTCGGAGGCCTTGCGAGGACGGTGAACGAGCTCAACGAGCTCACGCTCGCGCTTGAGGGGCAGGAGGACGAGCTGGCGCGGCTCGTATCCGACGCGAGCACCGTGCTCTCAGAGGTCGGAAGCCGCGAAGAAAGCATCCGCACCATCGTCGGCTCGGGCCGGCAGACGCTCGACGCGCTCGCCCAGAACACGGATTCGGTCGACCAGGCCCTCGCGGAGCTGCCCGGCCTGCTCGAATCGGGCCGCTCCTCGCTTGCGCGGGCGGAGCCGTTGATCGCCGAGGCGACGCCGCTCGTGGCCGACCTTACGGATCTGGCGCCGGACTTAAAGACCGCCTTCGACGACACGCGCGAGTACTCGCTCGCTCGCATGCTGGACGAGCTGCTCGCGACCGTGGAAGGCCTCACGCCCCTTCGCGAGGTGGGCGTTCCTGTGCTCAAGGACTTGCGGGTCCTACTCGAGCGTCTTCAGCCTCTCGTCAGGGCGATCGCGCCCGCGACGCGCAACCTCGTGCCGGCGCTCGACTACCTCACGCCGCGGGTGAACGCGATCGCGGGGCTTTACGCGCTCACAGCCGCGAATGCGATGGGTCAGGACGACGTGGGCCGATACCTACGCTCGGGCTTTACCTTCGAGCCGGGAGAGTTCTCGGACAACCCATCGCCGGCGAACTGCAACCCCGAGACGCAGAACGTCCCGCCGAATGTCGGCTTCTGCTTCAACCCGTACCCAGGCCCGAACGACGCGCTCGACCCGCAGCCCTTCACTGGCCCCTATGAGCGGATCGTCCCCTGTACGGTGCCTCCGCGCTCAACGCCCCGAGAGGTCTGTAAGTAGCGGCAGACGCGGGCCGCGAGCCCTGAGCCGCGAAAAGCACCCGTTTGCCCCAGGGTGGTGACGTCCTTGCGATGGTGCTTGCCTCTTGCGAGGACTCGAGCTTGGCGCTCAGGCCTCGTCAGCGACTCGGTACGCCAGGAGGTACGTCGCCGCGAGCAACAGCGGAATCGTCGCCACGGCGGGCCAGCGGAAGATCGGTAGGCTGAGAAAGACGGCGCCCAGCGCGAGGAAGCCCGCGATGAGGCCGGCGAGCCGCGCTCGCGGACCTGTGCCGTAGAGGCGCCAGGCCGCCACGAGCTCGAACGTGGCAGCCACGCCGAAGATCCAACCCCACACAGCGAGGGAGAAGAAGAGGTCGCCGCCGACCGGGCTCGTCCCGATCTCGCGCACATTCTCTTCGAGCCGCGCGGCTCCGGTGATCGCTGCGGTCGCCAGGATCACATGAACGGTGCCGGCGGCAAGGAGAAGCGAAGCGGCGAGCCGGCTCACGCGCGGCTGGCAAGGAACTCGGCCTCTTGGCGGCCCAGCTCGGTCACCGGCTCGTCGCCGTACATCCACTCGCGGGCGATGCGGTGCCAGTTGGCGCTCGCCTGAAGCTCGCCGAGGACGGCGAGGACCAGGAGCTCGAGCCGGCGGCCGATCAGGTGCTCCGGATTCATGTCCTGGTGGCGCATCGTGCGGAAGTGGGTCGAGCGCGGATCCCCGGCCTGGATGGCGATGCGCTGTACCGCTGCTCGCGTGATCTGGGCCTCCTCGTCGGTGATGTACCACCAGATCGCATCCTCCACGTAGGCCATCAGCTCGTCCGGGCTTACCCGCTCGGGCTGCGGCAGGAAGCCGTTTTCGGCCCAGAGGCGGTGGAGTTCCACCGCGTCGCGCTCGGACGCCGCCCGTCCAGTTGCGAGCTCGACCTCCATCTCGGCGCGTCCCAGCTCCTTGAACAGGCCGAAGTCGATAAAGGCGACCTTCCCGTCGGCCATCCGGATCATGTTTCCGGGATGGGGGTCGCCCGAAAATCGACGGTGCCGGTACATCGAGCCGAAGTAGAAGCGATAGACGATCTCGCCGATCCGGTTGCGCTCCTCCTGCGTGCCTGAAGTGAGCTGCTCGAAGCGATCGCCCTCGACGAACTCGGTGACGATGACGCGTTCACGGCACATCTCGGTCACCACCGGAGGGATGTAGATGAAGGGGTGCCTGCGATAGAGGCGGGCGAGGGTGCGGTGGTTCGAAGCCTCGAGCTCGTAGTCGAGCTCCTCGACGATGCGAGCCCGGATCTCGTCGGCGACCGCTTTTATGTCCATTTGCGGTGTGATCCGCTTTGCGAGGCGCATCAGCATCCCGAGGTTCTGCATGTCGGCTCGCACGGCATCGTTGACGCCCGGGTACTGCACCTTGATCGCCACGTCGCGCCCGTCGTGGAGGCGTCCGCGGTAGACCTGCCCGATTGAAGCCGCGGCGACCGGGGCCGGGTCGAGCTCGGCGAACGCCTTCGACGGGGGTTCGCCAAGCTCTTCTTCCATCACCGTGGACATCTGCTCGAAGGAGACGGTCGGCGCCGAGTCTCG
>JALZIJ010000268.1 GCA_030860375.1 Actinomycetota bacterium | reverse complement strand
GGGGCGATCAGCGCCTTCCGATAGCCGGACGGGCGGGCGTAACCCGTGAGGTAGTTGAACATCTCTGCGATGTCGGAGCCGAGATCTTCATCGCAGGTAAAGAGGCCGAGGTCCGTATAGATACGCGCGGTCTTCGGGTTGTAGTTGCCGGTCCCGATGTGCGCGTAATGGCGAACGCCCTCGCCCTCGCGGCGGACGACGAGGATGCACTTCACGTGTGTCTTTAAGGACGGGATGCCGTAGACGACATGAACTCCCGCCTGCTCCAGTTTCTTCGCCCAAGTGATGTTCGCCTGCTCGTCGAAGCGCGCCTTCAACTCCACCATGCACACCGCCTGCTTGCCGCGCTCGGCGGCCGTGATCAGCGATGGGACCAGCGGGGAGTCGGCCGACGTCCGGTAGACAGTCTGCTTGATCGCGAGCACGTCGGGATCAGCGACGGCCTGGCGGACGAACCGCTCGACCGATGTCCCGAACGAGTCGTAGGGGTGGTGGACCAGGATGTCGCTCTCGCGCATGGCCGCGAAGATGTCGCCGTCCTTGCCGTCCTCGCCCACCAGGCGGCCCTTGGTCACCGGAGTGTGCGGCGGATACTTGAGCTCTGCCGGGAGTCCCTTCACGTCAAGGAGGTCCCAGAGGTCGGTGAGGTCCAGGAGCCCGTTCACCTCATAGGCCTCGCGCTCCTCGAGGCCCATCGCCGAGACGAGCTGAGAGCGGAGGTGCGGGTCCATCCCGGCCTCGACCTCGAGCCTTACGACCTCGCCGAAGCGGCGGCGGCGAAGCTCCTCCTCCACCGCCTGCATGACGTCGCCGGCGTCACCGGAGACGTCGTAGTCGGTGTCTCGCGTGACCCGAAAGAACGAGTAGTGAACGACTTCCATGCCTGGAAACAGGCTTCCCAGGTTTGCGGCGATGAGGTCGTCGAGGGGGACGAGCGTCGTACCCTCCTGACCGATCGGCAGAAAGCGCCTGAGAAGCTCCTTCGGCACCTTCACGCGAGCAAGCACGTCCGTGTCCTGCTCCGGGTCGCGCAATGAGACGGCAAGGCTCAGCGACAGGTTCGAGATGTAGGGGAACGGCCTGCCGAGGCCGATCACGAGGGGTGTGAGCGCCGGAAAGACCTGGCGCTCGAAGAGGCGGCGGAGCTCCTCGCGCTCGGTCTCGGATGCCTCGGCGACGGGGAGGATCCGCACGCCGCTCGAGTCCAGCTCGGGCCGGATCGACTTAAAAGCGGCGCTCACTCGCTTGCGCTGGGCAATCACACGGTCGTGGATCTCGGCCACCTGCGAGGCCACGCTCATCCCGTCAGGCCCGCGGGGATCCCGCCCGGACTCCATCTGGTCCTCCAGGTTCGCGACCCTGACCATGAAGAACTCATCCAGGTTCGACTCCCAGATCGCGCAGAACTTAACCCGTTCGAGAAGGGGGACGTTCTTGTCCTCGGCGAGCTGCAACACCCGATCGTTGAACTCGAGCCAGGAAAGCTCGCGATTGAAGTAGAGCGAGGTGTCGCTCAGCTCGGGCGACTTCGGTGCTTCTCGGCCGTTCGCCGAAGGTTGGTCGGCCTCGGCGTTCCTCTCCCCTGCTTCCTCCGAGAGCGCTTGGGCGGATTCTGTCCTCACACGCTCGATGGTAATGCGGAGTCGCTGGGCGCCGGTGAACGAACGGTGACGTGAGAGCGTCAGGCCACCCGCTGCACGCCGGTTGCCGCAAGCGCGCTCGGCGCATCTTCGCCGACCGCTGAGGCGTTCGCGGAAAGCACTTGGTCATAGCCGGCGGCGAGCTCTGAGAGGGCAGACTTCCAAGACCGCCGACGAGCCTCCGCGATACCTGCAACCGACAACTTCTCAAGCAGGAACGGGGAGGCCGCAAGCTGGGCGATGCCCGCCGCCACCGCCGCTACCCCCGGATGCACCAGCCATCCCGTGTGCCCATGGCGGATCAGCGCGGCAGGACCGCCGGCATCCACAGCCACGACCGGCAAGCCGCTCGCCTGCGCTTCCGCGATCACCTGCCCGTAGGTGTCCGTCTCGGAGCAAAAGAGGAAGAGGTCCGAGCTCGCGTACGCCTCAGCGAGGCCCACACGGTCGCGCCAACCCAGGAACGTCGCTGCGTCGCCAAGGCGGTCACGAAGCGCTTCCTCCTCGGGTCCACCTCCGGCCAGAAGGAGGTGTAGGCGAGGATCCCGCTCGCGAGCGAGCAGAAAGGCGTCAGCCAGGAGGTCGATGCCCTTCTCCTTCGTCAGACGCCCCGCGTAGAGCACCTTGAAGTCGCCGGGATACGACTCGCGGCGCGGCTCGGCACCCGAATAGAGCTCGAAGTCGACGCCGCGCGTCCAGCGGCCGATCCGATTCGGCTCGACGCCTAGCTCGCCGAGAGAGCGATCGGCGGCTTCGCTCGGAGAGAGGACGAGCCCGCACTGGCGAAAGAACAGCGAAAGCGCTGCCCGGACTCCGTACTCGAGCTTCGGGTCGGAGCTGCGGACACCCGCGTACGAGGCAAAGTCCGTGTGGTGGCTCGCGATCAGAGGCAGACCGCCGATGCGCGCCGCAAGGGTGGCGGCGACTCCCGCCGGCCCCGGGGCGGTCACGTGGATGAGGTCGTAGCGCCCGTCGGCGAGGGTCTCGACCAACTCGGGAATACTGGGGATGCCGATCTGCATCCCGGTGTAGAAGGGCATCTCGACCTCGGCGACGGCCGGCAGCCTGCGGTCGACCCTGGAATCCGTGCCGATCACCTCGACGTCGTAGCCCGGCACCCCGTTCTCGCGAATTCGTTCAACCGTGTGACTCACGCCGTGCATCGAGCCGATCGCGTCGACGACGATCGCCACTTTCCGCGGCTCGCCCTCGCGCGCGGACAGCTTGGCCTTCTCGCCTCCGAGAAGGGCGGTGGCCGGAACGTAGGGAATCGCCGGGATGAGCGCCTCGAGCAGAGTCTGCGCCGCCTCCGCGTAGCCCTCGCCCGCCTGTGCGGCGCTCGAGACGGCATCGACGGCGCCCCGGAGCTTCGTCTCGTGAGCCCTTTTCGCGCGGCGAAAGAGGTCTGCGTGCGTGAACGAGTCGTCCTGGAGGTACGCGATGAGCTCATGCGGATCCGACGGCATGTCAACCGACGCGAGCCAGGCTCGGATGAGCGCGCTTACGTCGTTTGGGCCGAGCTTCGATGTGCCCGCACCACCGCGCGCATCGCCGTCGGCAACCACCCGCTCCGCTATCTCGAGCACCATGCCGGGATCGATGGGGCCTGCCGGAAGCGGCGTGGTGTCGCGTACGAGGGCTCGCGTTGCCAGCGCCAGCGCGGCGTGGGCCCACTTTGCCGCACTTCCCTGGGAGCCTCCGCTCGTCGCATCGCCGTCCCGGACGTGTGCCAGAAACTGATCCGGCGAAGACGCGGGCGAAGTCTCGGTCCAGGTTCGCCCGATGTCTACGCCGGCGTGATCGTCAGAACCGCCGATCCCGGTGCCGCCGTGGGTCTCTGAGTAGACGGCGGCCGGCATGTTGAGCTCTTTGGCCCGGGAGCCGTTTCGCACCTCCCAGACGTCGAAGAGCTCGGCCAGCCTGCGCCGATGAGGCGCCGTGAGGGGCTGAGCGACGCTGAAGAATGGGTGGGCGAGCGCACACGTGATCTCGCGCTCGAAGAGGTACTCGGCGCAGACCTCCAGATCGAATGCGTTTGCCTGGAGGAACTCGTGGTCCTCCGACGTGATCCCGTAACAGAGGACGTGAACCGCGTGCGGTTCTCCCGGAAACCATGTCGTCAACTCCTCCGAGATGAACACGTCCGGGCGGTGGGCGATTTCGAGGCAGCCCGCGATCGTGTCATGGTCCGTGATCGTGACGAAGTCCATACCTCGCCGCTTGGCGAGCTCGTAGACCTCCTCGGGGGGCGTCGCGCATTCAGGAAGCCCGACGCTGCGGGCGATTCCGAGCTTGGCCTCCTCGGACGCGGTCGAATGGCAATGCATGTCTACGCGTGCGCCATGATGGGGAATCATCGTTGCTCCCTTGTTTGATCGCAATTTGCAGGTGAAGCGTGGCGCCTGCGGCGTGCCCGCGTGTGACGAGTCGGGGAACAATCGGTGAAGCCCTGGTGAACGGCAGCAAGCCGTAGCCTTCGCACCATGAGCTATTCGTTCGAGCGTCCGGTGCGGTTGGCGGTTGAAATCCGGCGGGTGCTCGTTGAGCGCTTGGACGACGCTCTCTTGCAGCTCGGCGACGAGACACTGCTCGACGACCGGGCGGTCGCCGTGCACACGGCGCGCAAGGACATCAAGAAGGCGCGATCGCTCCTGCGACTCGCGAAGGGGAGCCTCGATTCGGAGGCGTATCGCTCGCAGAACGGCCGCCTCAGATTGGCCGCGCACGAACTGGCAGCGATCCGCGAGGCCGACGCGATGGTCTCCTCGCTCTCAAAGCTCGTCGAAAGGCGCTCGAGCGAGATGAGTGAGGGTTGTGCGCAAGCGACCCGAGACTGGCTGGCCGGTCGTCAATCCTCCGGCGTGGACTCGAAGGACGTAGCCGCGCCGGGCGCGCGCGCGGCCGGGCTCCTTCGCCAGGTGCGGACGGATGCTCAGATCCTCTCGCTCGGCGACGGAAGCTGGGAGATCATCGAGCCGGGGCTGCGGCGCGGCTACAGGCTGGGCCGCGAAGGGCTCGAGGCGGCATCGGTCAGCCCTGACGACGACACGCTCCACGAATGGCGAAAGCGGGTAAAGGACATGTGGTACTCGCTACGCCTCCTCCATGATGCGTGGCCGCCCGTGCTCGAGGTTCTTGGTGAGGAGGCCCACAGGCTCTCCGAGATCCTGGGAGACCACCACGATCTGGGCGAGGCCGCATCCGCGATCGAGGCCGACGAGTCAAGCCTCGATGACGAGTGCAAAGCTGAACTCTCGGACCACGTCTTGGCATGCCAAGTCGAATTCCACTCGGACGCGATTCTTATCGGGCGGCGCTTGTACGCCGAAAGCCCGAGGCGATACTCGTATCGGCTCGAAGCACTTTGGCACGCTTGGGAGCGGAGTCCGTAGCGACCTCTCGACAGGTCTCACAGCTGGGCTTGCCGGGCTCGTAGAGCCACTCGTCGAACTCATCCGGGCGCGGATTATGGGTGACGTCTTCGATGAGCTCGTAGAGCGCCTGGGTGTCGGCGGTGCCGTACTCGTTCTCGGTCGCCCAGCGCTCGAGAACCTCGCGGAAGTCGGAGTTGCCGATCTCTTGGCGAAGCACCTGTAGCGCCAGCGCTCCTCGGTCGTAAACGGACCCTGCAAAAAGGTTTTCAGGGCCGCCCGGGTCCGCCGGAGGCGGATTCCAAATTGAAGAGCTCGGGCCGTTCTGGGCATAGATGCGCTCGAAGCGTTCGGCGGCGCTCTCGCCGCCTTCCTCTTCTTCATACAGCCACTCCATGTACGTGGCGAAGCCCTCGTTCAGCCAGATCTCCTTCCAGCGGTTGACCGAGACCGAGTTGCCGTACCACTGGTGGGCGACCTCGTGGATCACGAGTTGCTGATTCGGCGGACCGGGGTAGTACGAACGGCTCTGAGTCTCCATCGCGAAGCCGAGCGATGATGGGTCGACGATTCCGCCCGTGGCCGTGAACGGATAGGGGCCGGCAACCGTTTCGAGGAACTCGTGTGCGACCTCGGTCCGCTCTCGGAGGTCGTCGACAACCGACTCGCCCAGGTTCCGGTCGACGGCACCCACGTAAGGAAGCCCGGCGACCTCGCCCTTGTCAACGCGGAATTCGCCGATTGCGGCTAGAGCGAGATAGCTCGCCATCG
>JALZIJ010000261.1 GCA_030860375.1 Actinomycetota bacterium | reverse complement strand
GTCCCGAAGCCATGCTCTGCTGAGATCGCTTAGAGTCGGACTTGGTCACGGGCTAGCGGAGGTACCAGATGACGACCGTGCGTAAGAACCAGGCGCGTCTCTCAACCGACGAATGGGAAGCCTTCGTCGGCGCGGTCGATGCCATTCGCAAACGCGGCGCCAAGAAGCCCGTCTACGGCGACTTCCTGAAGGTCCACGTCGAAGCGATGGCCGGTGCCGGGATGCATGCGTGGGGTGTCCACTCGATGGCCGGGATGCGTGGGCGCAACTTCTTGTCCTGGCATCGCTGGTACCTCCTCCAGTTTGAGCGCCGCCTCCAAGAGGAAGACCCCAACGTGGCTGTGCCCTACTGGGATTGGATCGCCGATCCGAGGATCCCGGCGGCGATCAACCGCCCAGCGCAGCTTCGCTGCTGGAGGATCCAGCGTCAGTGGGACCCGAGCTTCCTGCCCGACCGCGCGGACCTCAACCGCGCGCTTCGGCGGGACACGTTCGGCCCCTTCCAGCTTCGGCTTGAGGGCGAACACGGCGGCGTGCACATCGCCGTCGGCGGCCAGATGGCAACTGAGCGGTCCCCGGCCGACCCCCTGTTCTGGCTCCATCACGCCAACGTCGATCGTCTTTGGGCTCGCTGGCAGCAGCAGCACCCGCGCCAGCGGCCGCGCAACTCGAGTGAGGAGCTGAAGCCGAACGCGCTCTTCGGTGTCAAAGTCTCGGAAACATTGAAGCTCTCGAATCTCGGCTACCGGTACTAGAGCGCGGTAATACGTACATCCCGCTTTGAGGTTCCGCCGACCTCTTCAAGTCACACCGCTAGGCGTACTCGGTCGACGATCCGTGCGTGGTTGCGAGAGAGGAATCGGGTCCCCGTTATCGGCAGAAGCCCGTTCGGCGAGCGGGCTTTCGCCGCTCAGGACAGGAGGCGACCGCCGCGACGGGTTCCGATTGAGTCCAATTTCAGCTTCGTTAGTGAGGCGAACTGATGCGAGCAATGTCCGTGCGTCTACGCGTGGCTCGTGTATTGCCCGTGGAAGCCGAAGGGGATGTGGTGGGGGACGCGGGCCCGCGCGCGCTCGGTCAGGTCCTGAGCGTCGAGCACCAGCAGGTAGGAGCTCCCCGCTTCGACGTCGAGGACGACCGAGAGGAGGACGCCATCGTCCTCTCGGCTGGCTCCGGGAGGGGCGACGAACACAGGCTCGCCCGGATAGGCGCCATGCTCGTGCCAAGTCTTGGCATGGCTGGTCTCGAGGTCGAGCTTCAGCACCGTGTCGGTCCAACCGCCGTCGGCAGCCGGAGTGAGCCCGTAGGCGAAGCGGTACGGCTTGCCGTTTCGCGCGTAGTTGATCCGCGGCAGCTCGAAGAGCGGCTCCGCGATCCGCTCCTCGCTCAGGCGCCCTGAATCCAGGTCGATCCTGTAGCGACGCAGCTCCGGCGCAGGCAGCGGTTCGCTGCCCTCGTGGAGGCGTTCCATGTAGAGCGCCTCGATGATCTCGGCGTCCTCGTAGCGGAGCAGGTCGCAGATGAGCTCGCTGTTCTCCTCGAAGGAGTTGACGTGGTGAAAGCAGAATCCCGGCTCGGCGTCGTAGGAGCCGCGCAGGTCGCCGGTCTTGCGATCGAAGACGTGGAGCTTCGTGCCGCGCTCGGGCTGCCAGCGGTAGTTCTCGATATAGGGGCGGCCGGAGAGCGCCAGCGCCAAGGGATTGACCACGAACGGGAACTCGGCCAGGACGAGGTGGCGCTCGCTCATCCCGAAGCTATGGACGTAGGCCGGGCGGGAGGTGTTGAGCTCGGCGATCAGGCGCTGCTCGTTTGCGCTGCGCTGGCCGAAGAAGCGGTACTTCGAGCGCGCGCCGAGCTTTGCGGCGTAGTTGACCAGCTCGCCGCGGCCGGGGTCGTGATGCGGGTGGGCGGTTGTGAGGATCCCGGGTGGGTCGTAGGCGACGCCGACGGTCTCGAGCGTCACCGGATCGAAGGCGAGCGGCATCGGCGTCTCGGTCATGGCGATGAACTCCTCGCCGAGCCGGGCGACGTTGACGTTGCAGTTGTCGGAGATGGCGGAGCCGGGGGAGTACATCGTTTGCACTCGCCGAAAGAGCGATCGGCAGGGGTCGGTGGCGAACTCGGCGTAGCCGAGGCGGCCCTTCTCGGTCTCGGCGTAGGCCTTGCCGTGCAGAAAGCGGTTCGCGTAGGAGACCTGCTGGCCATCGAAGGAGAAGCGGTGGAGCATCGCCTGTCCGTCAAACCAATGGCGCAGGCTGCACCCCCCGACCTCGAAGCGGGCCGGTCCGGTGCGAAGCAGGGAGCCCGAAAGCCAGGAGGGAACGGCGCCCTCGACCTCGAGCGAGTCGATCGTCCACTCGGATTCGAGGCTGGTCAAGCCGAGCTTTCTGTCAGCTCCCCTGCTGGTGGTCGGGGGCGTTGCGGGTTTCGTGAGCGACGTCATTTGCAATCTCCGGCGTGGCGAAGAACAGAACTTGTACGCATTAGTAGCAGAACTGTACTTAAGCTGCTACCTTGTTCGAGATGGTGCCGAGCTACCAAGAAGACGAGGCGCTCGCCTGGACGCTTGACCTGATTGGCGAGCGCTGGACGCTTTTGATCGTGCGCGACCTGCTCTTGGGACCGGCGCGGTTCACGGATCTCAGCCAAGGGTTGCCGCGCCTCAGCCGCAACCTCTTGACCGCGCGCCTGCGGCGGTTGGAGGAGGAGGGGCTTGTCCAGCGCCGGCAGCTTCCACCGCCCGCGGCGACTCAGGTCTACGAGATCACGGAGGAGGGGTGGTCGCTAGCGCGCATCGTTGCGCCGCTTTCGGTCTGGGGCTTGCGACGGCTCGGACCGGAGCTTGCTCTCGCGGGATTTCGCGCATCGACCTTCGCGATCGGAATGGTGGCCTTCGCGGATCCTGCGGCCGCAGAGGGAATCGACCATACGTGTCAGTTCGATATCGACGGCGAGAGCTTCCACATCCGCATCGAGGACGGAAGCATCCGCCCGCACAGGGGGCCTGCGGCTAAGCCTGATGTCGTCGTCAATACC
>JALZIJ010000258.1 GCA_030860375.1 Actinomycetota bacterium | reverse complement strand
CGCCGTCGGAGACGAGCCCCATGAGATGAAGTCGGCCCCGCGGCGAGGCCCGTGCCGCCTCACACGCCGCCAGGAGAGCCTCGTTCTCGAAGAACGAGCCGTCCGCGATCGAATCGTCGATCCGTGCGAGATCCTGCTTCACCACCGCACCCGCGCCGAGGTTCAAGTGGCCCACCTCGGAGTTGCCCATCTGCCCGTCGGGCAGGCCCACGTCGCGGCCTGAGGCGGACAGTTGAGTATGCGCGCATTCGGCCCAGAGCTCGTCGAAGACCGGAGTATCGGCCAGGGACACGGCGTTTCCGGGGCCGTCGGGCGCGAGGCCCCAGCCGTCCAGGATCACCAGTGCAACCGCAGGCACCGGAAGCTCCGCCGGCCCGCCTGGGAGGCTCACGCTGCTTCGCAGATCGCCAGGAAGTCCGCAGGCTCGAGGCTCGCGCCGCCGACCAGCGCACCGTCGATCTCCTCCGAGCGGAGAAGCTCCTCGGCGTTGTCGGGCTTGACCGAGCCGCCGTAGAGGATGCGAATCTGGGCGGCAGCTTCATCCGAGCGCTCCGCCACGACCGAGCGGACGAAACCGACCGCATCGGACGCCTGCTCGGGCGAGGCGGTCTTGCCGGTGCCGATCGCCCAGACCGGCTCGTAGGCGATCACTACGCCCGCGAGCTGAGAGTCTTCGACCTGCGCAAGGTCCGCTTCGAGCTGGCGGCGAAGGACGTCCTCGGTGAGCCCCTCCTCCCGCTCAATCTCTGACTCGCCTACGCAGAGGATCGGCTCAAGCTTCGCCCGAAGCGCGGCCACCAGCTTGCGCGCGAGCGCCTCGTCGGCCTCGGCAAAGAGCGCCCGGCGCTCTGAATGACCGAGGATCACCGCTTCCACGCCGAGCGAGGTCAACATGGAGGCCGAGATCTCACCCGTATATGCACCCGAGTCCGCGTCGTGCATGTTCTGTGCGGCCACACCAACCGGGCTGCGCCGGCAGCGCTCGACGGCCGCAGCCAACGAGGTGAAGGGCGGGCAGATCACGATGTCGGTGTCCGCGAGGTCGCCGATGTCGCCGAGGAAGCGGTCGAGGAACTCTTCAGTCTCCTCCACGGTCTTCTGCATCTTCCAGTTGGCGGCCAGATACGGTCGGCGCTCACTCATTCGTCACCCTCCTCGTTGGACTGCTCCAATGCGACGACCCCCGGAAGCTCCTTGCCCTCGAGCAACTCGAGTGACGCGCCACCCCCGGTCGAGAGCCAATCGACCTCCTGGTCCAAGCCGAACGCGACCAGCGCTGCGGCCGAATCGCCGCCGCCGACTACCGTGCGCCCCGCCGTCGATGCAACGGCCTTGGCGACGCCGCGGGTGCCGGCGGCGAAGGGCTCAAGCTCGAACGCGCCCATCGGGCCGTTCCAAAGCACTGATCCGGCCTCGGCGATCGCCTCGGCGTAGCGCTGCGTCGTCTCAGGGCCGATGTCGAGGCCCATCCAGCCGTCAGGGACCTCGATTCCGTCGAGCTCCTTGCGCTCGGCGTTTGCCGTAAACGAGTCGCCGATCACGAGATCGGTGGGCAGGACGAGCTCGCAGTCCGAGCGCTCGGCTGCCTCGAGCACATCCTCGGCAAGCGCCACGCCCTCCTCCTCGACAAGCGAGTCGCCCGTGCCGACGCCACGCGCTCGGAAGAACACGAAGCACATCGCGCCGCCTATGAGGACGGTGTCGGCGATCTCGAGGAACCGCTTCAGCACCCCGACCTTGTCGGTCACCTTGGCGCCGCCGAGCACGACCACCACCGGGGGCTCGGGATCGTCGCGAAGCGCGGTCAGCTCTGAGAGCTCGCGCTCGAGTAGGAGGCCCGCGTAGCTCGGCAGGAGGTGGGCGACGCCTTCGGTCGTGGCGTGGGCGCGATGCGCGGCGCCGAACGCGTCGTTTACATAGAGGTCGGCAAGCCCGGCGAGGGCCCCTGCCAGCTCACGATCGTTCTCAGTCTCGCCCGCCTCCCAGCGGCTGTTCTCGAGCAGAAGCACCTGGCCTGGCGCGAGAGCTTCCGCCTCGGCTGTGACGTCGTCGCCGACGACGCCCGAGGCAAGCGTCACAGGCGCACTCAAGAGCCGGGCGAGGCGGTCGCGGACCGGGCGCATCGAGAGCTCGTCGCGGCTCTCAGGCCGTCCCAGGTGTGAGACGAGCACGACAGCGGCGTCACGCTTCAGGAGCGTTTCGATCGTCGGGACCGCCGCCCGGATCCGCGTGTCGTCTGCGATGCCCCCGTCAGAGAGCGGCACATTCAAGTCTGAGCGCACCAAGACGCGCCGGCCCTCGACCGGAGCGTCGCGAACGCTCTTCCAGGCGTGGCTCAAGCGTGGGCTACGGGAGCACCTTCGTCGCCAGCTCGACGACGCGGTTCGAGTAGCCCCACTCGTTGTCGTACCAGGAGACGGCCTTGACCATCGTCCCTTCCATGACCATGGTCTGACCCGCGTCGAAGATCGAAGAGTGCGGGTCCTTGACGATGTCGGTGGAGACGATCTCATCCTCGGTATAGGCAAGAATGCCGGCGAGCGGACCGTCTGCCGCCTCTTTGACGGCCGCGTTGATCTCCTCGGCCGAGGTCTCCTTGCCGACCACGCAGACCAGGTCGACGACCGAACCGGTCGCCACGGGCGCGCGCATGGCGAACCCGTTCAGACGCCCTTTGAGCTCGGGTAGGACGAGACCGACGGCCTTGGCCGCGCCGGTCGTGGTCGGAATCAGGTTGAGCGCCGCAGCACGGGCGCGCCTGAGATCGGAGTGCGGCATGTCCTGGAGGCGCTGGTCGGCGGTATAGGCGTGGATCGTGGTCATCAGGCCGTGCTCGATCCCGACGGCCTCATGGATCACCTTGGCGATGGGGGCGAGGCAGTTCGTGGTGCACGACGCGTTCGAGATGATGTGGTGCGAGTCCGCGTCGTACTCCGAATCGAAGTTGACACCGAGGGCAACGGTCACATCCGGGTCCGTGGCCGGGGCCGAGATGATCACCTTCTTGGCGCCGGCATCCAGGTGCTTTTTCGCGTCGTCTCGCTTCGTGAAGATGCCTGTGGACTCGATCACCACCTCGACACCGAGGTCGCCCCAGCCGAGGTCGGCCGGGTCGCGCTCAGCCAGAACCTTGATCTCCTGTCCATCCACGGTGATCGAACCGTCGCCTTCGGAGACCTGGCCGGGAAACCGCCCGAGGATCGAATCGTATTTCAGGAGGTGTGCGAGCGTCGGCACGTCGGTGATGTCGTTGACCGCGACGATCTCGATGTCCGCGTCCGACTCGTGAGCTGCGCGGAACAGGTTGCGACCGATGCGGCCAAACCCGTTGATGCCGACCTTGACTGCCATGAGCGTTCGTTTCCTCCTGATTGGTTTCGAAGAGCTTTGCGGCTACTGAGCGCCGACGGCGATCTCGATCCTGTTTCCGTCCGGGTCGACGAGATAAGCCGAGTAGTAGGTGGCACCGTACTCGGGCCGCTGCCCGGGTGGACCGTCGTCCGAGCCGCCTGCCGCGACACCGCCCTCCCACGCCCCCTTTACGCCGGAGATCCCTGGAGATGCGAAGCAGATGTGACCGCTCGGCGAGCCAGGCGCACCGCCCACGGAGGCGTAGAAAATGGGCTTGACGATCCCCCAGCCGATCCGATCCGGGCGCTCGACGTGGCGGCGCCAGCCAAGCGCTCCAACCACAGCGTCGTA
Source organism: Actinomycetota bacterium (assembly GCA_030860375.1). Classification (GTDB taxonomy): domain Bacteria; phylum Actinomycetota; class Thermoleophilia; order Solirubrobacterales; family 70-9; genus JALZKA01. The sequence goes on along the minus strand of JALZIJ010000258.1, from coordinate 4,701 downwards.
GAAGCGACCGCTCCGCTCCAAGTCCGAGACTTCAACGCTTACGTGGTGGATCATCGGCGGCGAGGTTATCCGCGCGGTGCCCAGCGAAAGAAACGCGCGGCGAGGACGAGCCCACCCATTCCCCAGAGTGCCACGATGCCGAGGTGGCCCCATTCAAAGCCGGCGCCCTGAGTCGCCGGGTCGAAGGCGGTAAACAATGCCTCGAAGAAGTTGCGGATCGGAAAGAACGAGGCGAAGTCGAGGACCCCGTCGGGAATCTCGGAGTCAGGGATGAAGACGCCGGAGAGGAAATAGAGCGGCAGGACTGCGACGTTCGTGATCGCGGGCGCCGCGTCCTCGTTCGGGATCAGGGCGGTGAGGGCGAAGCCGAGGCAGGAGAATGCGAACGCGCCGACCACAAGAGTCACCAAGAGAGCCGGAATCGTCGAATCGGGGATCTCCACGTCGTAGATGACGCGGCCGATCAGGGTGACGATGATCGTCATCAGGACCGAAATCACCAGTGCATTGCCGATACGCCCGGCCACGATGCCCCAAGTGGGCAGAGGTGTCGAGCGCACGCGCTTGAGGCGACCGCTCTCGCGCGCCTCAACGAGTGCGATTGCGAGGCTCACAAGCGTCGCGGAGACGATCGCCAGGGTCATGATCCCGGGCACGTAGTAGGTCGCGATCGAGACGTTCCCGCGCTCCTCGATCGTGTCGCCGCCGAAGATCGAGCAGAAGATGAACAGGAAGATCAGCGGGAGGAGGACCGTAAAGAACACGGACGCAGGGCTGCGCCAAAAGACGCGCTGGTCGTAGCGGAACTGGTGCCACATGAGGCTGAATCCGCTCATTGGGGATCCCCCTCATGACTGGGGCGAGCCCCCGAAGGGGAAGCGAGCACATCCTCCGTGAGCTCAAGGTACATCTCCTCGAGCGTCGGGCGCGTGACTTCGAGGCCGCTCAGGCCCACCCCGCGCTCAAGCGCCCAGCCGGTGAGCGAGTTGAGCGTCGCGACGGGATCCGAGGTCGAGACGGCAACGCCGGCGCCCCGCAGCTCGGACTCGACCCGGCCGACCCCGCGGGGCAGGTCATCCACCGAAACGCCGGGCGGCAAGAGAAAGCGGATCGTGCTCGCCCGTTCGGCCCGCCCACCGAGCTCGTTCGGAGCGCCTTCGGCGACGATCCGCCCGTCGCGGATGATCGCCACCCGGTCGGCGAGGAACTGGGCCTCGTCCATGTAGTGGGTGGTCAAGAAGACGGTCTTTCCCAGCTCGCGAAGGCTCGCGATGACCTCCCACGCCTGGCGGCGCGCTGAAGGGTCGAAGCCGGTTGTGGGCTCGTCGAGGAAGAGGAGCTCCGCGTCGCCGACCAAGGCGAGGGCGACGTCGAGGCGGCGCTGCTGGCCTCCTGAGAGCTTGCCGGCTCGCGCGTCGGCCTTGCCTTCGAGGCCGACAAGCGCGATCGTCTCGTCTACATCGCGGGGCGCCTCGTAGTAGCCCGCGTAAAGGTCGAGCGTCTCGCGCACGGAGAGAAGTGGCTCCATCCGGCACTCCTGAAGGACGATGCCGATCCGCTCCCGCCAGCGCTGGTCGCCGTCGCGGGGGTCCACGCCGAGAACCTCCACGTCCCCCTCGGTCCGCTCGCGATAGCCCTCGAGGATCTCGACGGTGGTCGTCTTGCCTGCGCCGTTCGGCCCCAGGAACGCAAACACCTGTCCCTCGTTCACCGACAGGTCGATACCGCGCACTGCTTCATTCGAGCCGTACGACTTCTTCAGCCCGCGGATCTGGATTGCGACGCCCACCGGCCTATTGTGGTGAATCGACCGCGCGTGGCTAGTCGAACCGCGTATCTCTGTGCACCACCCGAACCGTCACCCCTTCGCGGTCGACGAGGTGGCGGCCCATTCGGTTGGCGACTGTGATTGAGCGGTGGCGCCCGCCTGTGCAGCCGATCGCAATTGTCAGGTGCGTCTTGCCCTCGGCGACGTAGGCGGGCAGGAGGAAGTCGAGGAGCCCGAGCAGGCGGCGGTAGAACTCGGTGGCGAGCTCACCCGCCTCCACGTGCTCGACCACGGCGGCGTCCATGCCCGTGAGCGGGCGGAGGTCCTCGCGGTAGTGCGGGTTGGGCAGAAACCGAACGTCGAACATCAGGTCTGCGTCCCGCGGCGGGCCGTTCTTGAAGCCAAAGGTGAGAAGGGTGAGCGCGAGCCGCTGACGCTCGTCCTTGGGTCCGAGAAGCTCGTTTGCGATCCGGCGCCGCAGCATCGCGCCGGTGAGACCCGACGTGTCGATGACGACGTCTGCCTCTTCCCGGAGCGGTCCCAGAACCTCGCGCTCGGCCCGGATGCCGTCGATGATCCTTCCGTCCGGAGCAAGCGGATGGCGCCGGCGGGTTTCCTTGAAGCGATCCATGAGGATCTCCTCGCCCGCCTCGAGGAAGAGCAACCTCAGGCTCAAGCCGTCATGGTTGAGCTCCGAGACCACCGCCTGAAGCTCGTCGAAGTAGGTGCGGCCGCGGACGTCGGTCACGACCGCTGCGTGGCGGACGCCGCTGCCCTCGTGGCGAAAGAGCTCGCCAAGCGAACCGATCATCCGGGGCGGCAGGTTGTCGACACAGAAGAATCCGGAGTCCTCGAACGCAGCGATCGCCTCAGACTTGCCTGCACCCGAGTAGCCCGTGATAACCCAGAGCTCGACGGGCTCGGGGAAGAGCTCGGACTGGATCTTCATCCGGATTTGTTGAGTTGGCGGTGGATGTCGCGGGCGATCTTCCCAGGAATGCCCGGAACGGCCTCGATCTCCTCGCGCGAGGCGGCGACGATGCGCTCGGGAGAGCCGAAATGGCCGAGCAGCGCGCGCTTTCTTTTCGGCCCGACTCCCCGCAGCTCGTCGAGGAGCGACCGGGTCATCGACTTGTCACGCCGATTGCGGTGAAAGTCGATCGCGAAGCGGTGGGCTTCGTCTCGCACCCGCTGGAGCAGATGGGAAGCAGGCGAGTCCGGCGCGATTTCGAGGGGAGCCGAGCGGCCCGGCACATAGACCTCTTCCAGGCGCTTGGCGAGGCTGATCACCGCGACGCCGTGATCGACGAGGGTGCCGATCGCTTTCATCCCCGACGAAAGCTGTCCCTTGCCGCCGTCGATCATGATCAGGTCGGGGAGCGCCGCGAAGCTCGAGTCGCGCTCGGCATCGTGCGGCGAGCGATCGCCGGCCTCGATGAGGCGCGAAACCCGGCGCGAGAGAACCTCGTTCATCGAAGCAAAGTCGTCCGGTCCGCCGGTTCGATCCCCACGGATGCGAAAGCGCCTGTAGTCCGATTTCTTTGGAGCCCCTCCCTCGAAGACGACCATGGAAGCAACCGTGTGCTCGCCGCCGATGTTCGAGATGTCGAACCCCTCGATCCGGATCGGCAGCGCGTCGAGGCGCAACGCCTCCTGGAGCGCGGCCACCGCATCGACGCGCTGCGTACGGCGGCGCTCGGCGCGCAGCTTGTCCTGCTTGAGGGCCAGCACCGCGTTTCGCTCGGCCAGCTCGCGCACCCGGCGCAGGTCGCCGCGCTCTGAAACGCGCACCTCGACCGGGCCGCCCCGCCTGATCGCCAACGCGTCGGCGAGGACTCCGGCGCGGCTTCGGACCGCCTCGCCGACCACAACCAGGCGCGGGATCGACGGCGCCGCCGAGTAGTACTGCGCGACGAATTCCTCAATGACCTCGCCCTCTTCACGTCCGCCCGCGTTGGTCATGTAGAAGCTCTGGCGCTCGGCGAGGATGCCGTCGCGCACCTGGAAGACCTGGCCGTTCGCCGTGTCGTCTTCGGTCGCGACCGCGATCACGTCGGCGTTGTCGAGCGGGCCACCGGCCACGTTGCGGCGCTGCATGAGCGAGCGCACGGCCTCGAGCCTGTCTCTGTAGACCGCCGCGCGCTCGAACTCCTCGTCACCCGAGGCCTCATCCATCTTGCGGGCGAGATCACGCTCGACGTCGCGGTAGCGCCCCGAGAGAAAGCTCGAGATCGCGTCGATGTTTCGCCGGTACTCCTCGCGGTCGATGTAGCCGACACAGGGCGCCTGGCAGCGTTTGATGTAGTAGTCGAGGCAGGGCACGCCAGAGCGGCGCCCGGGCTCCGGGCCGTCGCAGGTGCGGTATTGGAAGAGCTTGCCGAGGATCTCGAGCGTCTCCCTCGTTCGCTTCGCGTTCGAGTACGGGCCGAAGTAGAGGCGGGCCGAGCGGTGGCGCTCACGAGTGAAGTAGACGCGTGGGAACTCCTCGTCGAGGGAGATAGCGATGTAGGGGTAGGACTTGTCGTCGCGAAGGCGGATGTTGTACGTGGGGCGGTGGTGCTTGATGAACTGCTGCTCGGCGAGCAGCGCATCCGCCTCTGTGCGGGTGACGAGGAAGTCGATCGACGCCGCCTGCTCAGTCATGGCACGGGTCCGGGTCTTGCCGGAAAAATGGCCACTCACGCGCTTACGAACCGAGAGTGCCTTGCCGACGTAGAGCACCTTGCCGTCGGAGTTGCGGAAGATGTAGACCCCGGGCTCGTCGGGGAGCGCACGGCGCTGTTCAGCGATGGACGCGCCCCTCGCAGGCTCGAGCTCCTGCTCTATCTCGATCTCGGCCACGAAGTCAAGGTTAGGCCCGAGTGGGGCGGCTCTCTCCGCATACACTCTCCGGACCAACCCCGAGGAAAGGACTCCGCATGAGAACGAAACTT
>JALZIJ010000016.1 GCA_030860375.1 Actinomycetota bacterium | reverse complement strand
AGCGGGACGAATGGCGCGTCGTCGCGGTAGATGTCGAGGTTGTTCGAGTAGAACCAGTTGTGGTCGATCTTTTGGCCGTCGCCCGGGAAGCCTGGGTGGCCAGCAGAGGAGAGCGAATCGCTCGTGAGCCCGTTCGCGTTGCCGTAGAAGTGGTTGCGGGTTACGCGGACTGAGTTGCCCATCGAACCGGAATAGCCCATCGCCGACCCGTGCAGGTCGCACCGCTTGATCACGGTGTTGAAGCGCTCCTTCGGGTAAAAGCTCTCGTCGCGGAACTCCCCCGTCTGCGGGGCGGCGCCCGGGTACACCACTGCGTCACCCGAGCCGAAGCCGTCGCAGTTCTTGATGACGCTGTGGTCGCTCGTGAACGAGAGGTGACCGTAGTCCGCGTTCCAGAAGAACTTCACGCGGTCGAGGAGGACCCCGTCGGACTCCTCGGTGTAGAACCCGTGCTCCTTCGCTCCGCGCAGCAGAAAGTTCTTGCCGACGAACCCGTCGGTGCGGTCGGCGCGAAGGACGACGTGCTTCGCGTAGCAGGGATTGTCCTGACCGTCGGGTGCAGCGAGGCAGTCCTCGGGTGAGGTGCCCTCGCTTCCGGGCCGGTTGCCTGGCACCTCGGGCTTCTTGTAGCCGCGGCCGGCGTCGAGAAGGACATCCTCGGGGCGCACCCCGGAGCCCTCAATCTGGAGGTTGCAGCGAACGCAGCGGCCAAGCTGCTCCTCGGGGATCCCGTGGCGATCAGGGTCGGGCTCACCGCCTGGGACCCCGCCTTTCACGGCTCGGCCCTGCACGAAGATCAGATTCTGGTCGTTCGGGCACTTCGCCTGGTACTCGTACGAGGGGGTCTTGGCACCGCGTTGGGACTCCTGGAGCATGGAGGGGTTGCATTTCGGATCGTTGACCGGGGCCCGGCGCGACTTGGGCTCGGTGTAGCGGCCGGGCATGATGACAATGCGATCGTTGTTGCCCGATGCGTCGAGGGCCGGCTGGATCGAGCCGTACGAACACATCTCGGCGAGTGCTCTGTTGATCTCGAGAAGGCGATCAGCCTTGGCGGCCGAGAGCCGTTCCTTGGGCTGGCTCGGGCGTAGGCGATAGCCGTGATCGCGCACATATGCGATCGACTGCCGCGAGACCCGGAGCGAGTCGTCCTTGCAGACGACCCTCACGTTGCCGGGACCGGCACCGGTCACAGCGGAGGCGAGGGAGCGAGCCTTCGGCACCTTGCCGCCGGCGGCCGGGCTGATGGAGGTGTCGGGCGTGGGGTCAGGCCAGTACGAGGGCCGCTCGAGGTGGCCGGAAGCAACGGCCGGCAGCGCCATGGCGCCAATCAGGAGCGCAGCCGCGATGGGCGGGCGCCTAAGACGAACGGCGTACCTCGAACCAGCTTTCAAAAGCGACTCCCTTTCGCGAATTCCCTCCGGCGGTCGGATCGACCGCTCGAGGCGCCTAAAAAGTAACACCGCCGAGCGAGAATTGCGCCGGTTCACGATGCTCCAGCCTCTCCCATCGGCCCTCGGCCCACCTCCCTTAACTCCAAATCAAAGAAGGGAGGCCTTAAATGGCGTGGAAATGCGGTTTTCGAGCGTCGCTTCTCCTTTGACACCCCTGGCTGACCACTGTAGTTTCGAGGTGGGTGCGTCAAAGGGCGGCGCGAACCCCATTCACATGCTCCAGAACTTCCAGATTTGAAACGCGCAGCAGGCAGAATCGCTTCGGTCATCGCCATTGTTGTGGTGGCGATCGTGCTCGTCATGTTCGTGGGCGGCGGCGACGACGAGTACGAGGTCACGGCCGAGTTTCAGAACGCGAGCCAGCTCGTAACGGGCAACCAGGTCATGATCGGCGGCCTCGCGGCCGGCACGATCAAAGAGATCGGACTGGGCGAGGACGGCGAGGCGATCGTCACCTTCACCGTGGAGGAGGACTTCGCCCCGCTTCCCCGCGGTACCACCGCGACCGTCAGGCAGGGCTCGCTCTCCTCGGTCGCAGGTAGGCAGATTCAGCTGACCCTGCCTCCCCAGGGCGGTCAGGACCTCGGCGAGATCGAGGACGGCGGCACGATGTCCCAGTCCGAGACCGTCTCTGCGGTCGATCTCGACGAGATCTTCAACACCCTGGACGTCGAGACCGTCAAGGACTTCAAGAAGGTCATCCTCGGCTTTCGCGACTCGTACGAAGGCTTTGACGACAAAACGATCGAAAAGCAGGCAAATGAGGGCGCGAAGTTCCTCAATCCCTTCCTCTCGAGCTCGCGCCGCGTCTTCGGTGAGATCCTGCGAGAGGGCGGGGTATTCGAGTCACTCCTCGTCGATGCCTCGTCGCTCTCGGAGCTTCTCGCCGCGCGCGATGACGACCTGACCGGCCTTATCTCCAATGCCAGCTCCGCCCTCGGCGCGATCGGCCGCCAGCGCGAAGACTTGGCCGACGCGATCAACCAGCTTCCCGGCTTCATGCGCCAGGCCAACACGACATTCGTCAACCTCCGCTCGACCCTCGACGACGTCGATCCGCTTGTCGCAGCCTCGATTCCGGTCGCGCAGCGCCTCGGGCCGTTCTTTCGCGAGTTCCGGGCGGCCGCAGCGGGCGCCGTGCCCACTATCCGGGACCTCGACCAGATCGTCCGCCGCCCGGGCGACGCGAACGACCTCATCGAGCTGACGAATCTCCAGGTTCCGCTCGCCGAAGTAGGGGTGGGCTCCGGTGCACCCGACTGCGGCTCGGACCCGATGGTCGACTTCGACGACGCCGCGGATGGGGACTTCAGCCAGGGAGCGCTCGGAGAGACCGTCTGCTCGCTTCGCAATTCGAATCCGCAGCTCGCAAACCTGCGCGCCTACATCCCCGAGCTCGTCGGCTGGTTCGACGACTTCTCGACTTCCGGCACCATCGACGCCTCGGGACCGCTCGGACGCATCCTGGGAACCTTCAACACGTTCTCGCTCAGCGACAATGGCCTGCCCGACCTCCTCTCCCCGGTCGACACCAGCGATCAGCTTGCCGGCCTCGGCTTCCTCGACATCGACAACGACGCGCGCTGTCCCGGCGCGCTCGAGCGTGATCCCGGCGACGGCTCCACCCCGTTCACGGACGGCGGCACGATCGACTGTGATCCATCCCAGGTCCCCACCGGCCCATGAGAAGGATCGCCCTCACATTCGCTTTCCTCGCGACCTGCGCTGCAGTGTTTGCGACCACGGTTACCGCCGAGGAGGACTCGCACACGTACGTCCTCGAGATGTTCAACGCCTTCGGCATCGTCGAGGACTCCGAGGTGAAGGTCGCGGGTGTCAATACCGGAGTCGTCGACTCGCTCGAAGTGAGCGAAGACAAGACCGCGCTCGTGACGATCACACTCACCGGCCCGCTGGCGGTCCTCGGCGAGGACACGCAGTGCTCGTCAGAGCCCCAGTCGCTCATCGCGGAGTATTTCATCGACTGTCAGCCGGCCGGTCTTCCGGTTGACGATGGCGAGACGCTTCGCAAGAAGGTCGAGCAGACCGTGCAGCCCGACCTCGTTCAGAACACGCTACGCCTTCCGTTCAAGCAGCGGCTCGCGATCCTCATCAACGAGTTCGGCACCGCGCTTGCCGGAAACCCGGAGAACCTGAACGAGGCGATCCGCCTCGGCGCCCCCGCTCTCGAGGACCTGCACGACGCGCTCAAGCTCCTCGCGCGACAGAACACGGTGATCCGAGACTTGAACGTCGACTCGGACAAGATCATCTCGACGCTCGCCGATCGCCGCGAGGACGTCACGGCATTCATCGAGAACGCTGGAGCCGCTGCGGAGGCATCAGCCGCTGAGGGTGACGCTCTCTCCGCGAACTTCGACAAGCTCGACGACTTCTTGGCAGAGCTCGAGCCGACGATGGCCGAGCTCGAGAACACCGCCCTCGAGTCAACGCCGCTACTCACCGACCTTCGCGGCGCCGCCCCGCAGCTCAACGAGCTTGCGACGAGCCTTCCGGCTTTCAACCGGGCTACGCAGGATTCGCTTGTGAGCCTTGGAAAGGCGGCTGGACCCGGCACTCGGGCTCTCAACACGGGGGTGCGTAACGGCACCTTTGAAGCCCTCGCCGACGCGGCTGATCAAGGCCCCCGCACGGCTGAGCTTCTTTCGGACTTCGTGTCCGATCTTGACGATACGCGACGAGTGGTGGAGTACGACGAGCGGGCCGAAAAGACCTGCAACGACAAAACGCTGCCCTGCTTCAGCACCGGCCGCGGAGGACCCACCGGCTACACGGGCTTCGAGGGCCTTCTCAACTACGCGTACTACCAAGCAGGAGCACTCAACCAGTACGACGACCTGGGCCACCTCCTCCACTTCAGCCTCTACGACGTCTTCGAAGGGGCGTGCGGCAGCTACAACCCCCAGCAGACCTTCCCCGCAGAAGGCGGCGGGAGAACGGACGATCTCCTCCAGGCCGACGACTGCGTGAGCGGACTCGGCCGAAACCAGCCGGGCATCACCGACGGCCAGGAAGAGGCTGACCTCGGCGTCCCGCCATACGATCCTTCCGTGTGCCCGCAGGGCGCCACCGATCTGCGCCAGGACGAGGACGACCCGAACAGCCCGCTGGTCTGCGACCCGAATGGTTCTCGCCGCGCCACCACTACGACTCGCGCGTCAGGCGCCGGCAACGGCTCGGACGGCAACTCGTCGGCACCTTCGGACCCTGGGTCCGGTCCTTCGCTTCCTGAGGTTCCGGATCTCCCGGTTGGTCCCGGCAGCGCCGGCAACGGCCTGGACGACGTGCTGGACGGCCTGCCGGGCGGGCTCGGCAAGGGCGGCAAAAAGGGCGGCATGGGCGGCGCAGGCGACTCCGGGCAAGCGGCAAATGACCTCCTCGACTTCCTATTCACACCATGAGAGGACGTAGCCCAGGAGCCACTCTGGCGGCCTCGCCGACGATGGTCGGCGCGGTCACGACGCTGATCGTAATCGTGGCCGTATTCCTCGCCTACAACGCGAACAACGGCCTGCCGTTCGTGCCCGTCTACTCCGTCTCGGTCGACGTCCCGAATGCCGCGCGCCTCGGCGAGAACAACGAGGTGCGCATCGGCGGCACCCGGGTCGGCGTTGTCGAGTCGATCGAGCCGGTCGAGCTCGAAAACGACGCCACAGCTTCCACTGCCGGGGACGCCGGCGCCGGCGCCGTGCCCGAGCTCGGCGCCCGCCTCAAGCTCAAGCTCGACAAAACCGCCGAACCGCTGCCTGAGGATTCGGTCTTCCGGGTGCGCTACCGCTCGACCTTCGGCCTCAAGTACCTCGAGATTGTGCGCGGAACCGGCCCCGACGCCGAAGAGGGCCACATCTTCAACGGCACGAACGATGGTGAGAACGAGTGCGGCCTTCCCACAGATCCCGCCCAGTTCTCGGATTCTCTTCCTGAGCAGGCCAAGGACGGTTGCTTCCAGGAGCAGACCGAGTTCGACGCGATCAACAACACCTTCGACAACAAGACCCGCCTTGCCGCGCGCGACAACCTCCTGGGCTACGGAAGCGCCTTCGCCGGCCGTGGCGCCTCGCTGAACGACGCGATCGAGGGCCTGCAGCCGCTCGTGGAGAACCTCGGGCCGGTCTCCCAAATTCTCGCGGACCCTTCAACGGGGCTCGAGCGCTTCATCACGTCTCTCGCCCGCACCGCCGAGGCCGTTGCTCCGGTCGCCGAGCAGCAGGCCCAATTCTTCGAGAACGCGGCGATCGCGTTCGAAGCGATTGCGCGGGACCCGGAGGCGCTCCAGGAAACGATCGCGGAAGGGCCGGCCACGCTCGATACCGCAATCGACACGCTGCCCCGCCAGCGTCCCTTCCTGGCCGAGTTCGCAGAGCTTAACCGTCGCCTTCGCCCCGGCGTCCAAGACCTGCGGACAGCTCTGCCCGTCCTCAACCGCGCAATCGATGTCGGCACCCCGGTGCTCGCGCGCACGCCTGCGATGAATCGCGACCTGCGTGACGTTTTCGTAGAGCTCAACAACCTCGTGTCCCAGCCATCGACTGCTGTGGCGCTCGGCCGCCTACGCGAGACGTTCGACGCGGCCCGCCGGTTCTCGGAATGGGTCGTCCCGGCGCAAACCGTCTGCAACTACTTCAACTACTGGTTCACCTTCCTCCCGGAAGGCCTCTCAGAGCGCGACCAGGCCGGCTACACCTTCCGGCAGGCGCTCACGAACGCGCCGCCCGGGCCGATTCACGCAAACCTTGGGCCGGTCGAGGTGGAGATCCCGGGCGAGACCCACGGCCCCGTGGCCGGCTATTCCGGGATCCAGGCAACCGGCCAGCACGGCGCACTGCCGGACCCCAGCAAGGACGGTTTCTTCGATCCCGAGGTGCAGCCGATCCTCCACGGGAGCCCCTACGGCCCGACGGGCCAAGACGGAAGCGATTGCCAAGCGGGCCAGAGCGGCTACCTCCTTGGCGAGTTGAGGGTCGATGGCCAGCCCAAATCGAACCCGACGGTCGCCGTTCAGGACCTCCCGGGCGATCGTGGCGTAACCGACCTCTTCTACGACGAGGGCGGCGTCCGCACCTTCCGCGACACCCGCGTTCAATCGAGGCAGCCATGAGAACCGGCGAACGCAGAAGGCGTCTCCCCAGCTGGGCGATCGGTCTGATCCTCGTCGTGGTCTTCCTGGTCGCGTCGGTCTATGCGTACACGAAGACGGTGCCCTGGGCCAACCCCTACACGGTGCAGGCGGTGTTCCCGTCTGCGGCCAACATCCGGCCCTCGTCGCCGGTCCGGATCGCCGGGGTGAACGTCGGCGAGGTGACGAGTATCGAGCACATCCAGCCCGAAGACGCGGACGAGTTGACCGCTCAGGCAGCGACCTCAGACGACGCAGCGCCGTCGATTGTTCCCTCGACGGCGACCGTGGTGACGATGGAGCTGGACGAGTCGGCGCTCCCCCTGAAGACCGACGCGACGATGAAGCTCCGCCCGCGACTCTTCCTGGAGGGCAACCTCTTCGTCGACCTCGAGCCGGGTACGCCGAATGCAGAGGAAGCAGAGGACGGCTACGTCTTCCCCGTCGGCCAGACATCCATCGCCGTGCAGATCGACCAGATCTTCACGACGCTTCAGGCTGACGTCCGCTCAGACCTGCAAACGCTTCTCGACGAGCTCGGCAAGGCCTTCGAGAACGGTGGCGCTGAGGGCTTCCGCGAGATCTACGAGACCTCGCCCGGTGCGTTCCGGTACACGGCCGAGGTGAACGAGGCGTTCCTCGGCACCGAGGAGCACGACCTCTCCGAGCTGATCGTGAACCTCAATTCAACCGTGGCGGCCCTCAACCAGGGCTCGGAAATTCAGGACCTCGTCACGAACCTGGACACCGTGCTCGGCTCCTTCGCGGCCGAGAGCGACGCTCTCGAGCAGGCGATCGTCGAGCTCCCGCGCGTCCTCGAGGTGGGGCGCCCTGCTCTCGCCAGCCTCAACAGCTCTTTCCCCTCACTACGTGCCTTCTCGCGCGAGGCCCTCCCTGGGGTCCGGTCCACCCCGGCGACCCTTGACGCGGCAACGCCCCTCCTGGCACAGATAGGAGAGCTTGTCTCCGAAGACGAGCTTCGCGGCCTCGTCTCAGACCTGCGCCCGACCCTTCCGGCCTTGGCAAAGCTCTCGAAGGAAACGATTCCCTTCCTCAGGGAGGGAAGGAAGCTGGCGAGCTGCTTCAACGAGGTGGTCATCCCGTTCGGCTACGACAAGGTCGAGGACCCCGAAACGCCGGCGACCGGACAGGTTTACGAAGAGCTCGGCTTTGGCCTCTCGGGCATCAGCGGCGAGAGCCGCTCGGGCGACGCGAACGGGCCGTACATCCGCACTTTGGCCGGCGGCGGTCCGAACACGGTGATCTTCCCAGGCGCCTTCCAGAACGGGTCGGACCCGGCGGAGGACGCGGTCGGGGTCACCTCGGCGCCGCTCGTGGGTGCGATCCCCGACATCGAGGACTCCGTGAAGACGCCATTCCGACCCGACGTTCGCTGCGAGACGCAAGACCAGCCGAACCTCGAGGCGTCCTCGCTCAACCTCGATGAATTCCAACCCGACCTCAATAGCTCCCCAAGCCCGCTGCAGCCGGTGGCGCCAACCGACGGCCTCACTGACGCGGTCGAGAGCGCGAACTCCGAGTACGACTCGATCAACAAGCTCTTCGAGGCGGGCCGCTTGGCCAAGGGCCAAAACCTCAGAGACGACGTTCTCGACGACGTGAACGAAGAGCTTGCCAAGGCCTACGACATGGAATACCTGATCGATTTCCTCGACCAGGAGCCCACGCCATGATCACCGCGATTCGCAAGAACCTCCGCAACTTCATCGCGATCGTGGCCCTGTTCATCTTCGCGGGCGCGATCAGCTACTACATCCTTCAGGAGCAGCGCCTCCGGATCCCGATCCTGGAGGAAAAGCCCTTCCAGTTCTCGGCTGAGTTCGACAACGCCCAGGGCGTCGTCGCCGGGCAGGGCCAGACGCTCCGGGTCGCGGGTGTGCGTGTCGGCGACGTTTCGAAGGTCGAGCTGGTAGACGGCCGGGCGGTTGTCACCTTCGACGTCGATCGCGACTCACTGCCCATCTACGAGAACGCGACAATCCTGATGCGGCCGCTAACCGGCCTGCGGGACATGTTCTTCTCGCTTGACCCCGGCTCGCGCGACGCCGAAGGCGGCGAGATCGAAGAAGGCGACGAATTGCCGCTAACGAACACCGCTCCCGACGTGCCTCTCGACCTGATCCTGGAAGCCCTCGACAACGACAATCAGGCTTATCTGCGCTCGATCCTCATCGGCGCGGGCAAGGGCCTGGAGGGCCGCGGCCGTGACCTCGGGCGCATCCTCGGCAGCCTCGGGCCCATCAACCGGGACCTCGAGCGTCTCAATACGGAGGTTGCGAAGCGCGACGAGAACCTCTCGAGCCTCGTCCACAACCTCTCAACGCTCACGGGCTCGATCGGCAAGCAGGACGAAGACATCATGCGTCTCGTTACAGAATCGAACGACACCCTCGGCGCTATCGCGCAGGAGGAGCCGGACGTCCAAAGCGCCGTGTCGCAGCTTCCCGGCGCGCTTTCGCAGACGCGCGAGGCCCTCGTGGCAGTGGACGACCTCGGCGCTGCCTTGGGACCGGCGTTCGAGGACCTGCGACCGTTCGCCCGCAACCTACCGGAGCTCAACTCATCGACGCGAGAGCTCGCGGAGACCGTCACGCCGGTCATCCGCGACGAGATCCGACCGCTCGTACGCGCCGCCCGCGAGCCGATTCCGGATATCAGGAGGGGGGCCGCCAAGCTCTCGAAGACGGCGCCCGGCTTGACGACCATCGGACGCAAGCTGAACGTGCTCGGCAACATGGCCGCCTACAACCCGCGGGGTGCCGAGGAGTGCACGGCAACGTCTTGTCCTCCGGGCCGCGACGAGGGATACCTCTACTGGGCGGGGTGGCTCGGCCACAACTCCGTCAGCGTCTTCCAGGCGCAGGACGCCAACGGCCTCTACCGTCGCATCTACTTCACCGCCGGCTGTGAGGAGCTCCTGAACATCCTCACGGGCAGCCCGGGAGGCCCCGCCATCGCCGGGCTCGTCACCGGGCTCGGTCCCCTCTTTGCCCCGGGAGGTGCTTGCGACTAATGCAAAAGCAAGCTCCATCAGTCGGTCGCATCCTCATCGCCGCGGGTTTTGCGCTCTCCTGCTTCGCCTTGATCCTGTTCCTGTGGATCGCCTTCGGCGGGCCGATCCCATTGAAGCCGAAGAGCTATCGGGTCACGGCCTTCTTCCCCGAGGCGACCCAGCTTGCGGTTGAGTCCGACGTGCGGATCGGCGGCGTGTCGGTCGGCAAGGTAAAGGAAGTTGGGCTTGCGCCGCCCGAGGCGCGGATCGAGGGCCTCGACACGACCGAGGCGGTCCTCGAGATCAAGCCCGAGTTCTCGCCCATCTCGACCGACGCCAAGGCTGTTCTTCGCCAGAAGACGCTCCTCGGCGAGACCTACGTCGAGCTCACCTCGGGCACGGAGCCCGGCGAGACCGACAATGTCTCGCTCGGCGCGGCTGTCGCGTCGTCGGACTCGGACGCGCCGGATGTCGAGGCGATCCCGGAAGATGGAGCGCTCGAGGTTGCTCAGACCCGTAACGCCACGCAGATCGACGAGATCTTTAACGCTCTCGACCCCGAGACGCGCACGGCGTTCCAGGAATGGCAGCAGTCCGCAGCGGTTGCGGTCGAGGGCCGCTCCCTCGACTTGAACGACTCTTTCGGGAATTTCGGGCCGTTCGTCACAGACGCCTCGACCGTGCTCACGGTGCTCAGGACTCAGAAGAATTCGCTGCGCGGGCTCGTGCGCGACACGGGCACGGTCTTCGCGGCCATCTCTGAGCGAGACGATGAGCTCCAGGGCGCGATCACCGGCTCCGAGGCGACGTTCGGCGGGCTTGCGGACGCCAACGAAGCCCTGGCAGAAAGCTTCCAGATCTTCCCGTCCTTCCAGCGCGAGACCCGGGCGACCCTGACCCGCCTCGACGAGTTCCAGGCGGACACCCGCCCCCTCGTGCAAGAGCTCCTGCCGGTCGCCAACGACATCAGCCCGACGCTCGACAGCGTGAGGCGCCTCTCGCCCAACCTCGAGAGTCTCTTCCGGAACCTCGACACGCTCATCGACGCCTCGAAGGATGGACTGCCCGCACTCGAGCGCTTCATCGGTCCCGAGGGCGTGCGGCCTGTCCTTGACGCGCTCGACCCCTTCCTCTCGAACCTGAATCCGGCGCTCCGCTACCTCGCCGCGTACCGCACGACCGCTGCCGACTTCCTCACGGGCCCCGCGGCCGCTCTTTCCGGCTCGCTCGAGCCCCAGCCCGGCCAGCCGGCTGCCCGCCATTACCTCAAGCAACTCGCCTACAACAGCTCAGAAGCACTGTCGATCTCCCAGACCCGTCTAGCGCAGAACCGAGGCAACGCGTACTTCCCGTCCGAGTACCTGAACGGCGAGGTCGGATTGCCGGAGCGTGGGATCTTCGCGAACTTCGACTGTAAGAACCTCGACTTCACTCAAAGCTCCCAGGACCCCGACGAGGATGTGAAATACCGGCGCACGAACGTGAACGGATCTGACGGCGGCATCGTCGTTGAAAGCGGCGGGCCCGACACGGGACCGGACCCCTCTGAGACGTTCGCGGGCTGCTACTTCCAGGACGACTTCCCGGCGATCTTCGGCGGCGGGCGCGCGCCGAACCTCCACCAAGACCCCTAAAGGTCCGCTCGTCTCTGCCTAGGACTCACTCCACCTTGGGGCGCTTGCCCGGATACGTTCTTGGGATGGCCGATGCGGAAGAGTGGGCGCAGATCGTCAGTGAGCTCGCCTCCGGGCGGGGAGTTCGCTACGAGCCGGTCGGTGGGCTCAACCCGCGTGGCGGTCCGGCCGC
>JALZIJ010000211.1 GCA_030860375.1 Actinomycetota bacterium | reverse complement strand
TCCGGCCCGCTCATGTACTTCTACGAGCGCGAGCTCTGAGGCCGCATCGGCTCGTTCTTAGTCGCCTGTTCGGCCAGAGACAGGGCATTTACGCTTCGAGCGTCCGGCGAGTGGGTAAGGATGAAGGCCACCATCCAAGGAAGGAGAACGCATGTATATCGGACTTGGAGCCCTGCTCCTCATCATCATCATCATCATTCTCGTCACCTAATCCCGCATGACTCGCGCGTGCCCCGTCCAATGACCCTCATAAGGAGGCGTTGATGTACATCGGTCTCGGAACTCTGCTTCTGATCATCATCATCATCATCCTGGTCGCCTGAGCGGTAGCGCCGGGGCAAGGGTCGCGCTCCTCTAGGCTCGCCCCCCGATGCTCGGCACCTACGTCTCGCTGGCGTTCATCCTGGGCGCCTCGTTCGTCGTCGGCCAAGCAGTCTTCTGCCTGTGTGGCCACCGTGAACGCTCGCCGCTGGCGCCCGCCGTGGGGCTGGGGCTCCTCTGCGCAGGCGCCTGGGGCGCGGCGCATCTGGCCTCGACCGCGTGGGCGGGGCTAGGTGCCGCGGTCCTGCTTACCGTCGTGGGCGCGACGATCCTTCAGTTTGAGCCCGCCTCGGGCGAGGTCGACGGCGCCGTGCCCGCTGCGGTAGGTGCGGTGCTCCTAGGTTCGATTCCGTTCCTGGTCGAGATGCGCTTCGGGATCCTGGGCACGTCGCTCAACCCCGATATGTCCCAGCACCTCTTCGCCGCCGACCGGATCGCCAGCGGGGGAGAGGAGCGTCTGGTCTCAGAGGGATATCCGCTCGGCCCCCACGCCCTGGTCGCCTCGGTCGCGAAGCTCGGTCCGTCGCTCGTCCAGGCCTTCGGCGGCCTCACCCTTGCGACAGCGGTTGCGGCCACCCTCGCACCGCTTGGGCTGCTCAGTCGCCTCGAGCGCTCGCGCCGGATCGGCGCCGCCCTTCTCGTCGGCATGGCCTACCTGGCCGCGTCGTACTTCATCCAGGGCGCTTTCAAGGAAACGATGCAGGCGCTCTTCGTGCTCGCGTTCGCGGTCGGGCTCGCTCAGCTCGGGAACAATGCCGCGACCGAGGTAGTGCGAGACCGGCGTTGGACGCGCCTCAAAGCCGTGCCGCTGGCGGCCCTTGCCGTCGGCTCGTTCTACGCCTACAGCTTTCCGGGGCTCGCCTGGCTGCTCGGCGCGCTTGGGATCTGGGCTGCGGCCGAGTTGTTTCGCGCCCGCTCGCTCCGCCCGGTCCGAGACGCTTTCGCCCCAGCGCTTGTCGCCGCCGGTGTGGTCGGGGCTCTTGCCGGGCCCGAGATCCCTCGGATGCTCGAGTTCGGCCGCTTCGAGACGTTCGATCCGGACGGCGCGGGCCTGGGCAACCTTTTCAACGCGATCTCACCGCTGGAGGCGCTTGGAATCTGGCCTTCCGGCGATTTTCGGCTCGACCCGGGCACCGGCTTCGCACCGACGTTCGTCTTCTATGCGGGCGGCCTCATTGGCGCGCTCGCCCTAGGTCTAGGCCTAGGGCGCTCGGTACGGGGGGGCGAGAGCGCGCTTGCGGCGGCGATCACGGCGGGAGCCGCCCTGTACCTCTACGCACTCGTCGGAGGCACTCCCTATCAGGAGGCCAAGGCTCTGGCCGTGATCGCGCCGGTCGTTGCGCTCGTCGCAGTCCGCGGCTGCCTCGAGGCGACGCCGCCCATTCATGCCCTGAGAAACGCGGCGGCTCGCTCACTCGCCGTGCCCGCCCTCACGCTGCTGTTCGTGGTGGGGGCGGCCGGCTCGAGCGTTCTTGCACTAGTCAACGGCCCGGTCGGACCCTCCACCTGGACTCCGGCACTTCTCGACTTCTCAGCACAGCTCACGGATGAGGAAACGCTGGCGGTGGTCGATGACGGGTTGATCGACGAGCGCGGCTTCGACCTGGTCGCCTGGGAGCTTCGGGGCCGGGAGTTGTGCGTCCTTGCTGAGAGCGAGATCGAGCCCGGCGTAGTCTCTGAGCGCGCGTTCGAAGCAGTAGTCGTGATCGGGACCTTGGATGCACCGCTGCCCATCGTCGGGCGCCTGGAGTCGCTCGACAGCGAAGAAGTGGACGGCCGCGAGTACGAGCTCTACTCGGCGAAGCTCGCCGGCACCGACCCGGATTGTCCCTTCATCGCCGACGGCGACCGCGCCGAGCCCGCCCCTTAGGTAGTGATCTAGCATCAGCCTCATGGCAGGCCTCACGGCAAAGCTCCCCGACGGGACCCTGCTCGAGCTCTCAGAAGGAGCCTCGGGAGCCGACGCCGCGGCGGCGATCGGGCCGGGCCTCGCGAAGGCCGCGCTTGCGATCAAGGTGGACGGCGAGTTGCGCGATCTCGCGGCGCCGCTTCCCAACGGCGCCGAGATCGCCATCATCACCGACCGCGACCCGGAAGCGCTTGCCCTGATTCGCCACGACGCCGCTCACGTCCTGGCCGCAGCGGTCGTCGAGCTTTGGCCTGGCACCAAGGTCTCAATCGGCCCCGCGATCGAAAACGGCTTCTACTATGACTTTGACTTCCCGAACGGCTTCAACCCCTCAGTCGACGACCTGCCGAGGATCGAGGAGGCGATGGCCCGCCACATCGCAGCCGACGAGGAGTTCGAGCGCACAGACGTCACCCCTGGCGAAGCGCTCGAGCGCTTTGTAAAAGAGGATCAGCCCTACAAGGTCGAGCTGATCGAAGACCTGGTGCGTGACCAGGGCGTCGATTCGGTGTCGCTCTATCGAAACGGCCCGTTCACGGACCTATGCCTCGGCCCTCACGGCCCGACCACAAAGCGCATCAAAGCCTTCAAGCTCACCTCGGTGGCAGGCGCGTACTGGCGCGGCGACGAGAGCCGCAACATGCTGAGCCGGATCTACGGCACTGCGTTCTTCAAGCAGGCAGACCTCTCAGAGCACGAGCGCCTTCTCGAAGAGGCGCGCGAGCGCGATCACCGCCGGCTCGGACGCGAGCTCGGGCTCTTCATGCTGCGAGAGGAATCGCCCGGCATGCCGTTCTGGCTTCCGCAGGGGACCGTGCTCCTTCGCCTGATCCAGGCCGAGGTCGACGCCCAGCTCGAAAAGCGCGGCTACGACGAGATCAAGACACCGCACATCATGGACGTCGAGCTTTGGCACCGCTCGGGCCACTACGAGAACTACCGCGAGAACATGTACTTCTCCGACGTAGACAAGCGCCAGTTCGCGCTCAAGCCGATGAATTGCCCCGGCGCTTGCCTCGTGTTCGGGGCCGACCGGCGTTCCTATCGCGAGCTTCCCTTGCGCTTGGCCGAGTACGGGCACGTCTCGCGACATGAGCGCGAAGGCGTCCTTCACGGGCTTCTTCGCGTCAGGGCCTTCACGCAGGACGACGCGCACGTCTATTGCACGCTCGAGCAGGTTCGCGCAGAGGTCGACTCGATCTGCGAATCGATCGACGAGCTCTACGGCCGCTTCGGCTTTAAAGACGTCCGTGTCGAGCTCTCGACCCGTCCGGATAAGTCGATCGGCTCGGACGAGGGCTGGGCAGCGGCCGAGGCGGCGCTGACCGATGCGCTGGAAGGACAGGGGCGCGAGTACGTCCTCAATCCGGGCGACGGCTCCTTCTACGGTCCCAAGATTGATTTCCACGTGACCGATGCGCTCGGTCGCTCGTGGCAGCTCGGCACCTGCCAGCTCGACTTCCAGATGCCCGAGCGCTTCGAGTTGACTTACTGGGGCGAGGACAACTCCGAGCACCGGCCCGTGATGATTCACCGCGCTCTCCTCGGCTCGCTCGAGCGGTTCTGCGGGATCCTGATCGAGCACTACGCTGGTCGTTTTCCCGACTGGCTCGCCCCGGTACAGGTGGGCGTCCTTCCGGTCTCCGATCGCCACAACGATCGGGCGGGCGCTGCTGTCTCGGAGCTGGCCGCGCTCGGAGTGCGCTCCCGTCTCGACGACCGCACCGAGTCCGTCGGGCGAAAGATCCGCGACGCCGAGCTCGCGAAACTCCCCTATATGGTGATCATGGGGGACCGGGAGGCCGAATCAGGCGAGCTGTCGGTGCGTTCACACGCGGACGGCGACCTCGGCGCTATGGCGGCCGAGGCGCTGGCAGAGCGGCTGGCCCCTTGACATTCTGCGTGCGGCTCTATACTCCGCCCCTGATGTCGGGCACCCGAACCACGCAGCGCTTTCGCGATTAGCTTGCAGCTGCCCGTTCTTTTCTAGTGCCGGTCCCTCGTCGTTTTGACCGCCGGATGCCCGAGCGGGACCAGACGCGTATCAACGAGCGCATCGGCGTTCGCGAGGTTCGTTTGGTCGACGAGGACGGCAAGCAGATCGGTGTCATCGAGACGAAGCAGGCGCTTGCGATGGCGCAGGAACGTGACCTTGACCTGGTCGAGGTAGCCCCGGATTCACGCCCGCCGGTTGCTCGCCTCCTCGACTACTCAAAGTACAAGTACGAGCTGGAGCAAAAGGCGAAAGCAGCCCGAAAGCACCAGCAGCAGATCAACGTGCGCGAGATCAAGCTCCGGCCGAAGATCGCCGACCACGATTACGGGACGAAAAAGGGCCACGTAGAGCGCTTCTTGAGAGGCGGCGACAAGGTCAAGGTCACGATCATGTTCCGCGGTCGTGAACAGGCCCATCCCGAGCGCGGCCGCGCCCTGTTGGCCCGCCTCTTCGAGGACCTCGAGGGTCTGGGCGTCGTCGAGCAAAACCCACTTCAAGAAGGGCGCAACATGCACATGCTCGTGGCCCCGTCCAAGGAAGCGCTTCGAGACCAGAAGGCCAAGACCGGCGAGCAGCCGGCCGTGCCCGATCCCGAGGTGGCCCCGGCTGCCGAGGCCGAGGAGCCTGCGGAAGCCGACGCGTCTGCCCAGGCCGATGCCACGGATACACCAGCCGAAGCTGAGGCATCGGGGGAGGCCGACGAAGAGACGGTGAGAGCCCAAGAGCCGATAGAAGCCGGCGAAGAGCCGGCAGAGACTGAAGCGCCAGCCGAGACCGACAGTTCGCACGAGCAGCAGCCCGAAGCCGCGACCAGCTAGATCGCCGCCCTCCATCTCGCCTGTATCGCAGCCACGCCCGGGCTAGAGGTTCGCCTCCGGCCGGCTTCCTGTCGTCTGCTTAGATAGTCGGTCCCGATGCCCAAGATGAAGACTCATTCGGGCGCCAAGAAGCGCTTTCGCAAGACCGCCACGGGCAAGCTCCGCGGCCGGCGGGCGTACTCGAGCCACATTCTCGAGAAGAAGTCGCCGAAGCGAAAGCGTCGCATGGCCAAGCCGACCAACGTCGCACCGGCCGACGTCGAGCGCGTGAACCGTCTGCTCGTCAAGAGGAAGTAGGCGAATGGCACGCGCAACGAATGCCGTCGCTCGCAAGCGGCGAAAGAAGAAGGTCCTCGATCAGGCCAAGGGCTACTACGGCCGCAAGCACTCGAGCTATCGGTTTGCCAACGAGCAGGTCATGCGCTCGGGGAACTACGCGTTCCGCGACCGTCGGCGCCGAAAGCGCGACTTTCGCCGCCTGTGGATCGTCCGCATCAACGCCGCTGCGCGCCAGGAAGGGATGAGCTATTCCGAGCTCATGCACGGCCTGAAGGTGGCCGAGGTCGAGGTCAACCGCAAGATGCTCGCCGACATGGCCGTGCGCGACGCCGATGGCTTCCGCCGATTTGTGGACCTAGCCCGTGAGGCCGCGGCGGCCTGAGCGTTACTCGACCGCCGACCAGGACTCACCGGGCGCCCCAGAGGCGCCCTTTTTGTTGGAGTAACAAGAAACGAAGAGATGACAATTTCGAGCAAGGACAACGAAAAGCTGAAGCTGATGCGAAAGCTCGCCAACCGCAAGCACCGCGAGCGCGAGCAGATGTTCGTCACCGAGGGCGAGGACCTGCTCTCAGCCGGTCGCGCAGCGGGGCATGAGCCGAGCCTGCTGCTAACTCGCGTCGGGGAGGACCTGGGCGGCGACGAGGTGGAACGGGAGCTTCTCGACGCGGCCTCGACGCTCGGCTCAGGCACCCGCGTGATCGCCGCGTGGCCCCT
>JALZIJ010000177.1 GCA_030860375.1 Actinomycetota bacterium | reverse complement strand
GGCGTTCGGCAACCGTCTAGCCGAGATCGTCACGACCGACCCCGATTCAACGGCCCTTCGCCTGGCCCTTCAGCGCTTCAAGGCTTCCTGGACCGAGACGCTGGATATTTAGCTGGCGGAACGAACTCCGGTCGCGACACTTTCGCAGCGCCTTAGTCAACCCGGACCGCTTACGGCAGGCACTCAGGGGGAGGGTTTCGACGATTCGAGGAGATTCTGCGGAGTTGTGCACATATAGGCAGCACAACTCCACAAACGTTGGCAAAAAGCCCAAAGTCACAAGTTCGGGAGGGTTGTGCCGCCTAAAACAGGCAGCACTCTCCAAAGCTCCCGATCACCCCCTTTAGCCCTCCACGGCCTCCAGCCCATCATCTTGCGATTCGACCAACACGGCGACACTGCCGATGTCGCACAGCTCGAGCACCTTGCGGATGCCCGATCCTGCCGGGACGACGACGGTGAAGATCTGGCGCCGCGCGGAGAGGCGGCGAGCGAGCTCAAACAGGAGCTCGACGCCCGTGGAGTCGATGTAGGTAGTAGCCGTCAGATCCATGATCAGGGATCGGGCCGTAGACGGGACGCGCTCGGCGACGCCACGGCGAAGCTCGCCGGCGTTCGAGCCGTCGATGTCGCCTGAAACTGACGCGATGATCGCGTCTGGACGGACCTCGGCGAATTCGACTTCTGCGAGCCGGTCGCGCATCATGCTGCGAGATCTCCAATTCGGCGGCGCATCCTGACGGTTGTCCCGGCGATACCGCGCTCGATCTCGAGCGAGTCGGTGAGCTGTTCGATCAGGGCCAGGCCGCGGCCGCCCGAACCGCCGCGCGGGGGTCGCCAAGCACCGAAGTCGCTGACCTCGATCAGGAGTTCCTCGCCCTCCCGGACGGCGCGGACCGCGAAGTGGGCGTCGCCGGGCGGGTACGCGTGGGCGATTGCGTTGGCGCACGCCTCGCCGCAGGCCACCTGAAGCTCGTAGGCCTCCGCGTCTCCGACTCCGTTGGCTTGAAGCCAGCGGCCGAGGCCGCGACGAACACTGACGAGTGATGTCGGGTCGGCCGGCACGGCCAGATCTAGTGTGAGCGGTGGTGCATCGAGGCGAGCGACGAGGAGAGCGACGTCATCATGGGCGAGGCCGTCGGACAGGAGCCGGTCGAGAAGCGTGCGACACGCCTCGTCGGGCTCGTCCGGAAGGCTGAGGCCCAGGTCGGAGAGAATCGCCATGCCCTCGTCAAGCGACTGGTCGGGGCGCTCCACCATCCCGTCCGTGTACAGGACGAGCGCCGATCCCGTCGGCATCGCGAGCACCGTCTCATCGTAACTCGGAAAGAGAGAGGCGCCAAGCGGGTTGCCCGCTGGACCCTCGGCGAAGCTTGCGTTTCCGTCCGGATCCACGATGAGCGGTGGCGGGTGGGCCGCCGAAGCGAGGCGGACCGTCTCGGCGTCGGGATCGACCAGCGCGAGTAAAAGCGTGGCCGTTCCTCGGCTTTCGAGCTGATGGACGAAGCCGTTCATACGCTCGAGAATGAGTGACGGACGAAGGCCTTCGAGTGCGTAGGCGCGCACCGCACTCTGAAGGTGTGCCATGCGGGCGGCCGCCTCGATCCCGCGGCCCACCACGTCGCCGATGACGAGTGCGACCCGGCCGTCGCGGAGCGGGAGCGCGTCGTACCAGTCCCCGCCGATCCGAGCCTCGCCCGAGCCGGGGAGATAACGGGCAGCCAAGCGAAGGCCGGATACGTCGGGAAGGCGTTCCCGCAAGAGGCTTCGCTGAAGCGTCTCGGCCGTGGAGCGCTCGACCTCGACTTCCTCGGCGGCCCTTCTGAGGCCTTCCAGGGCAGCGCCGAGGATCGCGTCGCCACCCGAACCGCTTCCTTCACCCGCGGGTGATCCCTGGTCTTCGCCCTCTCTCCAGCCTCGCTCTGCCACTCGACCAAGTCTAATCGTGCCGCCGATGCGTGAACTAGCTTCT
Organism: Actinomycetota bacterium; assembly: GCA_030860375.1. Taxonomy (GTDB): domain Bacteria; phylum Actinomycetota; class Thermoleophilia; order Solirubrobacterales; family 70-9; genus JALZKA01. The sequence continues at coordinate 4,276 of JALZIJ010000177.1, read as the reverse complement.
CAGAGGCCGTGCATGGATCGTCACCAGCCGCCGAAATCGCGCGCTCTCCGGCCGCATGGGAACGCCTCGCGAAGAGTTGGCTCGTCGAAGTGATCGAGCGCAGCCCGCTGGCCGAGGTCGACGACCTCCCCCTTGCCCCCATCGCTCAGGACGCGGCGCCCCTGATCGCTGAAATCCTCGGCCAGCTCTCCGACCCCGGCGCCGCGCGCGACCTAGTCCTCTCGCCGGCCGCGATCGAGCGTGCGGCGTCGCTTGGCGCCGGCCGCGATCCCGCGGCGGTGATCAGGCGCCTCCCCCGCGAGCTCTCCGCGCTTCAGTCGCTCTTGGTGGAAGCCATCGACCGCGAGCTTTTGGAGCGCGACCGTCGGGAGTTCGCTCGCGCCGCCGGCCGTCTCGCCGAGGTCTTCGGCGCCGTGCAGGCGGCGGCGCTTGATCCCATCGCCTCCGCCCTTGCGCCGGCGCCGGCCTCTGTCCCGGAGGCTGTGGATGATCCGACCGGGGACGACCTCGATCTCCTGCTGGGCGAGCTCGCGGCTGAGGCGGCGCGGACCGGTGAGCCTTTCACCCTTGCCCATTTCGAGGTCGAGGGCATCGAGCGGATCTCGAAAGGCTACGGAGAAGGAGCGGCGGCACGGATGGTCGATGCCGTCGAAGGTGTATTGGACGAACAGCTTGCGGACTCTGAGCGCTCCTTCCGGATGGGGCTCGGCCGCATCCTCGCAATCGTTCCGGGCGAGGCCGTGAGCGGCGTCGATCTGGCCACGCGGGTCGGCGAGGTGATCGAGGCCTCCCAGTCAGTCAGCGGCCCGCGGGTGGAGGTGGCCGCGGGCATCGCCTCCTGCCCGCGCCACGGCACCGAGCCCGGCGAGCTGCTCGAGGCGGCCGAAGAGGCCGCATGGGCGGCACGTGCGGCGGGAGAAACGGTCGCCTTGGCTCGCCCTCGCGTGCTGCAAGATCCGTAGCAAGATTGGCCATTTGGCCTTTTGCACTTGCCAAAACCTCCGAAAAGCGCGAAAAAGCGAGGGTGAGCGGAATCCGGACCAGCGCAGCAGCCGAGATGCTCGGCGTCAGCCCCTCGACTCTTCGCACGTGGGAGCGGCGCCTCGGCTACCCCGAGCCGCGCCGGACGGAGGGAAATCACCGCCACTATGAGCTGCGAGAGATCGAGGCTCTGCGGGACGCCCTTCGGGAAACGAACAACATCTCCTCAGCGGTCGAGGTGGCCCGCCGCCGCGGTCGCGGCCCCTCCTCACCGGCTCGCCTCCTCGCTGCCTTCGATCGCTTCGACGAGGGCGGGGCCGACCGCGAGGTCGAAGAAAGCCTCGCCGTAAGGACGCTCGAGCGAACGCTCGAAGAGGTACTCCTTCCTGCACTCGACTCCGCGTCCGCCCGGTCGAACGGGGAGGCGGAGCTCGAGTACGCCTGTCGCTGGGCGACCGGCTGGCTTCATGGCGCACGCCGCCTGGCCCCCCCTGCAAGCCGCCCGCAGGGCATTCTTCTCCTCGCCTCCGGCTCTGCGATCGGCCTTGAGGGCGTTCACGCCCAAGCGCTCGAGCTCTGCCTTCGACGCACGGGCCTTCGGGTGCTCCTCCTCTCAGCCGACCTCGCCGATCGCCGGTACGGCACGGCTCTCCGCGCGCTCGAGCCGGTCGGCGTCGTCCTCTGCGGGGCCGAAGCCCGCCTCGACGTGGTTGGCGAGCCGCTCCGCCGCGCGATGCGTGCGACAGGCGCACTGCCGTTCTCTTATCGAGCCGCGCGCCTCGTCGGTGGCCGCGACGCAATGCCTGGCCTTGGGACGCGCCCGGGTGAGGCGACGCGCCGGCTTTTGGCCGATCTCAGCCTGGCCTAGCCAGGCTCACCGGGCCCGGTGCACGATCCCGCGAAGCGGGGTCGCGACGCCACCTGACGGCGCAAGGCTTCATTCACCCTGCGCATCTTGCGCAAGTTCGCACCCTGAAACCTGTGCATCCCTTGCGCGCGGTGCCCGCAGTCCTTGTAAAGGGACCCAATCCCCGCCGAAGCTCTTCCTAGAGAGTTTCAAGTTTGGGTCGGTTTTCGCCTGCTCAACCAACAGGGAGGTACCGGAGGAATGGAGATCACCGCAAAGTTACTCAACGTGGGCCAAGCAGCGGAGTACGTCGGAGTTAGTTCCGCGTCCCTTCGCAAATGGTCGAACGAAGGCCTCGTCACCGTCTACCGGACGCCTGGGGGCCAGCGTCGCTACTCGCGGGAGGACCTGGACGTCTTCATGACCTCGATGCGCGAGGTATCGCCGAGCGACGTCGCCGTGCCGCGGCTTGGCCGAGGCTCGGTCTCAGCGCTTCGCGGCTAGATCCAAGCCAAGCCACGGAGACTTCGGACACTAGAGACAAGATGCAGAACCGCCCCACCCGCACAATGATCGCTGCCGAATGGCTGCTTCTGGGAGCAGCCGTGTTGTCCGGTGCGCTGCTCGCGAGCGATGCGCACTGGGACCTTGCGCTCTTTGCGATCCTTCTTGCCACTTCGGTGGCAAGCGATCTGCGTGCAATCGAGATCAGCTCCCACAAGGTCGCCGTCTCCGGCAGCTTCCTCGCGATAGTCACCGCGATCGTCCTCCTGGGTGCAACCCCCGCAGCGCTCATCGCGGTTATCACCACCCTCGTCTCGTGGGTCGCCACTCGCTACGGAAGCGCGGATCTTTTGGTGAACGTCGTCGTCTATGCGTCATTTCCGCTCCTGGCGGGAGCACTTTTCCACGCAGGGGTGACGGAGCTCGGCATCGACGCGGTGGACACGAGCTACTACCTCCTCGTCTTCGCACTCTTTGTCTTCGCGCTCGCTCTCGACTTTGTGGCGATCTCCGCCTACACCTCCTATGTCGAGCGCTCGAGCCTCCTCGCGCGCGTTCGGCGCTTCTTCATCCCGATCATGCCTTCCGAGCTCGCCGCAGCGATGCTTACGCTGGGGATCACCTTCACCTACGCCAAGCTGGGCCTGCCGGCGGTCGCCCTGTTCGCGATCGTCCTCCTCGTCTTCCAGTATCTGGTTCGTGAGCTCCTCGTCTCCCAAGAGCGCGCCGACGAGCTCGCCCGCCGTGCGAAGCAACTCGCCGGCTTTCAGGTAGCGCTACTTGGTGCGCTGCTTCGCACCCTCGACCTGCGGGACCGCATGACGGCCCGCCACTCTGCCGCAGTCGCGCGCTACGCACGAGAGCTTGCGACGCGCGCGGAATTATCCGAGGATGATCAGGAGCTGGCCCATACGGCCGGGCTTCTTCACGACATCGGGAAGTTTGTCCTCCCCGACCACATCCTGAAGGCCCGAGGGCGCCTCATGCCCGACGACTGGGACCAGATCCGCCGCCACCCCTATGAAGGTGCCCGGATCGTCTCCCAGATTGACGGCTACCGCCCCGTCGGCGACATCATCATGGCCCACCACGAGCGGCTTGACGGCCTTGGCTATCCGCGCGGGCTCACCGGAGACGATATTCCCCGGATCGCGCGAATCCTCGCCGTCTGCGACGCCTACGACGCGATGACCGCTCGGGATTCCTACGGCCAGCCAAAGAGCTCGTTCGAGGCGATCGCCGAACTCAAGCGCGTCTCAGGCACCCAGCTCGACGCCGAGCTTGTCGAGCTCTTTATCGAGATGCTTGCCGACAAGCCTCTTGCCTACCGCCACGGCGAGGATGTCGACTTTGAGGCCGAGCTCTCGCTCGACAAGCGGATCCACGACTACGTGGATCGCCCCCCCGTCGCGCACTAAAGCGTTTCACGACAATAGCCCCGGCAGGGCCTCATGCTCTCGCGTCGAATGATGACGCGCATCGTCCCGCGACCGCAAAGGGCCGCGGGCATTCATGTCAAGTCATTTGATCTAGCAGCGACGAATGCCCATAAAGCTCACTCCATTCGAACCTGGCTCACGGCGGGACTTTGCGCCCCGTCCCGGGTCTGGTCTTGAAATCAAAGCACAACTTGCGCAAACTTGCAAGGACTTACATGAACTTGCATAAAGCCAAGATTGGGGATTCACCTCCCCCGCGCCGTCTCGCGCCGCTTCGCCTACCCGGCTTCGGGCGACTCTCGGCCTCCTATCTGGTCAACGAGCTGGGCAACTGGCTCGGGGAGATTGCTCTCGCGATCGTTGTCTTCGAGCTCACCGATAGCCCGATCGCAACGGCAAGCCTCTTCGTCGCGATGCAGTTCGTGCCGGCGCTGACGACACCGCTCCTGGTCGCCCGGGTAGACGCGATGTCGAGTCGCAAGGCGCTCGCGCTGCTCTACCTAGG
>JALZIJ010000175.1 GCA_030860375.1 Actinomycetota bacterium | reverse complement strand
GGCATGAGCCGAGCCTGCTGCTAACTCGCGTCGGGGAGGACCTGGGCGGCGACGAGGTGGAACGGGAGCTTCTCGACGCGGCCTCGACGCTCGGCTCAGGCACCCGCGTGATCGCCGCGTGGCCCCTTCCCGGCGAGGCCATCGACCACAAACGTCCCACAAGGCCTCGCATAGAGGGCCACGCGGGACGTTTGGCGGCGGCGGAGGCGCGGCTTTGCGTGTATCTCCACGGCGTTGGTGATCCCGGGAACGTGGGGAGCATCGTCCGCACCACAGGCGCCTTGGTCGACGCCTATGTGGCCCTGGGCCCCGATTGCGCCGATCCGTTCGGCCCTAAGGCCGTCCGAGCTTCAATGGGTGCGATCTTCGCCGTGCCGGTGGCGCACCGCGATCTGCGGGACACCCCGTCCCCGCGCCTCTCTTTGGTTGCCCATGGAGGCGAGGCGGAGGCAATGGCCGGCGTTCGCACCCTGTGCCTGGGCTCCGAGCGCGAGGGATTGCCGCAAGCCGTGATCGATGCATCCGACGCGACTTGGACGATTCCCTTGAGGCCTGAGGCCGTTGAATCGCTGGGCGTAGCGGCGGCGGCGGCGATTGCACTGGGGCGGATAGGGTCGCGAGACGGCGAGATCGGCTGAGCATGAGCGCAATCCAACGAATCGAAGAGCTGAGGATCGAGGGAACCGAGGCCATTGCCTCGGCGCCCGACACTGTCGTGCTTGAGGATCTGCGGGTGGGCTACTTGGGGCGAAAGTCCGAGCTCACCTCGATCTTGCGTGGAATCTCCGAGCTACCCCCCGAGGAGCGCGGCCCGGTCGGCTCGGGCGCCAACGAGGCGCGCAAGGAGTTGGAGGCCGCCCTCAAAGCTCGCAGTTCAGAGCTTGAATCCACCGAGCTTGATGCGCGGCTTTCGGCTGATGCAATCGACGTCACGCTGCCGGGAACACCGCCCGTGCGGGTCGGCCACATTCACCCCATTACCCGTACGCGCCGTGAGATCGAGGACATCTTCGTCGGCCTCGGTTACCGGGTCATGGACGGGCCGGAGATCGAGCACGACTTCTACAACTTCACGGCCCTCAACCACCCTCCCGGTCATCCGGCCCGGATGGTCCAGGACACCTTCTACGTGGACCCCGCTTCGCTCGCGGAAGGCGTCACGGGTCAGGGCGGGCTGCCACCCGGCCCGCGCGACGTTCTCCTTCGCACGCACACCTCCCCGAATCAGATCCGCGCGATGGAAGCCCACCAGCCGCCGCTCTTCATCATCGTCCCGGGCACGGTCTATCGCCGGGACACGATGGACGCGACGCATCTGCCGATGTTCTCGCAGGTCGAAGGCCTTGCCGTCGCCGAGGACATCACCCTGGCCGACCTCGCGGGGACCCTTCAAGAGGTCGCGCGCGCCCTCTTCGGAGAAGCGCGGGAGACCCGGCTCAAGCCCGACTTCTTCCCGTTTACCGAGCCCAGCGTCCAGGTCGACGTCTCGTGCTTTCGCTGCGGCGGCTCCGGCACCCTGCCCGGTGGCGAGCGCGACGGGGTCTGCAAGGGCATGGGGTGGATCGAGATCCTCGGAGCAGGCATGGTCGATCCCAACGTCTTCGGCTTCGTCGAGGCGCACGGCTACGACCCGGAGCGAGTCCAGGGCTTCGCGTTCGGCATGGGCGTCGAGCGCATCGCGTTCCTCAAGCACGGCGTACCCGACCTGCGCATGTTCTACGAGAACGACGCTCGCTTCCTGGGGCAGTTCTCATGAGATCCCTACCGACACATGCTGCTCCCGCACCAAGGAACTTGTGCGGCCACCCCCTTCGGGGGGCCGCCGAAGGGAAAGGTGCTCAAGGATGAAAATTCCCTTCTCCTGGCTTCGCGAATACTGCGACCCCGGCCTCTCCGCTGAGGCGATCGCCGAGCTGCTTTCGATGCGTGCCGTCGAGGTCGAGCGGGTCTCGACTCTCGGGCCGCCTTCGGCCGATGGCTTCGTGGTCGGGCGCGTCGTCTCGGCAGAGCAGCACCCGAACGCCGATCGGCTGCGAGTCTGCGTTGTCGACGACGGCGAGGGCGAGCGCACGATCGTCTGCGGCGCCCCAAACGTTGCGGCGGGCCAGACTGTCGCGGTAGCGCTACCTGGAGCGGTCATGCCGGGCGGGCAGAAGCTCGGAAAGGCGAAGCTGCGAGGCGTCGAATCGGCGGGGATGATCCTCGCCGAGGATGAGCTCGAACTGGGCGAAGACCACGACGGGATCATGGTGCTGGCGACGGGCGATGATGGCCCTTCAGCAGGCACGCCGCTGAGTGAGGTGCTTCCCGTTGGAGAGAAGGTGCTGGAGCTCGACCTCAACCCGAACCGCTCGGACTGTCTCGGTGTCTACGGCGTCGCTCGCGAGGTCCACGCAATCACGGGCGCCCCGCTGGCTCCCCCGCCATGGGACTTAGACCCCGAGGCAATGGGGCCGGGCACAATCTCAGATCTCGCATCTGTCCGCGTCGAAGTGCCCGACCTCTGCCCCCGCTTTACGGCACGGGCTTTCGAAGGCGTCGAGATGGGACCGTCGCCGCTTTGGCTTCGAGCAAGATTGGCTGCCGCCGGGCAACGAGCCTTATCGAACGTCGTCGACGTGACGAACTACGTGATGTTGCTGACGGGCCAGCCGCTTCACTCCTACGACCTCGACCTGGTGGCAGGCGGCATCCTGATTGTTCGCAGGGCGGCCGACGGCGAGAAGATGACGACCCTCGACGGAAACGAGCGCGTCCTTGACTCGGAGATGGTGATGATCTGCGACCGCGATCGACCCGCCGGGGGCATCGCCGGTGTCATGGGCGGCCTCGACTCCGAGGTTTCTGACGGCACGACCAGGGTCTTGCTCGAGTCCGCGACCTGGGACGGAGTCAGCATCCTGCGCACCTCGAATGCGCTTGGCCTTCGCTCCGAGGCGTCGGCGCGCTTCGAGAAGCAGCTCCATCCCGAACTGGCGATGCGCGCTCAAAGAGTCGCATCGCGGCTCATCTGTGAACTCTCGGGCGCAGCTCTCGTGCCCGGCACGATCGACGAGTCGACCGAGCCACCGGCGCCACACGTGATCGCGCTTCGCTCGAGTCGAATCGAGAGCATCCTCGGCATCGCGGTCGACACCGCCGAGGCCGAGGAGAACCTGGGTCGCCTCGGCTTCTCCGTCGTGCGCGAGGGCGAAGACCTTCGAGCGGAGGTCCCTCCCGAGCGCCACTTCGACGTCAAGCGCGAGATCGATCTGATCGAGGAGGTCGCTCGCCTTCACGGCTTTGACCAATTGCCGAGGACGCTGCCCGCGCATGGCGAGCGGGGCGGCCTCAGCCGTGGTCAGATTCTCCGGCGACGGATCGAGGACTCCATGCGGGACATGGGGTTCGACCAGGCGATCTCGTGGGGGCTTGTGACGCCGGCGCTCTTCGACCGGCTTCGCCTGGTCGAGGACGACGAGCGCCGTAGGGCGGTACGCGTCTCGAACCCGCTCTCCGAGGAGTTGTCGGTGATGCGACCGACGCTCCTTGGCGGCCTCCTCGACTCCGCTCGGCGAAACCTCGCTCACGGAGTCGAGCGGGCGAGCCTGTTCGAGTCGGGTCGTGCCTATCTCGCCAGTACTCCCCCTACCGAGGGAGGCACGGAGGCGGGAGCGTTCCCCGGCGACTTGCCTGCACCCAGCAGCGAGCCTCACCGCCTTGCGGCACTGGCGGTTGGTCCTCTGGCGCCCGGCGCGTGGCGCGGGGGGGAGCCACCAACAGACTTTTACGCGCTCAAGGGCGTGATCGAGGTCGTGGCGCGGGGTCTTGGCGCCGAGCCAGGCTGGGCTCCTGCCGTCCAGCCGTTCCTTCACCCCGCGCGCGCCGCCGGCGTTTCGTTCGGCGGGGTCGAGGCTGGCTGGCTCGGCGAGCTTCACCCCGTTGTCGCGGCGGAATGGGACCTCATCGGAGGCACGGCGTTCGAGTTCGACCTGGCGCCGCTTCTTGCCGCAGCAGACGCCGGCGGCGAGGTCTACGAGGACGTATTGACGCATCCCGCACTCCTCCAGGACCTTGCGGTCGTCGTGCCCGAGGACGTTTCTGCCCAGATTGTGCGAGAGGCCGTCCTCGAAGCGGGTGGCGCGCTCTTGCGAGGCGCAGAGATCTTCGACCTCTACCGGGGCGAGCAGGTTGGCGAGGGCCGCAAGAGCCTCGCGCTACGGCTCGAGTTTCGCGCTGCCGAGCGTACGCTTACCGACGAGGAAGTTACGGAGCGACGCTCGGCGATTCGCGACTCCCTGGAGGGCATCGGGGGGTCTCTCCGTGAGTAGCCCGAAAGTTCTCATCGCCGGTGCAAGCGGGTTCGCGGGTGCGCTTGCTGCCCGGATCGTTCACCGCCATCCGGGCCTCGAGCTCGCGCGCATCACCTCCCGCTCGGAGATCGGCGCGCGATTGGACTCGATCTATCCGCGCCACCGGGTCCCGCTCGCCCTGGAGGAGCTCGACCTGGAAGCGCTCTCGGAGTTCGACGCGGCAATCGTCGCCTACCCCCATGGGGCCGCCGCTCCGGTGGTCGCCGCGCTTCGCGGCGCAAGCGTGCCGGTCGTCGACCTGTCTGCCGACTTTCGAATCCGTGACCTCGCGACGTATGCCGAGTGGTACGGCGATCACGGCGCCCCCGACCTTGTCGAAGAGGCCGCATACGGCCTTACCGAGCTGAACCGCGCGGCCGTCGAGAGCGCGGGCCTGGTCGCAAACCCCGGTTGCTATCCCACTGCGAGCCTCCTCGCGCTGGCGCCGCTGGCCCGCGCCGGCGTCGTCGAGAGCGCGGTGATCGACGCCAAGTCCGGGGTCTCGGGCGCAGGGCGGGGAGGGGGCGAGGCGCTTCACTTCTCGCAGGTCTCAGAGAACTTCAAGCCGTACGGCGTCGACGGCCACCGCCACCTCCCCGAGATCGAACAGGAGCTTCGTGCAATGGGGGCGAAGGGCGCACTCACCTTCGTGCCGCACCTCCTGCCGCTCGATCAGGGCCTTCTCGCGAGCTGCTACGTACAGATGTCGAGACCCCTTGACGCCGAGGAGCTCCGTGGCCTTTACGAAGACCTCTATGCGCGCGAACCGTTCATCGAGATCGTCTCCGAGCCGCCGGGCGTCGCAGACGTACGCGAAACCAACCTCTGCCGGATTCATCCGCGCCTCGAATGGGGCGGCGAGCGCGCCATCGTGTTCGCGGCGATCGACAACCTGTGGAAGGGCGCGGCGGGGCAGGCGGTCCAGAACCTGAACCTGATGCTCGGGTTGGCTGAAACGGATGGGATCTGGTGACGAGCCTCTTCGACAAGCGATGGGTGGAGCTGCCCCGCGGCGCCTCCGAGCTCGATCCATCGGTCCTTGCACCGGGCTTTCGCGCGGGGGCGACACACTGCGGACTAAAAGACGGGGGCGAGACAGACGTCGCCGTACTAGCTTGCGACGCCCCCGAAGTCGCCTCATCGGTGCTCTTGACCCGAAATGCCGCCGCCGCGGCGCCAATCCGGGTCTGCCGGGAGAACCTCGACCCGGGTCACGTTCGGGCGGTAGCCGTGAACTCAGGCAACGCGAACGCGGCGACTGGACACAAGGGCTACCGAGACGCGCTCGAAATGCAGGCCGCCACCGCACAAGCCCTGGGCGTCGATGCGCGGCAGGTGGTGGTGGCCGAGACCGGTGTGATCGGAGTCCCGCTCGAGATCGAGCGGGTGACGGGCGGTATTCGGCGAGCCGCGGCCAGCCTCGCAAGAGACCGCGCGACGGGCTTCACGCGAGCGATCATGACCACGGACCGCGCGCCCAAGAACCTGAGCGTCAAGGCGGGCGGAGTGACCATCTCTGCCCAGGCGAAGGGCGCAGGGATGATCGAGCCCGGGTTCGCCACCATGCTTTGCTTCGTGCAGACCGACGCACAAATAGAAGATCCGGCCGTTGTGCTTCGGAGAGCGGTCTCGGACTCGTTCGAGCGGATCACGGTCGACGGTCAGATGTCCACGAACGACACGGTCGTCCTCCAGGCCACGGGCGAGACGGAGATGCCACTGCCCGGCGGGCTCTTGGACGCGGTTCTACTGGCGCTTGCGCTCGAGGTCGTAGCCGACGGCGAAGGCGCCGAGCGGATCGGCCGAGTCGAGGTAACGGGCGCGCAAGACGAAGCCGAGGCCGAGCGGGTAGCGCGCGCGATCGCGAACTCCCCGCTCGTCAAGACCGCGTTGACGGGCCGCGACGCCAACTGGGGGCGGATCGCGCAAGCCGCGGGCATGGCGCTCGCCGGCGAGGAGCTCGCCGAGCCCGGGCCGCACTCGGTCGACTTCGCGGAGCTTGGAGCAGAAACGGAGGAGGCGGAGATCGGCATCGTCCTCGGCCGCGGCGAAGCGAGCGCGCACGTCTACTTTTCAGACCTCACGCACGAATACATCCGGATCAACGCCGAGTACACGACATGAGTCCCACCGAGCCGCTTCGCGAAAAGGGCGCGAGCGTCGAGACGCTCATGGAGGCTCTGCCCTACATCAGGGAGTTCCACGGGCGCACGGTCGTCATCAAGTACGGCGGCGCGGCGATGTCCGACGAGCCTTTGATGGACGCCTTTGCCGCCGACATCGTGCTCCTCAAGTACGTGGGCATGAACCCGGTCGTCGTTCACGGAGGCGGCCCGGACATCACCCGCTACATGGAGCGACTCGGGATGGAGGTCAGGTTCCACGAAGGGCTCCGCGTGTCTGACCCGGAGACGGTGGAGATCGCCAAGATGGTTCTTCTTGGCAAGGTGAACTCTGACATCGTCAAGCGCATCAACCGCCACGGCCAGCCGGCCGTCGGCCTCTCGGGCGAAGACGGTTCGATGTTCGCGGTCAGGCCCGTTGCAAACGCGGAGCACGTCGGTCACGTGGGCGAGGTGGAGCGCGTCGATGTAGACGTCATCAACCACATCGCGGCGGACTACATCCCGGTAGTTGCCTCCGCAGCTGCCGATGCCCGCGGGAACTCCTACAACGTGAACGCCGACGCCGCCGCCGGCAAGGTCGCGGCCGCGCTTCGCGCGCACAAGGTGATGTTCTTGACCGACGTTGCGGGATGGCTCGAAGACCCGGCCGACGAGACGACGCTCATCTCCTCGGCGCGCGTAGACGACGTTGAGCGGGCTCTCGGCGACATCGAAGGTGGTATGCGCCCCAAGCTCTCGGCCTGCGTCGAGGCGATCCGCGGCGGCGTTGGATCGGCGCAGATCGTTGACGGCCGCCAGCCTCATTCGATCCTGCTCGAGCTCTTCACGGACAAAGGCGTCGGCACGAAGATCACGCCGTGAGAGGCTTGCGATGAGCATGGAGTCAGGTCTCGGCATCGAGATCTGGAAGCGCCGCGGGAAGCTTGCCGTGGATGCGTTCCAGCTCCGCGAGGTCGTTGCGGTCTCGAGGTCTGTCGGCGATTTGTTTCAAGGCGACAACGGTGTGAAGCCCCGCGATGCGAAACTCGCCGGCGCCGAGATCAGCCGCGAGTGCCGCGCTCGCGACAGTTCCGAAATCGAGCGGACTCTCGCCTTCGCGAAGGAGGTCCACGAGGCCCGCGGAGGTCAGCGCCCTAAGGTGGTGTCGACCCTTGAGGGCATCCTCCGCGAGGGGATCCCGAGAGGGATACGCGCGGGCATCGAGGGAGTGAAGGGCCGCGATGCAGAGTTGGTCGTTCGTCGCGTCCTCGGGAATCATGAGGTCGACGTCCTCCGTTGCTCTCACGTAGCGATGGGCGATGACCGCGAAACCGCCGATGACAACGAAAGAGGCGCCAGCCGCGATGAACGCGGACGTGACGACGTCAAGCTCAGGATCGGGTGGGAACCCGCTGCCCGTCATCGTCCAGGATCGATCGCCGCAGCATCGCGGCTTGGGCGGATAGCGCCATTCCACGTCTCAGTAACTCTGGGAGATCGGTTGATGGAGGCGGCGTCAAGGCATCTCGCTTCTCCCGATTCAAGCGCAGCCACTCCGACGCATCAGGACCGATCCGAAGTTGGGATTGCTTCGGCATGCGCAAATGATAGGTCCGCGGCCGGACCCGAGCGACGTCGATCGCTCCGACGGAGAATCCGTGCCTGATCGCGGTCAACTACGCGCGCTGGAGGCGCGCTACACGATGCCCACGTATTTGCGGGCGGGAGTCGAGTTCGTGCGGGGCGAAGGCGCACGGCTATGGGACGCCGAGGGCAAGGAGTACCTCGACTGCCTGGCGGGCATCTA
>JALZIJ010000145.1 GCA_030860375.1 Actinomycetota bacterium | reverse complement strand
CCAGCGGCGTCGGCGTCTTCATGGAGCCCAAGCGCTTCCTCGAAGCCGGCGACACGATCCGCATCGAGATCGAGCGCCTGGGCACCATCGAGCACGCGCTCGCCTGAGCGCGGCGCATCCTCCTCAGCTCAGTGTGAGTGGATGACCCGGTCGATCAGCCCGTACTCGGCGGCCTGGTCGGCGGTGAAGAAGCGGTCGCGCTCCATGTCCTCGTTGACCTGATCCTCGCTCTTGCCCGTGTGGCGAGCGTAGATCTCGTTGACCTTCGACCGAACGTTGAGCGACTCGCGCGCGTGGATCTCGATGTCAGTCGCCTGGCCCTGGAAGCCGCCGGAAGGCTGGTGGATCAGGATGCGGGCGTTCTTGAGCGCCATCCGCTTGCCCTGAGCGCCGCCAGTCAGGAGCAGCGAGCCCATGGACATCGCGACGCCGTAGCAAACGGTTGCAACGTCCGGCTTGATGAAGCGCATCGCGTCGTAGATGGCGAGACCGGCGTAGACCGAGCCGCCTGGCGAATTGATGTACAAGGAGATGTCCTTGTCAGGGTCCTCGGACTCAAGATGGATGAGCTGCGCCACCACGAGGTTCGCGATCTCGTCGTCCACCGGCTGGCCAAGGAAGATGATGCGCTCGCCCAGCAGGCGGGAGTAGATGTCGTAAGAGCGCTCGCCGCGAGCGGTCTGCTCGACGACCATGGGAACGATTGGCATGGGTGGCAGCCTAGCGTGCGTTCCGCGGAAACCTGAATCTAAGCGGGCTTCACTTAGATCCTTGCCCGTTCACGGCTAATTCACTACACTGTCGCGGAACCCTGGCACTCTCCCGCAACGAGTGCCAAGACTTGACAAGAACCCCAAGACGGAGGTACGCAGACATATGAAGCTCAAGCCTCTCGGCGATCGTTTGATCGTCCAGGCAATCGAGGAGGAGGAGACGACGGCTTCGGGCCTGGTGCTCCCCGACACCGCGAAGGAGAAGCCGCAGCGCGGCAAGGTCGTCGCGGTCGGTGACGGCAGCTGGGACGAGGACGGCGAGAAGCGCATCCCGCTCGACGTCTCCGAGGGAGACGAGGTCCTCTACTCGAAGTACGGCGGCACCGAGCTCAAGGTCGACGGCGAGGACGTTCTCGTCCTGCGCGAGTCGGACGTGCTGGCGAAGGTCGTCTAGGAAAACTTCAACGGAAGGAAGGAACTCACATGGCTCACAAGGAGCTGAAGTACGACGCCGAAGCGCGTCAGGCATTGCAGGAAGGGGTTGACGCGGTCGCGAACGCGGTCAAGGTCACCCTCGGTCCGAAGGGCCGCTACGTGGTGCTCGACAAGAAGTTCGGCGCCCCCACGATCACCAACGACGGCGTCACCATCGCTCGCGAGATCGAGATCGAGGACGTCTTCGCAAACCAGGGCGCGCAGCTCGTCCGCGAGGTCGCAACAGCGACCAACGACGTCGCAGGTGACGGCACGACGACCGCGACGCTGCTCGCTCAGACGATCGTTCGCTCGGGCCTCAAGAACGTGGCCGCCGGCGCGAATCCACTGGCGCTTCGCCGCGGAATCGAGAAGGCCGTCGACCAGGTCGTCGAGCATCTCCGCTCGAAGCAGTCGAAGGAGATCTCGGGCAAGGAGCAGATCGCCCGCGTCGCCGAGATCTCGGCCGCGGACGAGGAGATCGGCAACGTGATCGCCGATGCCATCGAGAAGGTCGGAAAGGACGGCGTTGTAAACGTCGAAGAGGGCCAGACCTTCGGCATGGAGCTCGAGTTCACCGAGGGCATGCAGTTCGACAAGGGCTACATCTCTCCGTACATGGTCACTGACCAGGAGCGGATGGAGGCGGTCCTCGAGGATCCGTACGTCCTCATCGCCAACCAGAAGATTGGCTCGGTCCGGGACATGCTGCCCGTGCTGGAGCAGGTCATGCAGGCCGGCAAGCCGCTCGTAATCATCGCCGAGGACGTCGAGGGCGAATCCCTTGCGACGCTCGTCGTCAACAAGCTCCGCGGCACCTTCACGGGCGTTGCGGTGAAGGCCCCGGGCTTCGGCGATCGCCGCAAGCGCATGATGGAGGACATCGCGATCCTCACCGGTGGCGAGGTCATCACCGAGGAGATGGGCCTCAAGCTCGAGAACACACAGGTCTCGCAGCTCGGGCACGCTCGTCGCGTGGTCGTCTCCAAGGACACCACGACGATCATCGACGGCGCCGGTGACAAGAAGGAGATCGAGGGCAGGATCAACCAGATCCGCTCCGAGATCGACAACACCGACTCCGATTTCGACCGGGAGAAGCTCCAAGAGCGCCTGGCGAAGCTCGCGGGAGGTGTCGCGGTCGTCAAGGTCGGCGCCGCCACCGAGACCGAGATGAAGGAGAAGAAGCACCGCGTCGAGGACG
>JALZIJ010000131.1 GCA_030860375.1 Actinomycetota bacterium | reverse complement strand
GACATGGGCCGGGTAGTCGTCGATGTTCTCGACGAAGTTCGACAAGAACTCGCCGGGGTCTCCGACTTGAGGGACCGCGAGGATGTATTGCGTGGAGACGAGGAGCGGCTCCGAGATTTCCTCGGTTCCGTCGATCAGTGCCAGTGCGAGCGGCCAGGCGAAGCCGAGGAGCGCGACCGCGACCAGGAGAGAGCTCCAGGAGGCGTTCCGAACCACCCATGGCGCACCCGCTACCACAACGACGGCAAGCACGATCGACCACAGGACGCCGGCGTCGAGACGCGTCACCCATTCGCCGTAGAGCGGCGGCGCTTCGAGCATGATCTCGACGCCGTCGTTGTTGAGATGAGTGCCCCAGAGATAGCCGGCGACGATCAGCGCGGCCCAGCCGAGAACCGTCAGGATGACCCGCCGCAGGTGCGAATCCGCGATTGGCTCTTTGCCAAGAGGCTTGATCGTCGTGCTATCCACCAGGCGAAGCTTGCCCGGTACACGCTTTGAAGTCCGTAACGCCGCGTGATGTGGTTAGACGGTAGGCACCTGGTGCCATCTCCACGGACCGCGAGCGATGTCGACGTAATCCTTCCCGTCCTTGACGAGGCGGGCGCGATCCCGTGGGTCTTGGAGCGCATGCCCGCCGGGTACCGGCCCATCGTCGTCGACAACGGATCCCGAGACGGATCGGGCGACTTGGCTCGGCGCATGGGGGCAAGGGTGGTGGACGAGGCGCAGAAGGGCTTCGGCGCTGCTTGCGCGGCTGGCCTCGCGGCAGCGACCGCCGACATCGTCTGCTTCATGGACTGCGATCGCTCACTGGACCCGCAGGAACTGGCGGCGGTGGTCGACCCCCTCCGGGCGGGCGATGCCGACCTCGTGCTCGGAGCGCGCCGCCCGGAGCCGGGCGCGTGGCCTCGCCACTCGCGGATGACGAATCGAATTCTGGTCGAGCTCCTGAGACGCCGAACCGGCGTCAAGCTCCGCGATCTGGGACCGATGCGTGCGGCCCGCCGCGACGAGCTGCTTGGGCTCGAGGTAAGCGACCGCCGTTTCGGGTGGCCACTCGAGATGGTCGTGCTTGCGGCGGGCGCCGGGATGCGCGTCTCTGAGGTCGAGGTGTCCTATCTACCCCGCACGGGCCGCTCCAAAGTCACCGGCACGGTACGTGGGACGGCGCGCACCGTCTTGGACATGTCGAAAGCGATGCGATGAACGCCGACCTCCTGGTGATCGCAAAAGAGCCGATCCCCGGACGGTCCAAGACTCGCCTGAGCCCACCGCTCTCACCCTCGGAGGCCGCGTCCGTGGCGGAAGCGGCGCTTGCCGACACCCTTGCCACGGTCGCGTCCGTCGCAGCTCGGCGGCGGATCCTAGTCCTCGACGGCTCGCCCGGTGCCTGGCTGCCGTCGGGATTCGAGATCGTCCCGCAGACCGATGGGGGACTGGACGCGAGGCTGGCGGGCGCCTTCAGCGCTACCGAAGGTCCTGCGCTCCTGGTCGGAATGGATACCCCACAGGTTTCGGCTGCCCTGCTCGAGCGCGCCTTCGGAGTGCTCTCAGAGGAGGGAAACGACGCGGTTCTCGGCCCCGCCGAGGACGGGGGGTGGTGGGCAATCGGTCTCATGAAGCCCTCGCCCGAGGTCTTCTTGGGCTTGCCCATGAGCTCCGGGGACACTTGCGCTGCGCAGGTGAAGCGCCTGGAGGGGCTCGGATTGGCGTGGTCAGAGCTGCCAACGCTTCGCGACATCGACGTGATCGAGGACGCCAGAGCCGTCGCGGTGGAGAACCCCGACCGGCGTTTCTCGCAGAAGCTGAGGGAGATCGAGGAGTCTTGGGCACCAACCGCTTAGCCGCTGCGTTAAGCCTCGCGCTTTTCGTGGCGGTCCTGGCCGGCTGCGGCGAAGGCGATGCCGATGGCGGGGACGGTTTCGCCTCCGCCGCGGAGCCGGCCGAGGCTCCGCCGCTCGAAACAGAGCCGGTGGGCGAGCTTCTTCCCGTCGGCTCAGGCGCGGAAGGGCTTGCGGTGGACGGGGAGACCGGGATCGCGGCGCTCGGCGTCCGGGAGCCTCCGTCGCTCGAGCTGATCGATCTAGAGGCTTTCGAGATCGCTCGGACGATCGAGCTCAGCTCGCACCCGAGGCACCTCCAGCTTGCCGAAGCGGGCGGGCCGGTCCTCGTCCCAGCCGAAGACTCGGATGAGCTGATCAGGGTCGAGCTGCCATCGGGCGCTGCCGGGGCTGTGAGCGTCGGCGACTTCCCGCACGACGCGGCGGCGCTCGGCGACCGGGTCTTCGTAGGCAACGAGTTCGGCGACACGATCTCCGTGCTCGAGGGCTCTGAGACGGTTGAGACTCTCGACGCACCAGTGCAGCCGGGAGGCGTCGTGGCGTCAGGCGGACTCATCGGCGTGATCGCCGTGTCCGAGCGCGTTCTCACGGTTTTTGACCCGGACTCGCTCGCAGAGCTCGGCACGATCGACGCGGGGGAGGGTCCCACGCACATCGTGGCCGCGGGCCGGCGCGCCTTCGTCGCCGACACGGAAGGGGACTCCATCTTGGAGTTTCGGCTCGCTCCAAAGCCGAGGCTCGTGGGGGAGACGGCGCTCGAGGGCACGCCGTACGGCATCGCCATCGATCCCGCCCGCGAGCGCCTGTGGGTAACGCTGACCGCCCGAAACGAAGTCGTCGAGCTCGCTTTCGGTGAGGCAGGCCTCGACGAGGTCGCCCGCTATCCCACCGTTGAGCAGCCCAACACGATCGGAATCGACCCGCGCACAGGCGCGGCGATCGTGGCCGGAGCGACCGAGGAGGCAATTCTGCAACGAATTGAGCCTTCCGGAGACTGAACCCGGATGCCCGAGCTTTCGAAGCTCTTTCCGGACAAGCCGCCGCCCGGGCCGTTTCAGCGCGATTTCTGGAAGAGCCCCCTGCGCGGGCCATGGCTCGCGTCGTTTTTGGGCTCGGCGCTCTTGCCCCTGATCCTGGTCTGCGCTGGGACCGGATTCCTCTCCCACATCGCGTACTACCCCCAGCTCGGCGACAACTCGATCACCGGCTCGGGAGCGATCGGCTTCGACCTCTACTTCTTCGACTGGCCGACCAGCCCGGCATGGCTCTACGCATTTACGCAGGGACTCCATGTGGTCTCGGGCGTCGCCGCGATCCCGATCCTCCTGGCGAAGCTCTGGTCGGCGATGCCGAAGCTGTTCGAGTGGCCGCCTGTGCGGACGCCTGCGCACATGCTGGACCGTCTGTCGCTGGCGCTCCTTGTCGGCGGCAGCCTCTTCGTCTTCTTCACGGGCATCCTCAACATCCAGCTCTGGTACCCGTGGGGGTTTAGCTTCGTTCCCGCCCACTACTACGGCTCGTTCATCTTCCTAGCGGCTCTGGTGCTGCACCTGGTCGGAAAGATCCCGGTGGCACGCCGCGCGTTTCGCGAGAAGGGAGTCGTGGCACCTCTACGCGCCGACGTGGCACACACCGAGCCGGAGCCGGTTGGCGAAAACACCACGGCACCGAGCTCCCCGGCAGCACCGACGATCTCCCGCCGTGGGCTCCTGGGCGTCGTGGGCGCGGGCTCGATCGGCTTGGCGGTGATGACCGCGGGGCAGGTAGTCGGCGGTCCGTTCAGGAGCCTCGCCTTGCTGGCTCCGCGCGGGCGTGACTTTGGATCAGGTCCCACTGACTTTCAGGTGAATCGCACAGCTCTCGAGGCCATGATCAAGCCCGCCACCACTACGTCCGACTGGCGGCTCAAGCTCGACGGCGGGGCGACCCCGGTCGAGCTTTCCCGAGACGAGCTTCTAGCCATGGATCTGTACACGGAATCCCTCCCGATCGCCTGCGTCGAGGGGTGGTCCACGACTCAGGATTGGACGGGAGTGCGGCTGTCGGACCTCGCGCGCCTGGCCGGTGTTGAAGGGGCGGCCGAGGTCACCGTCCAGTCGCTCGAGGAAAGCGGCACCTTCAACCAGGCCACGCTCGCGGAGAGCCAGGTAGCCGACGATCGCTCTCTACTCGCGCTTCGGGTAAACGGCGCAGACCTCACGCTCGACCATGGCTTTCCGGCGCGCGTGATCGTCCCGGCGCTTCCGGGTGTCCACTGCACCAAGTGGGTGGCGTCGATGACGTTTGCCCAGGTCTAGATGATGGAGATGCTTCGCTCGCACTACGGAGAGGGGCCGCTTCACCTGATGGCGGTCCTCGCAAGCTTCGCGATCGCCACATACGCCTTTCTCGAGATCGCGGGCGGCACGGCCCCCCTCAACTTCGCGATCTGGTTCGCGGCGGCGATCATCGCCCACGACCTGCTCGCCTTCCCTTTGTACTCCCTCTTGGGTCTCGTCGCCGGCCGGGCGCTCGCCGACCGAGACGCGACGTCGACGCGTCCGCCGGCGCTGAACTACCTGCGCGTCCCGGCCCTCCTCTCGGGCTTTGCGTTCATCGTCTGGTTTCCGCTCATCCTCGGCTTCGGTGAGGCTGAGTTCATCGAGACAACGGGTCTCGACACAGATCCGTACCTCGGGCGGTGGCTGCTCTTGAGCGGCGTCCTGTTCGCGGCCTCGGCGCTGGTCTACGCCGTGCGGATCAGACGCGCACGGACGTAGCGCTGAGGGCGCGATCGAGATCGCGCCAAAGATCTTCGGGATGCTCGCAACCCACGCTCAGCCGCAGCAGGCCGGAGGGCACGTCTGAGGTCGAGCAGCGCCAGCGTCCGTGGCGCTCGATCAACGTCTCGACTCCTCCGAGGCTGGCCGCGTGGGTAATGAGAGCGACGGTCTCGCAGACCGCCTCTGCGCGCTCGAGGCCTCCTTCCAGCTCAAAGGAGAGGATGGTTCCGGGGCCGTCGAGGAGTCGCTTCGCCGTCGCGTTCGAGGGATCCCCGGGGAGGCCGGGGTAGCGGATCCATTTCAAGTCGTCGCGCTCGGCCAGATCCCGAGCGATCAGCGAAGCGGTGGCCTGCGCGCGCTCGATTCGCAGCGGGAGCGTTCGAAGCCCGCGAAGTGCGAGCCATGCCTCGAGGGTCCCTGGCACGCCTCCGAACATGGTGCGGGTGTCGACAAGGCGCCCCGCGGCCGCCTCGGTCCGTGCCACCACGACGCCGAGAAGCAAGTCGGAGTGCCCACCGATGGCTTTGGTTGCGCTGTGAACCACGATGTCGGCGCCGAGCGAGAGTGGTCGCTGGAGGATCGGGGTGACGAGGGTGGCGTCCACGACGACAAGCGCCCCCTCATCGTGGGCGGCCTGCGCCAGGACGTCCAGTTCCGGAACGTCGAGCGAGGGATTCGAGATCGCGTCAAGCCAGAGCATGTCGGCTCCGGGCAGCAAGGCAGCGGTGGCCTCGACGTCGGTGACGTCAACGAACGTTGCCCTGAGCCGTCCTGCGGCTTCACGCTCCTCGAGCATCCCGCGGACCTCCGCGTAGGCCGAGTCAGCCATAACCACGTGGCCCGTCGGCGGAAGGCCCTCAAGGACTGCTGCCGAGGCCGCCATGCCCGAGCTAAAGGCAACGGCCGCGCCTCCGTCCAGGGCGCCGATCGCCGCCTCGAACGCCTCCCAGGTCGGGTTGCCGTCACGCGCGTAGCTCTGTTCGGTGCCCGCATGAAATGACGACGCGAGCACCGGCGGCACGTTCAGAGGACCTCCGGGCACGGGGGCTGATCTCCCCGTCGTCACGGCGAGGGTCGAGGGGTTGAGGTCTGCCGGCATTTCCATATTTGGGTCTACCCGCAGGATGGGCCGTTACACGACTCGTATGTTTCGGTTGCGATTTTGAAAGTGGGCTTCGAAAAGTGGCAAGCACTCGGAAACGACTACGTCATCCTGGAGGCGGCGGCGCTCCCCTTCGAGCTCATGCCCGAGCACGTGAAGCGAATCTGCGATCCCCATTTCGGCGTCGGCTCGGATGGTGTGCTCCTCCTGACTCCCGTCGAGGAACCAGAGCATGTCGCCGAGCTTCGAATCTTCAATCCGGACGGCTCGGAGGCCGAGCTGTCGGGAAACGGCGCCCGCGAGGCTGTGCTCTATCTGCGTGGTGCGGGTTGGACCGATGAGGAGACCTTCTCCGTGATCACGAAGGCGGGACCCGTGAGGCCCACCATCATCGGCCCTGGCCGGGTCTCAATGTCGATCGGGCGCGCAAGCGCCGAAGCGCCAGCGACGCTCACATCAGCGGGGCGCGAGTGGTCCTACCGGGCGGTCAACGTCGGCAATCCCCAGTGCGTTGTCTTCGTGGACGACGATTTGGAGTCACTCGACCTGGACGAGATCGGCCCGGGGATTGAGTCGAACACGGAGCTCTTCCCGAACCGCACGAACGTTTCGTTCACCCGACTGGAAGGCTCGACCGTGCGGGCGAGGATCTTCGAACGTGGGGTAGGGGAGACGCTTTCATCCGGGACCGGGGCATCGGGAGCTGCTGTGGCGGCGTTTCTCGACGGTGCGCCCAGCCCTCTGACCGTCCGGCTCGACGGCGGCGAGCTGACCGTCGAGATCACCCCCGACCTCGACGTGACCCTGATCGGCACGGCCGAGCCGATCTGCCGGGGTGAGCTTTCGACCGAGCTCGTTCGCACGCTCGCACAACTCGGATAAGTTCGAAGACTGATGGCACGGACCGATCCATCGAAGCGCCTCGAGGCGATCGCGCCCTACATGTTCGCCGAGCTCGAGCGCAAGGTCGCTGACAAGAAAGCGGCCGGAATCGACGTCATCTCGCTCGGCATCGGCGACCCCGATACGCCGACCTATCCGCACATCGTCGAGGCGATGAAGCAGGCGCTAGGGGATCCCTCGACTCACCAGTACCCCTCGAACCGCGGGCGCACCGAGTTCCGCGAGGCCCTCGCGCGCTTTTACGACCGCCGGTTCGGCGTCGCAATTAACCCAGAGACCGAGGTCATCCCCGCGATCGGCGCCAAAGAGTGCATCTACAACCTCTGCTTCGCCTTTCTCGACCCAGAGGACATCGCCCTCGCATCGGACCCCGGCTACCCCGTCTACACGGGCGGGCCCGTCCTGGCGGGCGCCGACGCCGTTGTTCTTCCGCTCGAGCCCGAGCTCGGCTTCATACCTGACCTCGACGCGATCGATCCGCTCGCGATCTCGAAAGCACGTCTGATGTTCCTCAACTATCCGAACAATCCGACGGGCGCGATTGCGCCCGAAGGCTTCTTTGAGCGCGTGGTGGAGCTCGCGAACGAGCACGAGTTCCTCGTCGTTCACGACAATGCCTATTCCGAGACGACATACGACGGCTACGTCGCGCCGAGCTTCCTCGCCACTCCCGGTGCCAAGGAGGTCGGCGTCGAGGTCTTCTCGCTCTCGAAGGGCTTCAACATGACCGGCTGGCGCTGCGCCGCCATCCTCGGGAACGCCGATGCGATTGCGACGTACTGGCGCCTGAAGACGAATGTCGACTCCGGGCTCTTCGAAGCCGTACAGCTTGCCGGCGCCGCGGCGCTCAACGCGCCTTCGGACTCCATCCAGACGATGAACGCTGTCTATGAGTGCCGACGCGACCTCGTCGTCTCAGCGCTTCGCGACATCGGCGTCGAGGTCGATTCGCCCAAGGGCACGATCTACGTCTGGGCGCCGGTGCCAGAGGACCACACGTCGGCCTCTTTTGCCGAGCTGGTGCTCGAGGAGGCAGCGGTCGTGGTCTCACCGGGGTCGATGTACGGGCCGTCGGGCGAGGGCTTCTTTCGAATCTCCCTGACGACCCCTGACGAGCGCATCACCGAGGCGGTCGAGCGCATGCGCGAACACCTTTCCGCCTGAGGGCATCCGTGTCCGCTCGCGAGCGCATCTTTGAGACCGTCAAAACGTCCACTTAACACCCGATCCCTCAAGGGCGCATCCGAGCGCGTCGAATCCCATCGTGGAGTGTCGGAGCTTGGACTCATCCTTGCGGTTGCATCCGCCCTTGCGGCAAACGTCGCCGTGCTCTGCAAGCACCGGGGGGCTACCAACGCGCCGACGGTTCGCTTCACACAGCCGCTTCGGAGCGCGATCGCGCTCTTCAGCTCGAAGTGGTGGCTGATCGGGTTTGCCGTTGCCGCCGTCGCTTGGGGCTTCCACGTCGTCGCGATGGCTCTCGCGCCTCTCTCCATGGTTCAGGCGGTCACCGCAGGTGGTCTAGCGCTTCTCGCCCTTCCGGCGCAGAAGATCTTCGGGATCCGCCTTGGGCGCCGCGAATGGGCGGGCCTCTGCCTCTCGGCGATCGGCTTGGCATGGCTTGCGGTGACGGCTCAGGCTTCCGAGCATCACTCTGCGTATTCGTTTGCCGCGCTCCTGGCCTTCGAAGGGACCCTCGTCGCGGTCGGCGCAACGCTTCTGCACACGGGAACGCGTCACGGCGATCACCTCAGAAGCGGCGTCATGCTCGGCGTTGCGGCAGGCATCCTCGTGGGGGTCGGCAACGTCTCGACGAAGGCGCTCACCGGCGGGGTCGCTCAAGATGGCCTGATTGCGCTCCTCAGTCCTTGGGCGCTTCTGACGGTCTGCGTGGGCGTGCTGGCTTTCTTCGCCCTTGCTCGTGGGCTTCAGATCGGGCCGCCGATCCAGGTGATCGCCCTCTCATCGATAGCTGGGAACGTCACGGCGATTGCCGGCGGCGTCCTCGTCTTCGGCGACCCGATCGGTGGCGACGCGCTGGGGATCGTGCTTCGGGCTGCGGCCTTCTGCGCGGTGATCGCGGCGGCAGCGCTGTTGCCTGCGCCGCGCACTCCCGAGACTGCGCCCGCTGCCGCCTAGGCGCTCTTCGCCCTAGCTGGCGAGCTTGCCCTCGGCCTCGAGCGTTTCGCGAAGGCCGCGCTCGAGCGGACGCGGCGCGTAGCCGAGCTTTGCCTCGGCCTTGTCCGAGGAGGCCCAGAAGGTGACTCCGTCCGACGAGGAGATCAGCTCACGCATGTTCGGCGGCTGGCCCATCAGCTTGCCGATGAGGGGACCCGCGGGTGCCATCGCCTTGAGGAGACCCGTCGGGACGTTGCCGCGCGGCTCGCGCTTGCCGGTGACCTTTGCGACCGAGTCCATGAGGTCGCGCATCGTCGTGATCTCGCCGCCCAGGACGTAGGACTGACCGACCTCGCCACGGTCGAGCGCGAGGAGCACGCCGGCCGCCACGTCCTCGACGTAGACCATGGTCATGCCCAGCTTGGGAAAGGGGACGAACGGCATGCGCCCGGAGGCGAAGTCAAGGATCTGCTTGCCGATGGCAGAGTGGTCGTCGGGGCCGTAGACGCCGCCTGGTTGGACCATCACGCAGGGGAGCCCATCGGCGATAAGAGCCTTAGCGACCTGATGGGCTTCGTACTTCGTCTCTTCGTAGTAGGACGTGAACGACTGGGCGGGGTGGTCGTAGCTCTCGTCGACTACCTCGCCGTTCGTGTTGCCGAAGGCGGCAATCGTCGAGATGTAGACGACCTTGCCAACGCCGGCATCACGCGCGGCGCCAAGGGCGTTCTCGGTCCCGACGACGTTCGCCTGATGCATCGCCTCGTGCTCCGAGCGAGGAATGCCGACCTCGAAAACGGCCGCACCGTGGACGGCCGCGTCCGATCCCCGCATGGCCGTAGCGATCGCGTTCCGGTCGGAGAGGTCGCCTTCAACGAGCTCCGCGCCGAGCTCGCGGAGGGATTCGGCCTTTCTGGGCGAGCGGACGAGCGCCGTGACCTCGTCGCCTCGCTCGCGAAGCATGCGCACGACGTGGCCGCCGATGAACCCGGTTCCTCCGGTGACGAAGATCTTCATCTGGTGAGCCTATCCTCAACCTCCACGGGTGATCATCGGCGATATCGGCCTCAGGGCGGACCGCCTGCCGGACTTGCCGTACGTCTGCCCCTGACGGTCCTCGCTCACGCCTACAATCGGTCGGGTGGAGCGTCCCACCAACACCAACGGCTCTCACGCGGGTCTACGTACCCGGCGTGCGCGACAACGTGCGCTCGCAATCGGCGCTCTGCCCCAGACGCCGAGGCCTGAAGACGACCCACTGGCCGAGCTGAAAGAGCTCCTTCGTACGGCGGGCGTCGCCACCGCGGGCGAGGTCTTTCAAGTCCGCCCAGAGCCCGATCCCGACCGCTATCTCGGCCGTGGCAAGCTCACCGAAGTAAAGGAGGCGATCAAGGCGTCGGGGGCAAACCTCGTTGCCTGCGACGACGAGCTCGCCCCGCGTCAGGAGCGAAATCTCGAGGCGGCCCTCGACGTCCCGGTGATCGACCGGACTGCGGTCATCCTGGACATCTTCGCCGACCACGCGCACTCGGCCGAGGGCAAGCTTCAGGTCGAGCTCGCGCAGCTCGAGTACAACCTCGCTCGCATGCGCGGCCTTTGGACGCATCTGGAGCGCCTCGGCGCGGGGCGCGTGGACGGCGGCATCGGCACCAGGGGCCCGGGCGAGTCGCAGATCGAAACCGACCGCCGCCTTGCCCGCGACCGCATCACCGCCCTTCGGCGAAAGCTCGTCGGGGTCGAGCGCGGTCGCGAGACGATGCGCGCGCGTCGAGAGGAGTCAGCCGTGCCCGCGGTCGCGCTTGCGGGCTACACAAATGCCGGCAAGTCGACCCTCCTCAATGCGCTCACGGGCGCGGGGGTGAGCGTCGGTTCGCGCCTCTTCCATACCCTCGACCCGACGACGCGTGCCTACGAGCACGACGGGCGCCGCTATCTCCTCACCGACACCGTGGGCTTTATCCGAAAGCTTCCGCATCAACTGGTCGAGGCGTTCAAGGCAACGCTTGAGGAGACGCGCCTCGCCGACCTCATCGTCCACCTCGTCGATGCGTCGGAGGCTGACGAGCAACGCGCAGGTTCGATCGCCGCGGTCAACTCGATCCTCGAAGAGATGGAGGCCGGCGCGCGTCCACGCCTTGTCGTCTTCAACAAGATCGACCTCTTGGGCGATGAGGACCGCCGCCGCCTCCTGGTTGGCCGCGGCGACGCGATCGGCGTCTCGGCCGAAACGGGGGAGGGGCTGGATTCCTTGCGCGAGCGGATCGCGGTGGAGTTCGAACGAACCCTGGAGCCACTCGAGCTACTGGTCCCCTACAGCGAGGGCGCGCGCCTTGCCGAGCTATACGAGCTGGCCGGAGATCTGGAGCGCGAAGAGAGCGCCGAGGGAGTCCGCGTAAGCGTCAAGGTGCCGAAGGCGCTGGCGCACCGCTTCGAGGAGTTCTCGGTCAACGGACGTCTCGCTTGAGCCAGGGCGAGTTGCCGGTCCGTCGCCTCGCGGCCACGGCAAAGCTGCCGACCCGTGCCACTTCGGGCGACGCCGGCCTTGACCTGTACGCGTTTGAATCCGCTCAGCTCGACCCGGGAGCCCGAGCGAGCCTCGGCACCGGCATAGCTGTCGAGATTCCGGAAGGCTACGCCGGATTGGTGCTTCCACGCTCTGGCTGGGCCGCGCGCCACGGGATTGCGCTCGTCAATGGACCCGGCCTGATCGATGCCGGATACCGCGGTGAGGTGCGCGTACTCCTCCTGAACACCGATCGCGAAGAGGCATTTGAGATCTCCAAGGGCGACCGCATCGCCCAGCTTCTCGTCGTGCCCTTCGCCTCGTTGAGCCCGGTGGAGACGGACGCCCTCGGCGAAAGCGAGCGGGGCGAGAGCGGCTTCGGGTCGAGTGGCCACTGACGCACAGACTGCCGTCGCGATGCTGTTGAGTGCAGCCCGCGGGGACGATCTCGGACGCACTGGCGATCTTGCCTCAGACCTCGCGAGCATCAACCCCTACGCGATCGACGGAGACGCTGTCCGCATCGCCTTCTGGGTGAACGTCTACAACGCCCGAGTCCTTCACGAGTTCAAAGAGCGACCCCGCAGCGGCAGCCTCTTGCGTCACCGCGGGCTCTTTCGCAAAGTCGGCTACGACGTGGGAGGAGATTTCTTCAGCCTCGACGTGATCGAACACGGTGTCCTTCGGCGCAACGCAAAGCCGGCTCACGCACTGCGTCGGACGTTGGGCTCGAGCGACCCACGGCTGGAGGCGGCCCCAAGCGCCGTCGATCCTCGCATCCACTTCGCGCTCAACTGCGCGGCTACGTCATGTCCACCGATCCGCGCGTATGAACCGGACGGGCTCGACGAGCAACTCGACGTCGCCGCTCGCTTGTATCTCGCAGCTGAGACGCACCTCGATACATCCGCGAGAAAGCTGACCCTGCCGTCTCTGATGAAGCTCTACGCAGGCGATTTTGAGGGCCGGAGGGGCCACGTCGACTACGTGGCGCGGTACCTACCCGAGATCGCCCGACAGCTCGACAGCAAAGGCCAGTTCAACGGCCAAATCAAGTACGGCGACTACAACTGGACGATCGCCGAGTTCGACTCTTAGCCCCGCATCGCGGCCGCAAGCGCACCTTTGTGTCCTGCCGCCTCGAACTCATCGTCGAGGGGCTCGAGGTCGGGCTCCGAGCCTTCGTTCCGTGCGATCGCGAGCTGGATCAGCCGGTCGGCGAGCCAGGCATTCTTCGGCAGGAGAGGACCGTGAAGATAGGTGCCGAAGAGGTTGTCGAGGCGGACGCCTTCAAAGCCGCTCTTCCCGTCGTTTCCGTGACCCTTGATGACGCGCCCGAGCGGCTTTGCGTCCGCGCCGAGGTATGTGCGCCCGCCGTGATTCTCGAAGCCCGCCAGTACTTTGGGGCCGGTGCCGAGGTCGACTTCGATCGCGACGTTGCCGATCAGGCGTGGACCATCCTCACGCACGGTCTCCAGATCGGCCAGGCCGAGGCCGTGGATCCTTTCTAAGCCGAGTTGGTAGGAGTGACCGAGGAGCTGGTAGCCGCCGCACACGGCGAGCAGGACCGCACCGTCAGCCACCGCTGCCGCAAGGCCCTCGCGCTTCGTCTTCACCATGTCGACGGCGACGAGCTGCTGGTCGCGGTCCTGGCCGCCCCCGATGTAGATGAGGTCGTGGGCCGCCGGATCGACGCGCTCGCCCGGACCTGCACTTGCGTGCTCGAAGCCGATGCCTCGCCACTCGCAGCGTCGCTGCCAGAAGATGATGTTGCCGCGGTCGGCATAGATGTTCATCTGATCCGGATAGAGGGTGAGGAGGCGAAGCGTGCTCACGAGTCGGCCTCCAAGAGCACGACGCGGGACCCGACATGCGCTTCGGTCGAGTTGATCTCCTGCCGGCCCGTGGGGGCTAAGCCCGCTGCCGCGGCTTCCGCTTCGAGCGAGGTTGCGTCGAGCACGGCCAGCGAGAGGTCGTGACGCTCTTCGGTGAGATCGCCATCCGGCGCCACAATCTGGCGAAGCCGCGAGATGACGATGCACCCGGCATCCTCGCGGAGCTCGATCGGCAGGCTGGAGTAAACCCAGTCGCCGAGCTCGTTTACGTCGGGAAGCGGACGACCGAGCTCGGGGCCAGGAGCGTTCGCGCCGAGGTCGCCCTCGACGATTGCGAGCGCGACGATGCCGCGCGGCCGCAGGACGCCGCGCATGCTCTCGAGCGCCGCTCGGCGCTGATCGGCTCCGTCGAGGAGTTGGATCGTCTGCATCGGCACAAGAACGAGCGCGAACTCGCCCGCCACATCGAGGTCGCGGATGTCGCCGGTCTCGGCACGTGCCTCCAGTCCCCGAGCCTCGGCCCGCTCGCAGAACGCCGCGACGAGAACGGGTTCGATATCAACGCCGAGTACATGGTGACCGCGCGCCGCCAGATCGAGCGCAATCCGCCCGGTTCCGCACCCTGCTTCGAGGATCGGGCCGCCGGCTCTCGCGGCAAGCTCTCGCCAAATCGGGAAGTCGGCCCCGTAAGAGCCGTTCTCCACGTCGTGCCAGATGACCGTCTCCTCCGCTGCGCTCACGCTCATTCCCAGTACGCCTTCGCCAGGCCGCGACCGGCCAGGAGAGTCCGAAGCTCGATCAGCGCGGTGTAGGTCGGGAGGGCGAAGAGGCGGGCAGGCGCGGAGGCGACGGCGGCGTCGAGCGAATGCCCGATCCCTTCTTGAACGCCGATCCGCCCCGGGTCGAGTCCCGCGTACTTTAGGCGCACAGCCATTTCCGCTGCTCGCGTCCCCGCGCACGTAACCCGTGCGACCGACCCGGCGAGGAGTTCGAAATCGGCGTCCCAGACCCACGAGACGTCACGTCCGTCGGCGATCCTGTCGTTCAGCGCGATCCAGACATGAATGCCTTGTTCGTCGCCGTACTGCTCGTTCTCGAGCCTCAGTGTGCGGATCACTTCGTTTGCGCCCGCTGGGTTCTTGATGAGGAGGATCGACGCCTCTTTGCCGGCGATGGGGATCGTCTCGACGCGGCCGAACGCTGCCTCCGTCCGCTCGATCCCCGCGACTGCTTTCCGAGCTTCTACTCCCAGCTGCAGCGCCGCAGAGAGCGCCGCCAGCGCGTTATAGACGTTGTAGAGGCCGGGGAGGGGGAGGCGCAGCTCGAACGTCCCCACGGGCGTCGCCACCTCGACCCGTGAGCCGCGCATCCCGTCAAGTTCGATCCGCGTTGCAGCAACGTCGGGCGTGGGTCGGTCGGCGTCGCAGTTCGGGCAGGAATAGTGGCCGAGGTGGCCGACGAACGCTCGCTCATACGCGTAAGGGGCGCCGCAGCGCCGGCAATGCTTGGCGTCGTGGGCGTGCTGGAGGCCGGGCAGCGCCTGCGAAGGGTCCTCGATGCCGAAGAAGGTCACCTCAGGCCGCCGAGCAAGGCTCTCGTCGCGCCCCAGATCCGCGATCAGTGGGTCGTCAGCGTTGAGGACGAGCCCCCTGCTGTCGGCGGCTTGGCGCGGAGAGATCATCTCGGCCCACTCGTCGGCGAGCCGTTCGAGCTCGCCGTAGCGATCGAGCTGGTCGCGAAAGAGATTCGAGAGGACGATGAGCCGCGGATGGAGCGCCTCTGCGATCGCGGGGAGCCATGCCTCGTCGACCTCAAAGAGTCCCTCCGCGTCCTCTTGGTCCAAGAGTGCCGTGGCAACGCCCCAGGTCATGTTCGATCCGGCGCGGTTGTGCACCGGCGTTCGCCCGGCCTCGCGGAGCGCGGAGGCGAGCATGCCAGCCGTGGTCGTCTTGCCGTTGGTCGCTGAGATGACGGTCGAGCCACCGGTGAGCTTCGAGCCCAGGCGCTCGATCGCATCAGGCGCCATCCGAAGCAGCATGCGTCCGGGAAGGGTGGTGCCGCCGCCTCTGCCTGAGCGCCGCGAGAGCCGCCCCACCGCACGGGAAAGCGCGACCTTTGCGCGAAAGCCGGGGCTGGCCGCAGATCGGGCGGCAGGTGTCACGACGCGCTGGACGGTGGCACGATCACTCGCAGAGCACACGGCAGAACTCGAAGGGTCGCCGGTAGCTCGGTAACGGGGTCGCCGTCGGCGTAGACGGAGAACGGGCGGTCGGCTTCGATCACGAGCTCGCGACAGCGGCGGACGGTCACCTCGGGCTTATGCACATGCTCGCCTTTGAAAACGTCGGGAAGACCGCGGATAAAGCGCGCCTTGGACACATGGCCGATCGAGACGACATCGAGGAGCCCGTCGTCGAGCTCCGCATCGGGAGCAATGAACATCCCGCCGCCGTAGGCCTTCGAGTTGCCCGCGGCGATCGTATAGCCAGTGACCTCGATGCGCTCGCCATCGAACGTGAGCGTGAAGGTGGCCGGCTTCCAGGCCGCAAGGGCGCGGATAGCCGCGTATGCGTAGACGAATGAACCCGTGACGCGCTTGACCTCGTTCGCAATCCTGTTCGCGTCGGAGTCGAAGCCGCAGCTCGCGATGCAAAGAAAGCGCGCGCCGTTCGCCTCGCCGACGTCCACGTCCCGGGTCATCCCGCCGGCGATCAGGCCCGCCGCTTCCTCCACATCGTCGGGGACGCCCAATACGCGTGCGAAGTCGTTGCCGCGGCCCCCGGGGATGATCCCCATCGCGGCGCCGGTGTTTGCGAGCTCGCCACCCACCTGGCCGATCAGTCCGTCACCGCTCATGACGATCACGGTCTGACCGCGCTCGGCGGCCTCGCGTGCTTCCTCGCGGCCGTGCTCGATGTTCTGGGTCAGCACGACCCTGTGCTCGACACCTCCGTCGGCGAGAGCTGCTTGTGCCGTCGGCAAGAGCTTCCTCGTTCGCCCACCCCCCGACGAGGGATTGACGAGGAGGAGGTGTGTGGGTTCGTTCGGCTCGGAGGGCACGACAATCAATCTAGATGGGTGTGCGGAGG
This sequence comes from Actinomycetota bacterium, assembly GCA_030860375.1. Lineage (GTDB taxonomy): Bacteria > Actinomycetota > Thermoleophilia > Solirubrobacterales > 70-9 > JALZKA01. The sequence continues at coordinate 3,144 of JALZIJ010000131.1, read as the reverse complement.
CCGAGATCCCCGAAGCGACCGACCCAGAAGAGGCCAGGCCCCGCTCCGCCCGCCGCGCGCTCGTGGATGCCGTGTCGACGAAAGCCACGCTCGAGGACCGCATCCGGGGTGTAGAAGGGCGTCCCGGCGCCCCAGCTTGCGGCGATCACAACGTGGCCGCCCGGCCTCAGGACTCGGGCGATCTCGCTGAAGAAGGGCGGCACGTTCAGCTGGACCACGAGGTCGAAGGATTCCTCGGGCCAAGGGATGTCGGCTGCGTCGGCGACCTTGAAAGCAATCCGGCCATCTCGATCGAGGCCAACTTTGGCTTTCGCCGCGGCAATCATCTGCTCGGAGAAGTCGATCCCGCGAACGCTTGCCGTGGGGAACTCGCGGGCAGTCAGGAGGGCCGCTTCGCCGGTGCCCGTGCCGAGGTCGAGGACCCGCTCCGGGGAAGGCGTGACGTGCAGAAGCCCGGCTGCCAGGGCCGTCAGGTGCTCGGGCGAGCCGGCGTTTGTCCGCTCGTCCCATCCCTGCGCGGACCCGTCGAAGAAGCGGCGCATCGGCGCGCGCAGGACGGGCCAAAGCCACGGCGCTCTGGCGACCGTGCCGTTTAGGGCTCGCCCGACTACCCGGATGCGGTCCCCGGGGCTCCTCGGTCCGCTGGTGTCGGCCTGACTCACAAGAGGATCATCGCAAGCAGGGGGTGGATAGCCTTGCGGCCGTGCCGAAGGTCTTCGCTCCGCTCCTTGCGCTCCTTCTCTGCCTAGGGCTCGCGCTAGGCGCGTGTGGCGGCGATGATGAGGCCTCGCCGGAGGACGAATCGTCGCTCACCGTGGATGCTCCTTGCGAGAGCGTTGATATCCCCGAGCCCCAAGAGTTCGATCTCGACCCTCCGCCCAGCGAGCCCTCCGCCGAGAGCCTCACCGCTGTTGTCGACACCAGTTGCGGGAGCTTCGAGATCGCCCTCGACACGAAGGACAACCCGAAGACCGCCGCTTCCTTCGAGTACCTGGCGGAGAACGGCGTTCTCGACGGCACGCCGTTTCACCGCATCGTCCCGGGCTTCGTCGTCCAGGCGGGGGATCCGGCCGGCACAGGCTTGGGCCCGGGGCCCGGCTACTCGGTCGATGAGCCGCCGCCTGACGACGTCGCCTACACGACTGGCGTCGTCGCGATGGCCAAGACCGAGGCTGAGCCGCCCGGCCGTTCGGGCAGCCAGTTCTTCGTGGTTACATCCGCCGACGCTGGACTGCAGCCTGACTTCGCAGTTGCGGGTGAGGTGACGGAAGGGTTTGATGTCGTCGAGACGATCGAGGGCTACGGCGATCCTGCGAGCCAGGGGACGGGAACCCCGCTCGGCGTAGTTGTCATCAACTCGGTCACGATTCAAGAGGGTTAGCCGGAGCGTGAGTGCCAAGGCGCGCCCGCTCGAGGTGCGTGCCCAGGATGGCAACGTCCTGCGGGGCGAGTGCGCGGGATCGGGGCCCGTCGTGCTCCAGGCGCACGGCATCACGGCCGCGCGTCGCTACGTCACCCACGGCTCGCACCTACTCGAGCGACGCGGCTTCACCTCTGCGACCTATGACGCGCGCGGGCACGGCGAGTCTGATCCAGCCCCCGACGGCGACGGGTACGCGTACGACGCTCTGGCCCGGGACATGGCCGCCGTGGCCGAAGAGGTCGGCGGGGGAGAGCGCATTGTGGTCGCGGGACACTCAATGGGCGCACACACGGCGACAGCATTCGCACTAGCGGAGCCGGATGCGATCGCCGGCCTGGTCGCTATCGGACCGGCTTCCCTCGGCAAGCCTGTATCGGAAGAGACCGTCGCCTATTGGGACCGACTCGCTGACGGCCTCGAGCGGAATGGGGTAGAGGGCTTCATCGAGGTCTACGACGACGGCTCCCACAGCACTGAGTGGCGAGATACGGTCTTGCGGCTCGCCCGCCAACGACTCGAGCTCCACCGCTCGCTCGACGCCGTCGCGAAGGCGCTCCGAGAGGTGACGGCGTCGTTGCCGTTCTCCGGCGTGGAAGCGCTCGAAGGACTCGACGTGCCCGTCCTTGTCGTGGCGAGCCATGACGACGCGGATCCTGGCCACCCGTGGGACGTCGCGGTGGAATGGACGGACCGCATTCCGGGTGCAAGGATGGTGAGCGAGGACGAGGGCGAATCGCCGCTCGCGTGGCAGGGTGGAAAGCTCTCGCGCGAGCTCGCGGCCTTTTGTGAGTCGGAGGTCGTAGTCGAACGAATCAGCGGCTGAGCCGGAGCTGAAGCGTTCCGCGGAACGGTTTTGTACCCGTTTTCGGGTACGGACGGTTCCGTCCGAGGCTCCCTGCAGGATACGAACAAGTGTTCGCACAATCCAAAAGTACGTTGGCGGAGCGATCAGACCTGGAGCTCGAGACGGAGATCACGACGCTGCACTCGCGAATCAGCGCTGAGACGTGTCAGTGGCTACTTCTCGTCGCCGAGTACGACAGGCGAGAGGCGTATAGGAAAGTTTGGGGGGCACGGCATATGGCCGACTGGCTCTCGTGGCACTGCGGAGTGGGGGTGCGCACGGCTCAGGAGCAGGTCCGCGTATCGCGCCGCCTCGCAGATCTGCCACTGACGCAGGAGCTCTTCGCAAAGGGCGAGCTTTCTTACTCGAAGGTGCGGGCAATCTCGCGCGCCGAAGATACGGAAAATGAGGAGATGTTGGTCAAGCTCGCACGCAACGCGACTGCCTCACAGATCGAGCGGATTGTCAGCTCCTATCGTCGCGCCAAGGCGTCAGCGGATGAGGGTGAGCGTGAAGCCCTTCGCTTTGCGTCCTGGGACCTTGACGAGGATGGGTGCCTCCGACTCAGGGCCCGGCTGTCGCCTGACGAAGGAGCTGTGTTTCTTCGGGCGCTCGAGCTTGCAAGAGAGGAAATTCTTCGCGAGCGCAGCCACGAGTGCGAGGAAGCTGAGCGTGGTGTCGCACCCGAGCACACGTCTGCGCGCACGACGAACGCCGATGCGCTGGTCCGACTCGCCGAGGGCACGCTGGCTGAGACGGGAGCCACTGCCACGGGCGGCGATTCGACTCAGGTCGTTGTTCACGTCGACCTGGATGCGCTCGACGAGGGCGCTGCCCGGTTGACGCCGACAAGCGTTCTGTCTGAGCTGGATAGTGG
>JALZIJ010000130.1 GCA_030860375.1 Actinomycetota bacterium | reverse complement strand
GGGTCTGATTTTCCTCGACCCTGCCGGTCAGCAGGCTTCCGGCTCATGGGACAACTGGCGATGGCGGCTGACCGAGGTCGGGAAGGAGGTGGTGGAAACCGGCTCGTGGCATCCGCGGGATCCGGATCGCTTCCTAGCGCGCATGCACGACCGAGCTCCGGGTCTCGAGGCGGCGGCGCTCGGCTACCTCGAAGAGGCGCTGCGCGCGTTCAACGCGCGCTGCTATCTGGCCTCATCGGTGATGCTCGGCGTTGCGGCCGAGCACGTCTTCGAGCGCGTGGCGCGCGCCTTCGTGGCGGCGAAACCGGATGACGGGGCGAAGCTGAAGCGGCAGCTAGACGGAAGTTTTCGCTGATTTGAGGCCCGATCTGGCTCTACAGAGCCGATCGGGCTCTTTTTGGCTGGTGAGTGTAGACACTAAAGAGCGCGATTGCGTCCGATGGATGTGGCATGATGCGCTTATGGGACAGCGTAAGGGTGCCGTTCACGTCTCCACCACACGTCGCCACTACAAGGGCAAGACCTACGAGACGACGCTGCTGCGCCGCTCCTACCGTGAGGGCGGCAAGGTCAAGAACGAGACGGTCGGCAACCTCTCCCATCTGCCCGCGGAGGCAATCGACGCGATCAAGGCGACGTTGGCGGGCAAGACGCTTGTCGACATCGACGAGGCGCTTCAGATCGAGCGCTCGCTGCCGCACGGCCACGTCGCCGCGGTGCTCGGCGTCCTGCGCGCGCTTGACCTCGAGCGGCTGATCTCGCGCGAGCGTCGGCGCGAGCGAGACCTCGTCGTCGCGATGGTGCTGCAGCGTTTGATCGGGCCGGGCTCCAAGCTGTCGGCGACGCGTCGCTTCTCGAAGACGACGCTGGCGGCCGAGCTCGGGCTCGCAGAGGTCAAGGAGGCTGAGCTGCTCGGCGCGATGGACTGGCTGTTGGGACACCAGGAGCGCATCGAGAAGGCGCTTGCCAGGCGCCACCTCGCCGGCGAGGGGTTCATGCTCTACGACCTCTCGTCAAGCTACGTCGAGGGTCGCAAGTGTCCGCTCGCGTCGCTCGGGCACTCGCGTGACGGCAAGAAGGGCACGGCCCAGGTCAACTACGGCCTCGTCTGCTCGCCCGAGGGTCGCCCGGTAGCGATCGAGGTTCACGACGGATCGACGCAGGATCAGAGCACCGTGTCGGGCGTGATCGCGGCCGTCCGTGAGCGCTTCGGGATCGACGACGTGGTCTTCGTCGGTGATCGCGGGATGATGACCAAGGCCCACGCCGCCGCGCTGACCGAGGCCGGGGTCGAGTTCGTCAGCGCGCTGAAGAGCGCCCAGATCAAGACGCTCGTCGAGGCGGGCGATGTCCAGCTGGGGCTCTTTGACGAGGTCAACCTCGTCGAGATCGCCTCCCGGCAGTTCCCGGGCGAGCGGCTCGTCGTGTGCCGAAACCCGGCGCTCGCCGCCGAGCGCAAGCGAAAGCGCGAGGACCTGCTGCGCGCGACCGAAGCGGAGCTCGAGAAGGTCCGGGCGATGGTCGAGGGCCCGCGCGGGACGCTGCGCAACGCGGATGCCGGCAAGATCGGGACGCGGGCCGGGAAGGTCGTCAACCGCTTCAAGCTCGCCAAGCACTTCGAGCTTCAGATCGCCGACGGCGCCTTCTCCTACGCGCGCAAGTCCGAGCAGATCGCCGCCGAGGCGTCGCTCGACGGCCTCTACGTGATCCGCACCACCTGCCCTGAGACCAAGCTCTCAAGCCCCGAGGCGGTCGTTCGCACCTACAAGCAGCTCAAGCAGGCCGAGCGGGCCTTCCGCACGATGAAGGGCCCGATCGAAATCCGCCCGATCTACCATCACCTCGAGGATCGCGTCCGCGCCCACGCCTTCATCTGCATGCTCGCCTACTACGTCGCCTTCGAGCTGCACGCCAGGCTCGCGCCGCTCATGTTCACCGACACCGAGCCGCTGGCGCCCGCGGACCCGGTCGCGCCAGCCGAACGCTCGACGGCCGCGAAGGCCAAGGCCGCCAGCGCCCGCACGACCGACGGCTACGCCGCCCACGACTTCGACGACCTGATCGCCGATCTCGGCACGCTCTGCCGAAACGAGATCCGCTTCGCTGCCTCCGAACACACCCTCACCCGGCTGACGAAGCCGACCGAGTTTCAGGCCCGGGCGCTCGATCTGCTCAACGTCAAGCCCGCGTAGACAGAACCACGCCGCTCCAAACCCGCCAAATCGCAATCGCGCAGCAAAGAATCGGCCGGGCGGCAGCGAAAACTTCCGGCTAGATGACGGCACCTCGCAGTACCGACGCTTCGGCGAGTTCCGTAAGCGCTTGGAGCCGATCCGCTCGACGCTGCCCGACGGGCTAGCCGATGCCATCACGCTCGATGCGGTAGCCGATCTCCTGCGCGTGACCCGCAATGCGGCAGGACACCCGACCGGCCAGAAGGTCGACGCCGAGACCGCATACACGCACCTCGTGATGGCGGCGATGCTGCTGGCGAAGATGACCGAGCTCGCTCAGCACTTCGAGAGCACGGCAGCGGCCCGGGTCGACGGGATCTGAGCTGCGGCGAGCAGCGCGGCTGGAGCACTGCCCCAACTATGCGCTGCATCCGGTTATG
>JALZIJ010000095.1 GCA_030860375.1 Actinomycetota bacterium | reverse complement strand
GGAGATCGCGAAGACGAAGTCGTTCCAGCAGAAGATGAAGACCAGGATTGCGGCCGTAAAGACTCCTGGGGCCGCGAGCGGCACGATCACCTTGCGAAACGCCTGGAACGATGTCGCGCCGTCGACTTGCGCCGCCTGCTCGAGGTCCCACGGGATCTCGCGGAAGAACGCGACGAGGGTGTAGATCGCGAGCGGCAGGGCGAACGTCAGGTAGGGGATGATCAGGCCCAGGTAGGTGTCGTAGAGGCCAACTGCCCTCCACATGTCGAAAAGCGGGCCGACCGTGGAGATCGGCGGGAACATCGCGATCGCAAGCGCCCCCGCGAGGACGAGCGCCTTGCCGGGAAAGTCAAGCCGCGCGATCGCGTAGGCGGCGAAGGCGGCGAGGACGATCGCGATCGCGGTGGCGATGAGCGCGATCACGATCGAGTTGATCAACGGAGCCAGGAGCGGCGAGTCGAGGCCTCCCTTGAAGAGCGCGCTGTAGTTCTCAAAGGTGAACTCCTGCGGGAAGAAGCGGTCGAAGAGGCCTTCGCCGGACGTAATGGTCGCGGGGTCCTTGAACGAGAGCGAGACGATCCAGAGAACCGGGATCAGCGAAAAAAGGATGATCGCAATGATCCCGACCGACCACAGTGCGGTCTCTCTGCCGGTGCGTCGCTCTGCCATCAGCCGCCAGGCCTCCCCTCGTTCATCTTCACGCCGAACCCCTTGATGAAGATGAAGGCGATGATGAACACGCTCAGGAAGATCAAGACGGAGACCGCAGAGCCCAAGCCGAGGTTAAGCCGCTCGATGAGCTGGTTGTAGCCGAGGATCGACAGCGACTCGGTGTCTTGCGCGCCCCCCGTCATGATGAAGATGTTGTCGAAGATCCGGAACGCGTCGAGGGTCCGGAAGAGGAGCGCGACCAGGATCGCGGGCTTCATCAGCGGCAGGGTGATCTTCCAGAAGCGCTGCCAGGCCGTTGCCCCATCCACTTTTGCCGCCTCGTAGACGCCGTCGTCGATCGTCACGAGCCCGGCCAGCAGGAGCAGCGCCATGAACGGCGTCGTCTTCCAGACCTCGGCCATGATGATCACCGCGAACGACGAGAACCGGTCGCCGAACCACGCCTTGTCGTCGGCGATCAGCGGCAAGTCGTTCACGAAGCCCGTATCCGGGTCGAACGCGAACTGCCACGCGAACGCGGCGACGACGGTGACGATCCCGTAGGGAATCAGCACCGAGGTGCGGACGACGCCCCGGCCGAAGATCGCCCGGTACATGACGAGCGCGATGATCATCCCGAGCGTCAACTCGATCGCGACGGAGATGAGGGTGACGAAAGAGGTGTTGAAGAAGTCCTTCCACCACAGGCCGGAGGTGAGAACAGACTCGTAGTTCGCGAGGCCGACGAAGCCTCCATCCTCCGGGAAGCGAAGGTCGAGCTCCTGGAGAGAGAGCACGACCGCGTAACCGATCGGATAAGCGGTCACCAGCACCATGGCAATGACGGCCGGCGCGCACAGCATCCAGCCCAGCTTGCGCTCGGAGCGGCTTCGATCAGACATCAGTCAGCCACCTCCGCGTTCGCCTCACAGCAGCCCCTCCCGCTTCACAGCCTGCTCGACGAGCTCGAGCAAGTCGTCGTAGGCACTGCTCGCGTCTTCTGGATCGACGTCCCCGATGGGATGGAGGGCGCCCTGGATCGCCAGGGAGACGTCGGTGTAGGCAGGGGTGACGGGCCGCGGCGCGGCATCCTCGATCGACTGCCGGATCAAATCAGAGAAGCCGGGATAGACCTTCTCGATCTCTTTTTGATCGTAGAGGTCCTCCCGCGTCGGCGGCAGGCCACCGAGCTCGGCTGCCGTCAACTGGTTCTCTGGCTGAACCAGGCACGCGGCGGCGTCGAAGGCGAGATCCGAATTGTCGGAGAACTCGGAGACTCCGAGGTTGATGCCCCCGAGGGGAGGCGCCGACGGCTCGCCCTCGACGACCGCCGGGTACTTCGCGGCCGCGAGCTGCTTGAACAC
>JALZIJ010000090.1 GCA_030860375.1 Actinomycetota bacterium | reverse complement strand
GCGCTTGCCGATGCGTGAGTGCTCTCCCGATGTCTTCGCTGCGGACTCCTGATCGTCCCAGAAGCCGGGTGCCTGCATCTGCCCTTCGAGTTTTTCTATCTGCGCGTCGAGCTGAGCAGGGTCAAAGGTAGTCCGCGAGGAGCGTCAGCCCATCGCGTGCGTCGCCGACGCGCTCTTCGATCGTGCGTTCCTGAGTCGGCTCGGCCATGGGGCCAAGCATAGGCCTCTCAGACGGGCGCGATCCGGAGCGACGTGTGCTTGGCGATTTCGTCGAAGTCGCGGTCTGTGTGAAGAATTTCAACGTCCTCGCGGATCGCGACGACCGCGATGAGGCAGTCGATCTGACTGCGGGGAGTGACTCCGGCTGCTCGGCAAGTTCTGTAAAGCGCGGCTGCCCGCTCCCAATCCGCGAGGCCTTGGACATGCATCACAGGCAACCCGGCGAGCATGCTTTGCAACCTCACGGCATGAGCGCGGTCCCGCGCTCCTGAGAGAACTTCCATCGCGATCGGCTCCGTGATCGCGACCTCTCGTTCAACGAGAAGTTGGTCCAATCGTTCGACAACAGCGGAGTCGCCATCGCGGATGAGCTCTATCCATGCCGACGTGTCGCTGAGGATCACAGTTCTTCAATCGGTTCTCGATCACGAATATCCGACAGCTCGAGGCCGTCTTCTCCCCAGCCGGTTCCTCGCATTGCGCGGATCTCTTCGTGGGTCATCGCTTCGATTCCATCGACCATCATCCGCAGGGCTCGGTCCACCGCTTCGCGCTTGGTGCGAAATCCGTAACGCGACATCACGCGTTCGATCAGCTCGACGTCGATTTCGATGTTGGTTCTGCTCATGACCCTCGGCATCTACACCTTTATACACATCAAGGTGTAACAGCATGCGCGCAGTGTGTCAAGTCTCTAGACCCGCACCTCTCTCTCGCTCCACACCTTGGAGTCGATTCTTCGCTAGCGATGAACGCTCACTCGGATCACCGGGCCGGAATCGCGTCGACCGCGTCTGCGAGCGAGCCGAACGTCTGGTTCCAACTCACGACCTTGCCCTGGCGAATTTGGAAAAGCACTCCGAACGGCTCTTCGTCTCCGAGGTCGCCCGTCTCCGCCCAGCGCCACAGGCGTCGCGCGCCTACGGCGACCCACTCCTCGCCGATATCGCGCACTTCGTCCACCTCGACGCTCGAAACGAGATGTCCATCGATGATGGGCTTCGCCCATGCGACAACTTCAGCGACCCCGTGCCTGGGCCCGCGGTGACCGACAGCAACCACGTGGGGGTGGAGCTGAGCCGCAACGACGGCGTCATCATGCTCGCGCAACGCCTCCAGGAGACATTCGACAACAGAAGCGTTGCCTGTTCTGTCCGGCGGACGGCGCATGCCTAGCGAGGGTATCCCGAGGCTCACCCCCCGACGCATCCCGAGCGCCCGCAAAGGCCGGCCCGGCACGACTTTCCGGGCGCTCGCGCCGCTTGGCGTTGGCGGCGCTTGGCCTAGCGGCCGTGGCAGTTCTTGAACTTCTTACCCGAGCCGCACCAGCAGGGGTCGTTGCGGCCGAGCTTCTCGTTCTCCGACTTGACGACCGTTGCTGGGTTCTCGCCGTTTCCGCCTGGCCTCTGGGCGGTGGTTGCCGTCGCGGTTGCTCCCGCGGCCGCGGCCGGTGCAGTCTGAGCCGCTGCATCACGGAGAGCTGAGGGCTGAGCGTCTTCGGTCCCACCTGAATAGCTCACGTTCGTCGGCGCAGCCTTCGCCTCGAGCGCTTCGCGCTGCTTGGGCTCGACGTTCACCTCGACGTGGAAGATCATCCGTGCGAACTCCTGCCAGATCGCGGCCATGAGCTCCTCGAACATGATGAAGCCCTCGTTTTTGTAGGCAACGAGCGGATCGATCTGGGCGAAGCCGCGGAGGTGGATGCCCTCGCGCAGGTAGTCCATCTCGTAGAGGTGCTCGCGCCAGCGGTTGTCGATGATCTGGAGGAGCACTTGACGCTCGAGCCAGCCCATGAGCTCGAGGCCGAACTCCGCGGCGCGCGCCTCGTAGGCCGAGAGGATGTCGTCTGAAAGCATCCCCGCAATCTCGTCGCGGGTCGAGGTCTGCGGGTCGAGCGAATCGAGGTCCACCTCGAGCGGCCAGATCGAGGTGGCCATCGACGCTAGCCCGCCCAGGTCCCACTCTTCGAAGACGTCCGCTGTCGTGAACTCGTTGACGAGCCGTTCGGGGACGGCACCCACCTCGGCGCGCGCGACCTCGGACATGTCGCGACCCTCGAGGATCTCCCGGCGGTACCTGTAGATGACCCGCCGCTGCTCGTTCATCACGTCGTCGTACTCGAGGACGCGCTTTCTGATCAGGAAGTTCTGCTGCTCGACCTTTTGCTGAGCGTTCTCGATCTGCTTCGTCAGCATCTTGGCTTCAAGGGGGTACTCCTGCCCGTCCTCGTCTACCGGGCCGAGGCGGTCGAGGATCTTGTAGATCCGGTCGCCGGCGAAGAGGCGCACGAGGTCGTCTTCCGCCGAAAGGAAGAAGCGCGACTCGCCCGGGTCGCCCTGACGGCCTGAGCGGCCGCGCAGCTGGTTGTCGATGCGCCTCGATTCGTGGCGCTCAGTGCCGCAGATGTACAGCCCGCCGAGCTCACGGACCTTGTCGCCTTCGGCGGCGGTCTGCTCCTTTAGGGCTGGAAGTTCGACCGCGACCGCGTCTTCGTAGCCGTCCGAACCTGGCTGAAAGCCGTTCTTGACAGCAAGGGCTTGGGCCATCGCATCGGGGTCGCCGCCGAGCTTGATGTCGACGCCGCGGCCGGCCATGTTCGTTGCGATCGTTACTGCACCCAGGCGTCCCGCTTGCGAAATCGTCTCGCCCTCACGCTGGGCGTGCTCGGGCTTGGCGTTCAGGACGACGTGGTCGATCCCGTTCCGCGTGAACTCGGCGCCGAGCATCTCAGAGACCTCGACCGAGATCGTGCCGATCAGGATCGGTTGGCCCGCCTCGTTCCGTTCCTTGATCTCGTTGACGAGCGCCCGCCACTTGCCGCCCTTCGTCTTGTAGATCTGATCATTTGCGTCATCTCTGACCATCGGCCGGTGAGTCGGGATCTCGATCACCGGCATCTCGTAGATCTTCATGAACTCCTGGGCTTCGGTGAGCGCCGTGCCCGTCATGCCCGCGAGCTTGTGGTAGAGGCGGAAGTAGTTCTGGAGCGTGATCGTCGCGAGGGTCTGGTTCTCCTCGC
>JALZIJ010000069.1 GCA_030860375.1 Actinomycetota bacterium | reverse complement strand
ACAGGCGGAGGTTCAGCGCGAAGAGCCCGAGCGTCACAAGCGAGAGGAAGAGGAGCGAGAGGGCGATGTTCGTCTCTTCGTAGCCGAGGAAGCCGTAGCGGACGAGGCCGATCATGTAGTAGATCGGGTTGAACTGCGTGAGCGTCTCGAACGGGTCGGGCAGGAGATCTGCCGAGTAGAAGACGCCGCCGAGGAAGATGAGCGGCTGAAGCACGAACGTCTGGGCGAACGAGACGTCGTCGAACTGCTCGGCGCGTACACCCACCAAAACACCCAGCTGGGCGAAGAAGAACCCGGTGAGGAACAGTGCAGGAATGAGTACGAGCGGCTCCTCCACCGGCAGGTCCACCAGGAAGGACGCCGCGGTGAAAGTGAGAACGGCCACGAGCATCCCGCGCAGGAAGCCGCCGAGGGAGAAGGCGAGGAGAAGCTCGGCAGGGGAGGCCGGCGAGGAGAGCTGATCGTCGATCGCGCGCTGGAACTTCTGCTGGAGGATTGACGAGGCGTTGTTGGAGAACGCGTTGATCGCCCACGCCATCATGATCAGGCCGGGGATCACGAAGACGACGTAGTCGATGCCGTTCAGCTCGTCGATCCGCGAGCCGAGCGCGGCGCCGAAGACGGAGATGTAGAGGAACGTCTCCAAAAGAGGCGCGCCGACGGTCTGGCGCTTGATCTTCATGAAGCGGCTGACCTCGCGGCGGACAAGCGTCGCGAGCCTGATCTGCGCAGCCGTCAAGACGCGATCTCCGTCACCTTGGCGCGCGAGAGCTCCTTGCGGCCGACCAACTCGAGGTAGGCATCCTCGAGGCTCGAGACGCCGTACTTCACCGAGAGCTCGTCACTCGAGCCCTCCGCAACGATTTGCCCGTCATTGATAAAAGCGATGCGGTCGCAGAGCTGCTCGGCCTCTTCGAGATAGTGCGTGGTGAGAAGGACGGTTGTCCCCTCCTCGTTGATTCTCTGCACGTAATGCCAAAGCTCGAGTCGAAGCTCGACGTCGACGCCCGCGGTCGGCTCGTCGAGGATGAGCAGGCGGGGCCGGTGCATGAGCGCCCGGGCGAGGATGAGCCGGCGCTTCATCCCGCCCGAAAGCGTGCGCGTGCGGTCGTTTCGCTTTTCGGTGAGCGAGAACGCATCGAGCAGCTCCTTGGTGCGCTCGCGGCGCTCGCGCTTGGGCATTCCGAAGTAGCCGCCGTGAAAGTCGAGCGTTTCCTCGAGCGTCAAGAAGTGATCGACGTTCAGCTCCTGCGGCGCCAGGCCGACGGCGCGACGCGCTTCCGCGTAGTCCGTGATCGCGTCATTGCCGAAGATCCGGATCTCGCCCGACGTCGGCACAGCGAGGCCGGTCGAGCAGTGGATCAAGGTCGACTTTCCCGCCCCGTTCGGGCCGAGAAGGCCGAACAGCGCTCCGTCTGGGATCTGGAGGGACACGTCGCGAAGCGCCTCCACCCCTGTCGGATAGCGCTTGGTCAGTCCGTTGATGTCGAGGGCGTCCATGGGCCGGTTGAGCGTACGGAGTGGGAACCCGGTCCCGCGCTCGGTGTTAACGGCTAGCGTCGGGCGCGCGCGCCGGCCACGCAGCGCCGGCGAAACTCTTCGTCGAGGGACTCGCCGGTGACGAGCGCACGAAAGTAAGACGGCGCGACGAGCTGCTCGATCACGTCGTGGGGGTCGACGTCGGAGGGCAGCTCCCCGCGCTCGATTGCCCGCTCGACCATTGCTTCAGCCCCCTGGTAGCGCGACGCCCAGAATGAATGGAGCATTTCGCGCAGATCGTCTTCCGCCTCGGTCCTGGCGGCAGAGAGGGCATGAAAGAGCTGGAGGAGCCGGGGATCAGACAGGGCGGCAGCAATGGCGTCGAGGAACTCCGTGAGGTCGGCGTCGAGGTTGCCGCTATCCGGAATTGGCACTGCCCCGCGCGCAATCTCGAGCAGGGCGTCCGCGGCAAGCTGCGGACGGCTCGGCCAGCGCCTGTAGACCGTTGCCGGATCGACGCCCGCGCGCTTGGCGACGGCCCGGTGCGAAAGCGCTCCGTAGCCGCGCTCTTCGATCTCGGCCCGAACCGCCAGGAGCACCTGCTCCCGGACCTTGGCGCTCCGCCCCCCAGGCCTGGAGCGCACATTGTCGAGCCCCGTGCCGGTGCTTGTCGCAGCCTCTCCCACCACCAGCCATGGTACTTGCGCCTGGACAAACGCGATGGATAGTGCGTTAGACTCGCGGCCGTGAAGGTGCACGCGATCCAGACCGGGGAGGTCCAGATCAAGACGCGCCATGTCGAGGCGCGATTTGGCCCGCGCCCCCTGCGAGTCGCGGACGTCCTCGCCGACCGCAAGTGGTCGCCGCGACTCCCGATTCGAGCGTTTGCGATCGAGCACCCCGACGGCGCAATCGTGATCGACACCGGTGAGAGCTCTCGCGCGAACGATCCCGGCTATCAGCCGCGCTGGCACCCGTTCGTCAGAACGAGCGAGCGGCGCTGGGTCGAGCCGCACGAGGAGGTTGGCCCGCAACTACGGGGGCTCGGCATCGAGCCATCCGACACCCGCTGCCTCGTCATGACCCACATGCACGGCGACCACGCCGGCGGTCTCTCCCACTTCGAAGGCGTCGACATCGTGATGAGCGAGACCGAGAGGGCCATGTCGATGGCGCGCACCGGGCCCCTGAACGGCTACCTGAACGCGCATTACCCGGCCTGGCTCGATCCGCGAACGATCTCGTTCGAGAGCGATCCGTGGGAGTGCTTCGACTCGAGCCACGCGCTGACGAATGACGGGAGCGTCCGGCTCGTCCCCACGCCGGGACACACGATGGGCCACCTCTCCGTGGTGGTCGAACAGGCGAACCATCTGGTGCTCCTCACCGGTGACGCGGCCTACTCCGAGCTTGCTCTTCAGGAGGGGGTCGTCGACGGCGTGGCTCAGAATGAGAAGGCGCACCGCCGCTCGACCGCGCTTCTCAGGGAGCTTTGCGGCCGCCATCCGACCCTGGTCGCCCCCACTCACGACCCGAAGACGGCTGTCCGGCTCGCCGAGGGGCTTCCGGCAGCCGGGCACGAGGCCTCCGCATGACGCGTATCCCGTACCCGGAGGACGCGGATCTCGACGACGAGGCCCGCGCCACACTTAAAGCCCTACCGCCGCTTAACATCGTGAGGATGTTCGCGGGAGCGCCGTCGACCCTCGGCCCGCTCACCGACCTCGGTCAAGCGATCCTGCTTCGTTCCGAGCTCGACCCGCGCCTGCGCGAGATCGCGATCCTTGCCGTCGCTCATGAGACGGGTTCGAACTACGAGCGCGTCCAGCACGAGGCGATCAGTCGCGCGATCGGGATGACGGAAGCCGACATCTCGGCCGCCTCGGCCGCAAACCACGAGGCGCTCGACGACGAGGCGGCGCTGATCGCGCGATTCGCCGCGTCGGTCGCGCGCGACGTGGAGGCGGATGGCGCGCTTACCGCCGACGTGCTCGAGCTCCTCGGACGCCGCCAGGCCACCGAGCTCGTCGTCTGTTGCGCCTACTACAGCGCGGTCGCCCGCATCATCGCCACGTGCGGCGTCGAGCTGGAGGCCAAGCCGCCGTCAGAAGACATCGACCCGGAGGACTGGAAATGACGACCGACCAGGACATGCGCGCCCGCCGCGAGGCGATCGTGGTTGAGCACATGGAGTCCGAGAACCACCACGATTACGAGACGACCATGGGGACGTTCGGGCATCCGCGCTACGAGATCATCCCCACCGGCGACGTCTGGGACGGAGACGAGGAGGTCCGCGGCTACTTCGAAGCCACCCGCACCGCGTTTCCCGATCAGCGAAACGAGTTGATCGAGCTTCATCACACCGACGCAGGAGTGATCGTCGAATTCATGCTCAAGGGCACTCACGAAGGGCCGCTGCGGGGCATCCCGCCCACCGGCAAGTCGTTCGAGTGCAGGTGCACGGCCTTCTTCCTCTTCGAGGAGGACAGTCTCGTCTGCGAGCGGGTCTATTTCGATGCCGCGACGATCCTCAGCCAGCTCGGCCTGGTGCAACCCGCCCCATCTCTTCAAGACAACTGAGCGACAATGACGGGAGTGAGACGATGAGCGAGCAGAACACCCAGACGATCGAGCGCTTTTACCGGGCGTTCGACGCCGGGGACGGCGAGGCGATGGAGGCGTGCTACGCCCCTGACGTTCAGTTCTCCGACCCGGTCTTCACGGATCTTCGCGGGCCGGCGGCCGGAGGGATGTGGCGCATGCTGACCTCGGCGCCCGGCGACCTGCGGATCGAGCTACTCGAGCACGAAGCAGACGAGGCCACCGGGTCCGCGCACTGGAAAGCCCACTATGAGTTCACCGACACCGGGCGACCGGTCGTGAACGACATTCACGCCTCCTTCCGTTTCGAGAATGGGCTGATCGTCGAGCACCGCGATGAGTTCAGCTTCTATGCATGGGCGAAGCAGGCGTTGGGACCGCCCGGTCTTCTCCTCGGCTGGACGCCGATCCTGCGCGGAGCGGTGCGACGAAAGGCCGGCGGTCGGCTGGATGAGTTCTTGAAGGAAGACCGCCGCGCGGCGTGATCAGAGGGCCGAGCTCTTGATCGGAGACACCCTCGTAATCGACGGCGTCGTCCACGGCTACAACTCTCCTCCCGAGAGCTATACGCACCCGATCTCCGCCCAGGTGGTGGAATCCCTTTACCACGGCTACCACCGGGTCTTCTCGCCACGGGGCGAGCCACGCTGGCTCCTCGACCGCGAGCGCTTCGCCCGGGTCGACGCGGAGATCCTCGGAGACGCACTCTTCGCCGAGAGCCAGGTCGACTTCTGCATCTACCACGACATCCCGCTCTACGGCCTCTACGAGGGCGGGGCGTCGCCGCTCTGGGTGGGGCGCGACCTGCGTGATCGCCACCCGGGCCGGGTGGCCCTCTTCGGGGGCATCTGGCCCGACCATCCCGACCCGATCGGAGAGGTCGACCGCCTGGTCGAGGAGGAAGGGGTCGTCGGGCTCAAGTTCTACCCGTACGACATCTACGACGGCACCGGAGTGGCGGTGCGCATGGACGATCCCGAAAAGGTCTACCCGATCCTGGAGCACGCTCAGAAGCTCGGTATCCGAAGCGTCGCCGTGCACAAGGCGATCGCGATGGCAGGCTGTCCGATCCAGCCGTTTCATCCGCGCGACCTCGAGGACGCACTCATCGCATTTCCCGACCTGGTGTTCCAGATCGTCCACGGCGGGTTCGCCTTCCTTGAGGAGACCGCTCTCCAACTCTCCTACTACCGAAACGCCGCTGTCGTTCTCGAGGGCGCGAGCGCCTACATCGTGAACGCGCCGCTCAAGTTCGCCGAGATCCTGGCGACCTTCATCATGGCCGGCGCGGCCGACCGCATCGTCTGGGGGACGGGATGCTCGGCCCTCCATCCTCGTCCGCTCCTCGACGCCTTTTGGGACCTCGAGATGCCCGAGGCGCTGATGGAGGGCTACGGGGCGCCTCCTTTGACGCCGGGTCTCAAGCGGGCGATCCTGGGCGGAAACATCGCGCGCATCCTGGATCTCGACCTGGATTCGATCGAACCGGCGCGTTCCACGGAGCTCGCCGAGCCTTGGGGGGTGGCGGCATGACCGAGGCCGAGGTGAGGGCCGCGCTCAACACCGTCATCGACCCGTGCAGCGCCGTCGCTGGAGCGCCTGCCGGCATCGTAGAGATGGGCCTCGTTCGCGACCTGGCGATCGTCGATGAGGGAGCCGGGGTCGCGGTGTGCCTGAGCATCGGGGTGACGGAGCCGGGTTGCATGATGGGCGCGTCGTTCGCATCGAGCGCACGCGAACGGCTCGAGGCGCTCCCGGGAATCTCCTCGGTCGACGTTCAGTTGGACCACAAGATGGACTGGAGCCCGGGCGACCTGGACCCTGGCTATGCGGCGAGGCTCGCCCAGGTCCGCCAGGCAAAGCGCGACGAGATGCGCGCTCGCGGCCTCGGAATCTGAACGCTCGGACCTAAGCAAGGCCGCCGCTACCCGCGCTCAGGCGCGCACGGGCCCGGGACTCTGCCGACCGGTCCCGGCGGGTCGCAGAAGCCCCCCGCGCCCCTCACTCCCGCGTAATAGGCGGTGGCTATGAAGCGGCAGTTCTTCCTTGCGAAGACCATCACCTCCTCGCAGGAGGCCCGCATGTCCTTTGCGAAGATCAGGTCGATGCGGTCTTTCAGCTGATCGAACACCCCGAGCCGCTTCGCGTTGCGATAGCCGAAATCGTGGCGCTCGCAGCTCTCGGTGAAGTCGTATGAGAGGCCTTTCGAGCCCAGCACCGGAGCCGAGCAGCCGTCGTCGGTGTAGTCCATTCTGGGGTCGTGCTCACCCGAGCGCTTGTAGTCGAGGAACGCGCTGAGGTCTGCGTCGAGGGCGGCGCGGAGAAGGTCATGTTGCTCAGACCACGAGCGAGCCTCGACCGCTGCCCCATAGGCCTCCGGGTCGTTCAGCTCGAGCCAAGCGAGCTCGGACGCCGAGAGCTCTGAGAGCTCGAGCG
This sequence comes from Actinomycetota bacterium, assembly GCA_030860375.1. Classification (GTDB taxonomy): domain Bacteria; phylum Actinomycetota; class Thermoleophilia; order Solirubrobacterales; family 70-9; genus JALZKA01. The sequence continues at coordinate 33,677 of JALZIJ010000069.1, read as the reverse complement.
TGCGGTTCTGCGGGTCGGGATCCAGGAGCTGGTCCCGCTGGGAGGCAAGGAGCTCCGGATCGACCAGCGGAAGCGCCGGTCCATAGGCGTGACCACGCGAAGCAGGCAAGCACGAAGCGCCGAGCGCGTGGCAAAAGGCCTCTTGGACCGCCCCCGCGAATCCCGGCCCCAGGTTGATAGCCGCCGCGGCCATCGCGATCAGCGCCACGAGGCAGACCACGCCCACGTACTCGGGCGATGCCTGTCCACGCTCGGACCCGCACGCGGTCATAACTCGACCGTAAGCGCGCCGGATTCACGCGTGGGCCCGGCTTTGCTCCAACTTCGAAGCGTCCGTCAGCCGGGTTCGTCGCGCACACTGAGCGCCCGGCTCAGGCCCGCGGTCCGCCTGGCGGCACCGCGCGAAGCGCTCGCCACCACCCAAAGGGCCCGGCGCTTCGAGCGAGAGCCCAACGGAACGCGCGGCGCTCTGCGGGACCCGGGCGACGGCGGGGCCGCCGCGAGTAGCGACTCTCCCTGAGCGCACCCGCGTAGCGGGCGGCGTCACTTCCGGCGCTCGCGGCAAGTGCTTCCTGCACTGACAAAAGCGTGGCTCCGGCAGGCACCGCTCGACCGATCGCGGCGAGCGCATCGCGAATCTCGCGAAGCTGAAGCTCGGCCCCCGCAGGCGAGCGAAGCCTGCGTCGCCGGTGAATTGCCACTCCCGCGCCGGAACCGAAGAGCGCGAGTACGACGAGTCCCGGCACTGCCGAGCCGCCCTCGTCGTTCGTCGCCGAAGCGGTCTCATCGCGTTCGGTCCGGCCCTCTTGCGGCGTGTCGCGCTCGATGAACGCCCGCCCGAGGCCGAAGCCTCGGCCATCGTCTTGTGTCGCGGACGTCGGCACATCGATGGTCGTGCGCACCGGGGCGCCGCCCGGCGTCGGATCGACCGTTACCCAGCCGATGCCGGGGAAAAGGACCTCGACCCAGGAGTGGGCGTCCGTGTCTCGCACCGCATAGCTGTCCTCGCCTCCAGCGCTGCCGGGTCCGAAGCCCGAGACGACGCGGCTGGGTATGCCGCTCATCCGGAGCATGAGTGCCATCGCGCCCGAGAACTGCTGGCAGTACCCCTTGCGGTCGCGAAAGAGGAACTCTGGCAGCGCGTCCTGGACCACATCGACGTTCTGGCTGTAGTCGTAGTTCGAAAGCAGGTAGCGCTGGATGCGTGCGACCGCCGCGAACTGCGTTCGCGCACCCTCGGTGAGGCGGCGGCTGAGCTTGAGAACTCGTCCGTAGGAGGTGTCCGCCGCGATCTCGCCGATGGTCTCCGTCTCGGCGAGGAGAAGGCGCTCGACCTGATTCCTCCGCTCTCCTCGAAGCGGCACCACCGCGGCGCGAAGCGGTGCGGGACGCCCGATGCGCTCCTCCGCTCGGCTGAGCGCTCCCGGGATCGTCAGGGTGGTGTAGCGCTCGGCGCCGGCCGGGAAGCTTCCGTCGCTTCGGCGAAGCTGGCGGCGAGACGGATCCGGTACGTAGGCCTGCACTGTGTACTCGCTGCCGGCCGGGATCTCGAATCGCTCGGCGGTGGTGGTGCCGTCCCCTGAGACCTCCGATAGCTCGAGCCCTTGGACGGCAACGCGGGAGCCGGCGGTCACCGCAAGGCGCGAGCGAAGGCCCGACAGCTTGACGTCGAACTCGCGCACCCATTCGGGGTGGGCCGCCGCCAGCTCGGTCGAGGCACCGCTCAGGTCGTAGTCGGCGCCGAACTGCCCGAAGTCGCCAGCACCGCGCGTCCACGAGCGCCCGTCGAACTGGTCGAGGACGTAGGTCTTCCAATAAAGGGGGCGATCAGTCGTCACGACGAACGCCTCCGTTCCCTCCTGCGGCCAGTCGAGCGGCCCGTAGGTGTGGTTCCAATTGAACGTGAGACGATCCTCTGAGCCGAAGATCGTCCAGTCCGTGTACGAGATGACGGGGTCTGACGCGTCCACGCGCGACGCAAGGGGAAGGGCGAGCACCACCGCAAGGACAATCGCGGCCGTTGCAGTGACGGCCCTCGGTAGCGCGACGCGAGGTAGCCAGAGAACCGCCGCCACCGCAACGAAGAGAAGAGCGCCGCGAACGAGCTCCCCCTCGGGTGCCTCCCAGGTGACCGAGGTGGCGTAGAGCGCCACGAGGAGGCCGAGGCCCGTCGCCCGGCCGATCGTTCCGCTGCCGCCAGGCCAGAAGGCCGCGGTCATCGAAAGCGCAAGGGCGAGCGATGCCGCGGCTGCGATACCCAGCCGGGTCCACAGACTCGAGCCGCTGTAGGGGGTGTCGATCTCGCTCACGCCCGCGAGGCCGCTCACGAGATCAGCCTGCAACTCGCCCCATCCGCCTGGAAGGAGGCGCTCGGCGGGTATGCCCACCGCCAGGAGTCCGCCGGCGAGCATCACGATGAAGACGGCAAGGCCGCCGCCGTAGCGAATCGCTCTGGGGCGCTCCTTCAGAAGAAGGAGCGCGATGCCACCGGCGAGCGCCACGGCTGAAGACAGCGCCCACCGCCATCCGTCGAACTCGGCGAGAACCGCGAACCAGTGATGCGAGGCGAAGGCCGCGAGAGCCACGAAAGCGAGAATGCGGCGGGCCTCGGCGCTCATGCTACGACCCGCTCGCGCGAGCGCCGACCCGATGCGACCCGGGTGCCGAAGCAGCCTGCGACATCGAAGACGACCGGGTCTCGAGGCTGAAACGCGCTTACGAGGTAGTGTCGGGACGTCCCGGCACTCCGCGGGATCTCACTCTCCCCCGGCGCCCTGGCCGTAACCCAAAAGACGCTGCCACTGAGCCCTGCCGAGCGGGCAGGTAGGCGAGTCGGGGCGCCTGAGCGCACAGTCGCAAAGCGAGCGTGGAGCGAAGGCCACCCCCGGAGGCGGGCGTCGAGCACCGATGGCGCGCGGCTTCCGGGCAAGAGGACCGCGCAACCCGTCCCAGGCGCGAGGTGGACGCAGAGAGACGCGGCTGCGCGCACCGCTCGATCAAGCGCCTCGAGATCGGCAGCATCCTCAGCGTCAAGTGCGACGAGGGGGGTCGCTTCGGCGCCCGCGACGATCCGGCGCTCGTGCATCTCGCCGCTTCTGGCGAATGCCGGCCAGTGGATGCGTGAAGCTGGGCTTCCGTGACGATAGGGGCGAAGGCCGTCGACCTCGAACTCGACGGCGCGCGCCTCGCGGATCTGTGCGGCTCCCTCATCACCGCCGCTGGCGGCGCCGGCGCCTTCCCCCTCGACCGATGCCGTGCCGACGACGCTCACGGTCTCGATCCGAGGAAGGACCAGTAGCTCGCCCCCGGGCGGCGCTTTGACAGCGCGCGAATGAAGGCCGAGGGGGTCACGGATAACCCACGAGGTCCCATCGAGTCGGTGGCGGCCACGCCGCGGCATTCGTATCTCGACGTCGATGTCGGTTGAGCGGAACGGCCCGGTGGGGAGCGGACCTCCGAGCAGCGGATCCGAGACATCGCCGCTGGGGGGCGGCACGGGCCCGCGCCGAAGGCGCAGGGCGAGCGGATACGCGTCACCTTCAACGATGCGAGATGGGCCAGGCACCCGCTCGATGGAAGCGCCGCGGTAGGAAAGCTCGACCCACGCAATCGCCGCGGCCGCCAGCCCTAGGAGGGCGAAGCCTGGGACGATCAGGGAAGGTGAGCCGAACGCGAGGCCCGCGAGCATGAATGCCCCCCCGAGCGTTGCAGTGCCGGCGGCCGAGCGCATCGGTTTCTCAGAAAGCCGGGACGCGCTCGAGCGCCTCGGACACGACCTCGGAGGCGTTACCTGAGATGACCCCGGGAGCGAGCGCAAGGCGGTGAGCCAATACGGCCGGGGCAAGAGCCTGCACGTCGTCGGGCAGCGCATGATCGCGTCCGTCGAGCGCCGCGTGCGCCTTCGATGCCCGGAACAGCATGAGACCGGCGCGGGGACTCGCCCCGAGCTCGACCCGCGAGTCGGCGCGAGTCGCCTCGCAGACAGCGACGACGTAGCGGCGAAGGGGCTCCGCTGCGTGGAGCGATGCGACCCCGCGCTGGGCAGCGCGGATCATGGCGATGTCACACGCGGGGCCGAGGTCCTCGACGCGGTCGCTCGCGGCGTGCTCGGCAAGCATTGCCGCCTCGTCTGAGGGGGACGGGTATCCCATCGACACGCGCACGGTGAAGCGGTCGAGCTGCGCCTCGGGTAGCGGGTACGTTCCCTCGTACTCGGTCGGGTTCTGCGTGGCGAGAACGATGAAGGGCCGTGCGAGCTCATGCGGATGGCCGTCAACCGTGACCCGGCGCTCCTGCATGCACTCGAGGAGGCCCGACTGAGTCTTTGGCGACGTGCGGTTGATCTCGTCGACGAGGACAACGTTCGCGAAGACCGGGCCGGGATGGAACTCGAAGCGCGACTCGCGCTGGTTGAAGATGTTCGTGCCGACGACATCGGCCGGCAGGAGGTCGGCGGTGCACTGGACGCGGGCGTACTCCGCCTCGAGCGAACGTGCGAGCGAGCGGGCGAGGGCGGTCTTACCGACCCCCGGATGGTCCTCGATCAGGACGTGGCCCTCGGCGAGGAGAGCCACGAGCACGTTGCGGATGACTTCGTCGGAGACCTTGACCGCGCGACGGATGTTCCGCGTGAGCGCAGCCCCCAGCTCCGCGATGCCGGCAGGGTCGAGGTCTGGCGTTGACGCCATCACGTCTCATGCTACGGACGGAAGGCCCGGCTCGGTTCACCCTGAGGGGTCAGACCCCTGAACCGTCGGCGCGATGAGTTTTGCCACTTCAGGGGTCTGACCCCAGTGGAGAGCGGGCGGGCTAGCCACCGATCCGCGCCCGGGGGGATCAAGTGGCGCCCAGCTCTCCGAGGAGTGCGCCCCGGTCGCGCGACGTCGAGGGCGGCAGAAGCCCACGTCGCCGACGGCGGTTAGCTGGCCGCAACGCGCACGGTAGGTACAGGCTCGGACGACTCCCAAGGTTCTCTGAGCCGGCCCGCCGCAGGGGAAGGCCGGTCTGAACGGGAACGAAGAAGCGACCCAGTGGCGACATCGCTCTGCCTGCCTCACTCGTAGCCTACGTGTGATGAAGCTTTGCGCGTCTCCTTCGAGAGTGACTCCACCTTGGCTTAGGTGGCTCGTTCTCTCTCCCGGGCCGCAAGAAGCAACCTAGACACAGATCTTGCCGCCGTCAAGGGGTCGCTGAAAGGCGAATCCGCAAATTGCGTCAATTGGACAAAGGAATGCGTCATAGGCGCCCTCGGCGGTCATGAGAACCGGCGCCCCGGAGAGGTGGCGGACTTACACTTTCGGTGACATGGGAGGAACTCGGCGGATTTGTGGTGCGTTGCTCATTGCTGGGGCGTTGGCGCTTGGCCTCCCCGCGGGCGCGACCGCTCAGGCCGGCGACACTTCGCTCAAGGCAGGCTCGGGAGGCGGCCAGCCGATCCGCGCCGAAGTGCGCCGGACGAAGTACGGCATTCCGCACATCACGGCGAAGAACATCCGGAGCCTCTCGGGCGGGTACGCCTACGCCTTCGCCGAGGACAACCTGTGCACGATCGCTTCGGAGTACGTGACGACTTCGGCCAAGCGCTCGAAGTTCTTCGGGCCTGATGAGACGTGGACATTCTCAGGTAACGGCGCGACCTACAAGAACGTCGACGCAGACGTCTACTTCCAGTGGGTCAAGCAGCAGCGCATCGTCGAAGACCTCATCGCTCAGAAGGCGCCGGCCGGGCCCAAGCGCGGAGTGCGCCGCGGCGTCGCGGGGTACGTCAAGGGCTACAACGCCTACCTAAAAGACACGGGCGTCGGCAATCTCCCCGACGAGCGCTGCGCCGGCGCGGACTGGGTCCGGCCGATTCGAAAGATCGACGTCTACCGGCGCTTTTTCCAGCTCGGCATCCTCGCTTCCTCGGGCGCCACGATCTCCGGCATCGCAACCGCCGCCCCCGTCGGCCCGGGTGCCGCAGCGGCGCTCGAGCAGCGCCAGGGCGAGATGCTCGAGGACGGCTCGGCGCTTGAGCTCCTCCAGCCCGACATCGGCTCGAACGCCTACGGGTTCGGCTCGGAGGCGACCGAGAACGGGCGCGGGCTCGTCTACGGCAACCCCCACTTCCCCTGGGACGGCTCCGAGCGCCTCTACCAGACCCACCTCACGATTCCCGGCGAGGTCGACGTGGCGGGCGCCTCGCTCTATGGCGTGCCGCTGGTCCTGATCGGGCACACGCGAGGGCTTGCCTGGTCGCACACCGTTGCAACGGCATGGCGCTTCACGCCCTACAAGCTCACGCTCGGCTCCGACCCTTACACCTACGTCGTCGACGGCCAGACGAAGGACATGGAGAAGACCGACGTGGCAGTGCAAACGCTCGAAGAGGACGGCTCCCTCGGCGAGGAGACGCGCTCGATCTATTCGACGGACTACGGCCCGATGATCACCGACCTCGTCGGCATTCCGTTGCCATGGGGCAGCGGCAACGGGTTCGCGCTTAACGATGTGAACGCCACCAACTTCCGCTACCTGAACCACTTCCTTGCGAACAACAGGGCCCAGACCGTCCAGAAGTACGACAAGATCCAGCGCCGCTACCAGGGCATCCCCTGGGTGAACTCGATCGCGGCCGACAAGAAGGGGGAGGCCTACTACTCGATGCAGGGCGCGATCCCCTACGTCGACGACTTAAAGGCGGCCGAGTGCAACGTCGCCATCGCCGGGTTCGAGACGCTGGGCTTGCCGATCCTCGACGGTGCGCGCTCGGCCTGCAATTGGGAGACGTCGGATGAGGCGACCGCGCCCGGCACGTTCCCGCCTGACGAGGTGCCCACCCTCTTTCGTGACGACTACGTCCACAACGGCAACGATTCGCACTGGCTGACGAACCCAGAGGCACCCATGACCGGCTTCGACCGGATCATCGGGATCGAGGAAGCCGAGCGGACGCCACGGACACGGATGGGCCTGATCCAGATCGAGGAGCGGCTCGCGGGGACCGACGGCCTCGAAGGAAACAAGTTCGATCTGAAATCGGTTGAACGGGTGGCGATGAAGAACCGCGTACTTCTCGGCGAGGAGTGGCGAGACGGCGCCGTCCAGATCTGCGACCTCGCGCCCGCCGGAATGCTTCTCGGCTCGAACGGCCCTGTGAACGTCTCCGGCGCCTGCGATCCCCTTCGCGACTGGGACCTGACCGATCGTCTCGATTCGCCTGGCGCGATCCTCTTCCGGCGCTTCGGGGTCAACCTGCGCGCGAACTTCCAGTGCCTGCCTACGGGGCTCCAAGGCGAGACTTGCCCAACCGAAGCCACCGCGTATCTCATGCCGTACTCGCCCGCGGACCCGGTCCACACGCCCGCGGACCTCAACGTCGCCAACCCGCTGACCCAGCAGGCGCTGGCCGACGCCGTCACCGACCTGGATGACGCGGCGATCCCACTCAATGCCGAGCTCCGCGACTTCCAGACTGACGAGCGCGGCGGCGAGGCGATCCCGATCCCCGGCGGACCGGACTCGCTGGGCGTGTTCAACGTGATCAGCGCGTCGTTCCGCCCGACCGACGGCGGCTACACTAACATCCCCCATGGCGGCAGCTTCATCATGGCCGCCGAGTTCACGGGCAAGAAGTGCCCGGTCAGAGCCGACACCTTCGTCACCTACGGACAATCCGAAAACCAGGATTCGCCGCACTCAAACGACTACACGAAGGCCTACTCCCGGGGCGACTGGAACCGCGAGCCCTTCTGCGCCGCCGACGTGCGCCGCGAGACGCTCGAGCGCTCCGTCGTTCGCATCGGCGGCCGGCGCTAGACGCGCCCCCTGACGCGGAGCGCCCGGCTCCGATTCGGCGGGGTTGTGCCGATCCGCTCGCCAATACGATTCGGATATGCGGATCACCGAGGCACTTGCGGGGCCCGAGCCCGTCTTTTCGTTCGAGTTCTTCCCGCCGAAGACACCGGAGGGCCTCGAGCAGCTCTTCGGCGCGGTCGAGACCCTGCGCCCGCTCGAGCCCGATTACGTCTCGGTGACGTACGGCGCAGGGGGCGCAACGCGCGACGGAACCGTCGAGATCTCCAAGCGGATCAAGTCCGAGCACGAGATCGAGACGATGGCCCACCTGAGCTGCGTCGGCGAAACCCGTGAGGGCCTGACCCAGATCCTCGACCGTTTCGCCGAGGCGGGCGTCGAGAACGTGCTGGCGCTTCGCGGCGACCCGCCGCTCGGTGAAAGCGTCTTCGCGGCTACGGAGGGCGGCCTCAGGAGCGCTGCCGAGCTCACCGAGTTCATCGCCTCAGGCTGGGACTTCACCGTCGGCGGTGCGTGCTTCCCGGAGGTCCACCCCGAGGCGGCGAACCTGGAGGACGACCTCGCGTACCTAAAGACGAAGGTGGACGCCGGCGCGAGCTTCCTGATCACGCAGCTCTTCTTCGACAACGAGGTCTACTGGCGGTTCATCGAGGCCGCGCGCGACCACGGGATCGAGGTGCCGATCATTCCCGGCGTAATCCCGATCGCTACGTATTCGCAGGTCGCCCGCATCTGCTCGCTCTGCGACGCGTCGATTCCTCCCGAGCTGGACGACGCCATGAAGGCGATGGGCGGCGACCTCGAAGCGGAGGCGCTCCTGGGCGTTGCGTTCGCCTCGCGCCAGTGCGAGGAGCTCCTCGGCGGCGGGGCGCCGGGCATCCACTTCTATGCGCTCAACCGCGCGCCGGGCACCCGGGCCGTGATGAGTGCTCTGCGCGCGTCACGTCCGTGGGAGCGCCTTCGCGAGCGGGTATCTGATGAGCACCTTTAGGTGCGAAACCAGCATGAGTGCCGTTAGGTGTCTCCGTCGATGACCCCCAGCCCTCTCGACGGCTTCTTCGATTGGAAGGGGTATCGCCTCGCTTACGGCGACTACGGCTCGGGCGACCGCGCGCTTGTCTTGATGCACGGCCTGCTCATGAACCGGCACATGTTCGACCGGCTGGCTCCCGAGATCGCCTCGCGCGGGTTTCGCGTGATCACGATCGACACCCTTGGCCACGGCGCATCTGATCGCCCCGAGGACATGCGTTTTTACAGCATGCCGGCGTTCGGTGAGCAGATCGCCGCGCTCGTCGACCACCTTGAGCTCGACCGCCCGGTCGTGGGCGGGACGTCGCTCGGCGCAAATGCGGCACTTGAGTTCGGTGTCGCGTTTCCAGGCAAGGCGCGGGGGCTCTTCATCGAGATGCCCGTGCTTGACAATGCGCTCCTGGGCGCGGCACTCGCCTTCACCCCCGTCCTCCTCGGCCTTCGCTTCGGCCAGCCGCTCCTCCGCCCGCTGTCCGCGCTGCTTCGGCGCGTGCCTCGCACGAGCCTCCTTGTCGACGTCGGCCTCGACTGGCTTCGCCAGGACCCCGGCCCATCGAGCGCGGTGCTCGAAGGCATCCTCTTCCACCGCACTGCGCCGCCCCACTCCGAAAGGATCGAGATGAAGGAGCCGGCACTCGTGATCGGCCACCCGTCCGATCCACTTCACCCCTTCTCCGACGCGGGGATGCTGATCTCCGAGATGGAGAACGCACGGATCGTCGATGCCAACTCGATCCTCGAATGGCGCCTCACCCCCGGGCGCCTTGACGACATCCTGGCCGGATTCCTGGAGGACTCGTTTGCCGAGGAGCCGTCGCCGCGAGCCCAGAAGCGTTCGTTAGCCTGAACCTTCTCGATGACCGGACGCAAGGAAGAACGAGAGCGCCTGCGCGAGGAGCGGCTGGCGGCCCAGCGCTCGGCACAGAGCTCCGACAAGCGGCGGACCTACCTAGGCTACGCCGCGGCGGGACTGATCGTGGTCGCGATGATCGCGGGGATCGTTTTCGTCATTACAGGCAGCAGCGGTGGCGACGAGGTTGGGGTTGACGCGGAGGGCAACGCATTCCCTGAGCTTGCCTTCATCAACGAGGAGGTCGGGGTGGTGCCCGACGGCATAACGTTTGACGGACGCGACGGGACCGATCCTCCCGAGCAGGAGAACGCGGTGCTCGAGGACGCCGCGAAGCTCGCCAATTGCGAGCTAGGGCTCGACCTCGAAGACGAGGGCAACACCCACCTCGACGATCCCGACGTGCCGAACGTCGAATTCAAGACCGACCCGCCAACCTCCGGCGACCATTACGGCAGCGGTACGGAGAACGCGTCGGGCGCGCTCGCGGACGGCGCCTATGCCGAGTACCCGCCGGTCGGCCGCTACCTCCACGCGATGGAGCACGGCCGCGTGATCGTCCACTACTCGCCCGAGCTGACAGAGGCCGAACAGCTCGAGATCAAGGGCGTCTTCGAGGATTCCCCCTCGGGCGTCATCCTGATCCCGAATCCAGAGATGGACTCGGCCGTGGCGGTCGCAGCATGGACGCAACTCGCGACGTGCAAGGAGTACGACGGTCAAGCGACGCTCGACCTCATTCGCACCTTCACCGAGATCTACCGCGGTCAGGGTCCCGAGTACTTCCCGCTGAACGTCTAGCCGGTGGCGCGGTGACAGAAGCGCTGCAGCCGGGTCGCTTTGGCTTCAGGGTCTGCCACCCTTAACCGAAGCTAGGAGCGATGGCGCGTGTTTCGTCATCGGCAGGCGTTTTGATTCCACCTTGGAGACATGTAAGAGCCACGGCGCCCTGGCGGGCGCGATTGGCGATGGCGGCGGCGGTCGCCGGCGGCGGCGCGCTGCTCGTGCCCGGTGCAGCGGGCGCCGCTGTGCCTGAGGGAACCGACTTCGAGCAGGTCCTGCCAACCCTCGAGCGCCTGGAGCATCGATCGGCCGACTCAGCCGAAGGGCCCGTCACGCACCGAAGCCCGGTGGTCGATGCGCCGGAAAGCTTTGACATGGCCGGCCTCCGGGGCGAAACGCGCGAATACGAGCTTCGGGGACGAGTCGCTGGGGCGGAATGGACGGATTGGACCGAAACCCTGTACGGGGATCCGGTCTGGTTCGGAGGGATGGACCAGCTTCAAGTCCGGACGCGGGGCTGGAGGCCAGAGGGGAAGGTTCACTACGTTGCCGTCACCGAGCCTGCGAGCGCGCCGATTGCTGCTCGCGGCTCAGGCTCGGGCATCCCCGAGATCATCACGAGGAAGCAGTGGGGGGCCAAGCAGGATTCGGGCGGCTGCGAACCTCGCAGGACGCCGGACTACGGAAGGGTCAAGGCGGCGGGAGTCCACCACACCGTCTCGGCCGTGAACTATTCCGAGTCGCAGGCGCCGGGGATGGTCCTCGCGATCTGCCGCTATCACCGCAACTCGAACGGCTGGAACGACATCGGCTACAACGCGCTGGTCGATCGCTTCGGGAACATCTACGCGGGCCGCGACGGAGGCCTCGGCCGGGCCGTGGTCGGCGCCCAGATGCAGGGCTACAACGCGCAGACCACCGGTGTCGCCGTGATCGGAACCCACACCTCGACTCCGATCTCAAGGCGTGCGATGAGCGGCCTTACACGCTGGCTCGCATGGAAGCTGCCCGAGCACGGCCACGACACGACCGGAACCGCACGGATGATCTCGGCGGGCGGCGATCTCAACCGATTCCCCGCAGGCACACGTGTCAACACGAACCGGATCATCGGGCACCGCCGGACGGGCTACACAGAGTGCCCGGGCGACGCGCTCGTCAAACAGCTCGGAAAGCTCCGCGAGAAGGTCCAGCGGCGCATCGACCGCTAACTCTCGAGCTTTCGGCAAACCGCGTAGAGGGTCCCGCCCGCGCCTTGGACGAGGGCCTCCTTCGCGCTCTCGCTGAGCGTGCCGGCCTCGGCCGCCGCTCCGAAGCCGATCGCTTCTACCGAAAGGCCCGCGTGAGTGAGATCCCGCTCGATCTCCTCGGCGCGATACCACCAGTTGTAGGGGCCGCGGTCACGTAGCGCACCCGAGGCATCGGCGCGTCCGCTCAGCCGGAGTCGGGGCATCGACTGGACCGGGCGTGTGTCGTGCCTCAGCTTGCGTGCTGCGCGCAGGTAGGCGACGTAGGTGCGTTGGGCCGGCGAGGACAGCCGCGACTCCAAGCAGACGAACGAGAAGATCGCGGTCCCTGAAGGCGCGAGGATGCGAGCCGCTTCTGCGAGCGCCCCCTCTCGCCCCGCAGGATCGTCGATCGTCGAGATCACCTGTTGGAGGTAGAGCGCCTGACCGAAGGACGCATCGGGATAGGGAAGGTCGGTGGCGTCGGCAACGGTGAAATCGACACTGCCCTCAGGATCGGCCGCGCGGGCGGCTTCGATCAACTCGGGGGTGAAGTCGAAGCCGCTCATCCGGGTGTAACCCGCTGCCGCCAGCGCCCGTGCAACTCGTCCGCCGCCCGTGCCGGCATCGACTGTCGATTTCGTAGGGTCGAGATAGCGCTCGGCGAGCGCCATCTCTTCAGCCTTGAGCCCCTCGGCTTCGGTCCAATACTCGCGCTCGACGTCCCGGAAGAACTCGCGCTGGTCGCTCACCCAACCTGCCTCCAAGGAGGGAAGAAGCCGCTCTCCTCGACGCCGGGGTTGCGCTCGCGCCAGTCGGCGGCAAGGCGCTCGAAGTCCTCGGGTCGGTGGACTCGGCGGGCCAGCCGGAGAGTCGCGCGGAGCGGCGAGAAGCTCGCCTTGAAGCGAAAGATGCCGTCGTCCGACGTGTAGCCGCCGCCGAGGATCAAGCGCTTCTTGCCTTCTGAGTGCGCTCGTTCGATCGCACGGCTGACGACCGCGTTCGTCGGCCGCAGATGCTGATAGGCGTGATCGGCTCCGCCGAGATAGGAGTAGACGCTCTCGGCGTCTTGGAGATAGAGGGTCGCAGCAACCACGACGCCGTCTTGCGCTGCCATGAGAAAGCGGGCCGACCCGCGCATCTCTTGGAAGATCGCCTGGAAGTAGTCCACTTCGAAGAAATACTGGCGGAGCGCGTCGTTTCGCTCCATCGTTTGGATGTAGATGCGGTGGAACTCCGCCACGTCGGCGGCGGACTCGGCCTCATAGACATCCACGCATTCCTCTTCGGAGCGCTTGAGGTTCTTGCGAGCGGCCTTGGTGAACGACTCTCGCCGAAGCTGCTCGGGCTCCTGTGTCGTGTCGACCCACACGATCTCCCGGTCCGCCTCGGCTTCGGGTGGCGGGGCGGCGTCCCAGGGATGGAGGTGGTCGAACTCCGTGACGATGCCCTCCGCTTCGAGACTTTCCGACGGGCCCGCTCCGATCGGCCCAGTGAACGGTGGCGTCGTGGCGTCGTAAAGCTCGGTGTCCGAGATCGGGCGCAGGAGGAGTGGAGTCACGGACCCCTCGCTTACGAGCAGGCGGGCGCTCACGTCGCCCGATCGCTCCTGGACCCGCGCGAAGCCGAGGGAGCCGAAAGCGCTTCTCGAGGCGGGGAGCGCCTGCTCCCACTCGTCCACGTCTTCGGTATTGAGAAGCCGCGGGCCGCTCATGCCTCGTACAGCCCGCGACCGCTCACGAGAAGGCGAAATGTCCGCGCGATGATTTGCGCGTCGAGCCAAAGCGAGCGATTCTCGACGTACCAGACGTCCAGCTCGATCCGCTCGCTCCACGGAAGCGAAGCGCGGCCGTTCACTTGGGCCCAGCCCGTGAGCCCGGGCTTCACGTCAAGCCGGCGGCGCTGGTGCGGCGTGTACTCGGCGACCTGCTCGACGATCGTGGGGCGCGGGCCGACGATCGCCATCTCGCCACGGAGAACGTTGAAGAAGTTCGGCAACTCGTCGAGCGACGTCCTCCGAAGCCACGCGCCTACTTTGGTTACCCGGGGATCGTCCGCTGTCAGCGGATCCCAGATGCCGCCGAGCGGAGCACCATGGGTCATCGTCCGGAGCTTCCACATCTCAAAAAGGGCGCCGCGGTGACCGACCCGCTGCTGGTGAAAGAAAACGGGCCCGCGCGAGTCCAGCTTGATCGCGACTGCCGCGATCGCCATCAGTGGCAGCGCGACGGCGAGGCTGCCCAAGGCGAGGACGACGTCTGCAGCGCGCGGAAGGCCCGCCTTCATCGCGTGCCCTCCACGGGCTCCCAGGTGGTCGCCGGGCCGGAGCGGATCCGGTCGATGAGCCCCGCGGCGATCGACGCAGTGACCGAGACGTAATAGGCGGCGATCCGGAAGGGCAAAAGCGGGACGAGCGGCGCCAGGGCTGCCGCAGCAAGCAACGCAAGCTGAGCTGCGAGTGCGACGACATAGACGGGTCCCTCGCCCACGAGCGCGATGTTTGCCCCGAGCGCCCCCAGGTGGAGAAACGGGGACGAGTAGCGAAGCGCGCGGTGGGAGAACATCTCGTAGGCATAGGCCGGCCCGTAGCCCCGCGGCGAGAGCATCCGGTCGTGGAGAAGGACACCCCACGTGCGGTTCATCATGCGGCGCTTTCGCTCCCACTCGCCGCCGAGCGTGGGCGCGGCGAGCTCCGAGGCGCATGCCCGAGGCTCGTAGAGCGCTTGCTTGCCCGCGCGCACGGTCAGGTATGGCAGGCAGAGGTCGTGACCGCGGTCGGACGGCATGACGATGTAGGAGCCGCGGCGCACGGCGTAGATCGCGCCGTTGCCTGCAGTGACGCCCGCGAGGCCCGACTCGAGCGTCCTCACCGCCATCTCGTAGCGCCAGTAGGCGCTCTCCTGACTCTTACCTCCTTCGTCGATGAAACGGACTTGCCCGCAGACATAGCCGACGTCTTCGTCGGCGAGCGCCGCGACCAGCAGGCGGAGTGCCCCCGGTTCCCAGAAGGAGTTGGCGTCCGAGAACGCGAGGATCTCGCCGCGGGCCTTGTCAACGGCTGCGTTTTGAGCCTCGACCTTCCCGCGCCTCGAGAGGTCCAAGACGACGTCTGCCCCCGCATCCTGAGCGAGGCGAACGGTCTCGTCTTCTGAGCCGTCCGAGGTGACGATCACCTCGAGGAGCTCGCGGGGGTAATCCGTCTCGAGGGCGTTCTGAACGCGGCGCTCGATCACCGACGCCTCGTCGTGCGCAGCGATGACGAGCGAGACGAAGGGTGTCTCCGCGGCAGCGCGAGCGACGCTCTCAGCGCGGCCTCGCAGGCGGGCGAGCAGTGCCAGCGAGAGCGGATAGGTGACATGGGTGTGCACCAAGAGCGCCACGGCGATCCAGAAGATGGCGGCGAGAGCAATCATCGGGAGAGGCGTCGATAGAGCGCGAGAGTGCGCTCAGCGACGGTGTCCCAAGAGTAGGGGCCGGCCGCGGCATCGGCCGCTGCGCGGCCGAGCCTTTCGCGCGCAGCCTCGTCTGAGAGGAGCGCTCCGAGCGCTTCGGCGAGCGCTTCGTGGTTGCCCGGCGGAACGAGGCGGATCGTCTCGGTGCCCTCTCCGGCCACCTCGGCGACCTCGCCGAAGCCCCCGACGTTCGACGCGACAATCGGCTTTCCGAACGCGAGCGCCGTGTAGAGGACGCCGGACTGCTCGGCGTCGCGGTAGGGAAGCGTGACGATGTCCGCCCGGCGCATGATCGCGGGGATGCCGGAGTCCGTGATGAAGCGCTCGACGAAGCGCACGCGCCCCGGCGCCTGCGCAGCCAGCCGCCGGAGCTCGGCAGTGTCGACTCCGAGCGGCCGGCCGGCGATCCAAAGCTCGGCGGACTCCCCCAGCTCGGCGAAAGCGCGAAGGAGGACGTCCGCGCCTTTGTAGGGGCGAAGTAGGCCGAAAAGAAGGATCACGGGACCCTCGGCACCTTCGAGCTCGGCGGGCAGGGGGCGCGCCGGTAGCTCGGCCAGGTAGTCGAAGGCGCCGTGCGGGATCACCTCGACCCGTTCTGCGGCCACACCTGCCTCGCGAAGGCGCTGGGCGCCGAACTCGCTCAGGGCTACGATCGCGTCCATGCGCTCCAGTGCCCGGCGCGAGCCCTCGAGACTGCCCGGCCCGGCCGACTCGCTGGCGCGCAGGAAGCCGTGCGCCGTCCACACCTTGGCCGGGTTGCGGGGCAAAAGCGTCGCGTCGAGCGCCGGCAGGGTCAGCCATTGATAGTGAACTACGTCGGCACCCTCGGCTGCGAGGCGGGCTCGGAGCATTCCGGGCACGTGCTCGGCCAGCCCCAGGACGCGACGCGCCACCGAGCCGGAGGCCAGGCGGCTCGAGCGCGGGTAAAAGAAATCCGTCACCCGATAGCCCACCGGCTCGGCCACCTCGCCGTGAACGAAGGGTGCCGTGAGCAGCTCGACGTCGGCTCCGGCACGTGCGAGCGCCGCCGCCAGGGAGCGGTCGAAAGGTGGCGTTTGGGCCGACGGATCGACGATCTGAACGCGCATAGGACACGATTCTCGCGTGGACCTCTCCTTTTGCGTAGTCAATACCGCGGGTCGGGCGCATCTCTTGCGCTGCCTCGACTCGATCCGGGACGCGGTTCCGGACGATCTAGAGGCCGAGATCCTGGTCTTGGACAATGCTTCAGACGACGGCTCGGTAGAGGCTGTACGCGCGTGGAGCCCAGGGACCAGCGGCAGCGGCAGGCGTGTCTTAGCGAACGGTGAGGTACCTGGTACCTCACGGGTTGCTCACGTTTTGCCGCTTCGCCTGATCGCGCTCGACCGCCGAGCCGGCAAGGCCGAGAATGACTCAAGGCTCCTCTCCGAGGCCGCGGGCGAGTGGTGCCTCCTCCTCAACGAGGACTCCGAGCTTCGTCCCGGAGCTGTTGAGGCCCTTCTGCGCGCTGTCCGGGTTGAGCCGAACGCCGCGGTCGCGGGAGCCCAGCTCCTCGGCCCGGATGGCGCGCGCTCTGCATGTGCGTGGAGGTTGCCGGGTGTCGGCACCGCGCTCGCGCAAGCCCTGTTTCTCCACCGTGTCTTCGTCACCCAGGACGGTCGGGGCGAGGCCGTGTACCGGGTTGGCTGGGTCCAGTCAGCCGCGATGCTCGTGCGGCGATCGGCTGCGGAAGAAGTGGGCTACCTCGATCCGGAGTTTTTCGTCTACTCCGACGAGACCGACTTCCAAAAGCGGCTGCACGACGCGGGCTGGGCCATCCTCCACGTCCCGGCCGCGCTCGCGGTGCACCACGAGCAACTCACGAACGACCGCGTCTCGGGTGGTCGCCGCGCGGTCGAGTTCCACCGCAATCGCGACCTCTACATGCGAAAGCATCACGGCCCCGGTGCCGCCGCTGCGGTGCGGTGGCTGACGGCGTTCAACTACGCGACGCGCGCCTTGGCTGCGCTTGTCATCCCGAGCCAAGATGCGGGCTGGCTCTGGCTCCACGCTCGCCTCGCGCTCCACCCGCGCGGCGAGGGAATCCGCGAGGCCGCTGCCGAGCTCAACGCCCGCCTCGATCGCGAGGCGTCGTGAACGCGGTCACCTCCGAGGTCCTCGCATCTTTCGAGTTGGAGCGGCTCTTGCACAAGGCCGCCTCCACCCGCTTCGAGCGAACCCCGAATGGATTCGTATGCGCAAACCCCAACCTTCCTTCGGTCTGGTCGGCGACGAAAGTCCAGGTCGAGCCCGGCGCCGAGATGCCCAGCCTCGAGCGCATGCGCGCGACGGCGGAGCTTCCCTCGCAATGGCACCCCGAGTTGCGCCACCGGACCGCGTTGATCGCCGGGGTGGACGAGGGCCGTGAGGTCGCTTTCTCGCTCGCACGGCACGGTTGGAATGTCTCAGAGCTGGCGCTGATGATCTGCCGCAAGCCTCCCAAGGTTCCGACTGCCGCCGGCCGCGTGGAGGACGTCGTGATGCTCAGGCTCAAGGGCCGCCTCGGCGTCGAACACGGGCTGCCGCCCGGAAAGATCGCCCAGTTCGACCGCTACGACGCCCTGCGCGGGCGCGCCGCGGCGCACCTCGCCTTCGGTGGCTTCGAAGCGGGCCGACCGCTCTCGCTCGCGTCCGTGTACCTGCGCGGGGACATCGCCGTCCTCGAGGACGTGGCGACCCTCACGCGGGCGCGCGGGCGCGGCCTCGGCAAGGCCGCGGTGCTCGCAGCAACGGCTGGCGCGCTTCGCCTCACGGCGCGCGCCGTCTACCTCTTCGCAGCGCCCGACGTCGCCAAGCGCTTCTACGAGCCCCTGGGCTTCGAGCGAATCGGCGGCGCCTGGCACTGCGAGAAACCCCCGCCGGGCTGACCCCTTCGCGCGAGAGATGGGTTATGCGGGTCCTATGACTACTAACCCAACTCTCGCGAGGAAAAGGGCGCTAGGTGCTGCCGCGGTCGGCGTCTCGCGCCGCCTGCGCCACCGCCGCTTCGGCGCGGGCCTCGCGGTCGTCGATCTCGCCTCGCGCATCCTCGCGCTCGGAGCCCGCGCGCATCCGCTCGAAGAGCCCGGCGAGTTGCGCGCGCTCCTCGTCGGAGACAAAGCGGGCCGCCCATAGCCCCGCCGGATAAACGGCGCACAGCCCGAGCGTCAGCGCCAATCCGCCGGCGCCCTCGTGGGACACGAACACCTCGCCGATCGCGATCAGCGCCGCGGCCAATCCGAACGCCATTGCGAGGCGGCGCCATTCGTATGGGACGTAGAAGAGGCGACGGACGATCGCGTGCATGAGCGCGACGACGACGAGGTACGAGGCGAGGAGCGCGACGCCCGCTCCGACGATTCCATGCTCGGGAACGAGCAGCAGGTTCAGGCCGACGTTCACCGCGACGGCCACCGCGGTCGCCGGGAACGAGTACTCGGTCCGCCCCGTGCGGCCGAGGATCACGACCAGGACGAGGTAGAGCGCGTAGAGCGCGGTGCCGGCAGCAAGCGGGCCGACTGCCTCGTTGGCGCTGAAGTAGCGCTCGTCGGCCAGAAGTCTGACGAGCCATGGGGCCAGGAGCCACAAGCCGACCACCGCGAAGGCGCAGACCGCGACGAACCAGGTGACGATGAGCGCGTATGCGCCCCTCGCCTCGTCGTCGTCCTGGATCGAATACGCAAGGGGTGGCCACGCGAGGTGGAAGCCCCGTACGAGAACCTGCATGCCGTTCGCGAACTTGATCGCGAGCGCGTAAAGGCCCGCTTCGGCAAGTCCGGCGAGCCGCACGATGATGATCCGATCGAGGAAGGAGAGTGAATAGAGGGTGAGCTCGGCGGGCATTGTCGGCAAGCCGAAGCGGACCATCCGCCGTAAGAGGCCGGTGTCCACGCGCAGGCTGAGCCGCCGCCGCTCAACCCAAATGCGCCCCAGAAGGAAGAGGACACCGGTGCCGAAGTTGCCGAGGAGGATCGCCGAGGCGCCGAGGTCGGTGGCGACGACAAGCGCGACCGTGATCGGGATCGTGACCAGGACGGCCGCAATCGTGAACGCGAAGTAGGCGCGGGCGCGCTCGTCGAGGCGAAGGAGCGTCAGGACGTACTCCCAGAGGGTGAGCTGCCACAGGCCGAGGATCGCGAGCCGTGCAAGGCCGGCGTCGGGCTCTTCGAGGAGCGCTTCGGAGATCGGCCCCGCAAGCGGCAGCGCGATCAGGGCGGCCACGGTGGTCGTCCAAAACAAGGAGGCAAAGCCGGTGCGGACCACGGCTTCGCCTCGCTCACCCGCGAGGTAGTAAAAGCGCAGGATCGCCTCGATCACACCGAGGCGGACCACGATCGACGCCGCCACGAGCGAAGCCAGCATCACCTCGGCGGCTCCATAGTCGGCCGGGCTGAGGTAGGCGGTATAGACCGGAAGCAGGAAGACCGCGATCAGCTTCGAGAGGACGCTCGACGCCGTGTAGGCGGCACCGGTGGTGGCGAGCCGTCGCAGGTGCTCGAACACAGGCATCAGATGAGTGGCTTGGGCCACGAAAGCAGCATGTGTCGTCAGTTATCCCGTTGCTCACTCGCGCAAGGCAATACCGAGCGCGAGGAGCGCCCAGGTAGCCGGATCGATCGCGAAGCCCGCGTAACCGATCGTGTGAACCAAGAGCGCAACATATGCCGCCGCCACGCCGGCGCGTGCCGGGTTCGGGGCGGGCCATGGCCGAAGCAGAGCGAGCCCTGAGAAGAGGATGACCGCGGCGTACGGAAGCAGGCCGATCACGCCCTGCTCGGCCGCCACGGTGATCGGCTCCGTGTGGCTTACCGGCTTTTTCACCCTGTCGACTTCGCGGCGGTAGGCGTTTGCGAACGAGCCGGATCCCTGCCCCACGATCGGGGCGTCGGCGAAGAGCTCGAGCCCACCGGAGATGAGGTCCGTTCGACCGCTCGACTGCTCAGCGAGGTCCTCGCGATCCTTGTCGACCGACCCGTCGCGAGCCGGCCCGCCGATCACGACGACGACCGCCAAAGCCACGGCGCCGGCCGTAAGGGCGCCCGCAAGGCCGCGCCGGCCGAAGCGAAGCCAGACGAGCATGCCGAGCCCCGCGACGAGAGCGGCAAGGCTCGTCTGCGAGTAGGTGAAGCCGAGGGCTACGAGCAGGGGCACGATCGTCGCGAGCCCCAAGGCGGCCTGAAGGCGTGGGCGCCCCCAGGCAACCCACGCCGCGATACCGACAATCGCAAGGGCGAGGTAGCGACCGAGCACGTTGGGGTCCCGAAACAGGGAGTTCACGCGGAAGTAGAGGTGGAGCTCATTCGCGTCTCGCAGGTCCTTGTTGAGAAGTAGATCGCGATCGGCCCACTGGTAGAGGCCGATCGCCGCGAAGGCGAGCGCCACGAGTGCGAATGCCAAGAGGGCCTGGCCTACAAGCTTGCGGTACCAGCGGATGTCGCGAAGGAGGGCGAGCATCGCTGCGAACGGCGCGAGGAAGAAGGCTACGGTCCGGACCGCGTTCGCCGGATCGTCCGACCACGCGATCCCGACCGCGTAGACAACGAGGGACGCGCCGAGTGCGATCGAGAGTAATCGGACCGCCGGCGGCTCGTCACCGCGCGGAGAGCTCTCTGTTCGAAGCTCGGCGTCCCTTCGCGAGACGCAAAGCCAGGCGCCGCGGAGAAAGCCGCCCGCAATCACGCCGTAGAGAGGGATCAGGAGGAAGTTGGTCTCGCCGCCGATCGCGATCGGGATGCGGAGCGCCAACACCGCGAAGACGGCAATCGCGAAAGCCGCGGGAACGCGCTGAAAGGTCGCAGCGGTAGCACCCAGCGCCGTCCCTCCCAGGATGGCCGCGAGCGCGAGAGCGCCCGGCTGGGACGTGATCGAGTCAAAGCGGCCCTCGTTCCACACCTGACCGCCGATCAAGAGGACCGCCGCGACAAGACCCGCCCCCATTGCGGTGTAGCGATGGCGAGGGTGGCGAAAGAAGAGGGCGGCGCCTGTGCCGCCGCAAGCAACGACGGCGCCCAGAACCTCGAGGAATGAAGCGCTCACCCGCCTGCCTCCGGGACGCAGGGTTGACCGGTTACAGAGCCCTTGCCGTCCCTCGCCCCAGGCTGAATGTCGAGCCGCCGGGGAAAGACCATCAGGCGCTCCTCGCCAGGGAGGCTCACACGCAAGCGATAGCGCCCCGGCTCGATCTTTTCACCCTCGTCGTCGCGGCCGTCCCAATTGCAAAGCATCGGTCTGTCTGCCTCGAGTGCGATCGACGGAGCAAGCGTTCGGGCCACCTCCTGGTCGCGGCCGACGACCTCAACCGTTGCGTCGGGTTCGTCGAAGCGGACGAAGAAGGCGAACTGCGCGAAGCCGCGGTCATCGAGCTCCTTCGGAAAGCTCGTGACCTCGAGCGCCAGATCAGGCGTGCGTGCGCGAAGGACAAAGATTCCGAAAGCGAGCGAGACGATGAGGAGGGCGACGAGGGCCAGGGCGCCGAGGCGGTTCCCGGACTCCGCTTTGGACCCGCTCAACCGACGCGATCCTGGCCGAGGATGATGACGACGTCAGCCTCGCCTGCGGCGTCCTCGACCTCGCGATCAATTCGTTGAACGGCGACATCTCCCAACTCCTTCGCGACCCTCTTCGCGGCACGTTCCTGGTCCGCGGCGTACATCACGAGCGTCTGGCTGGTCTCCCGCTCGATGTTGCCGACCTCGCCGCGGATAAACCCCACATCCTCGATCTGGGTCGCAATCCTGCCCGCGATGCCGCTCGCAGATGTCGTGTTGAGAACGGCGACCTCGATCCCCGCAGCCTCCGATGCCGCGGGCGTGCCGGGATCGTCGTCGCGAAGGACGCGATCGACGACGATAATCCCGGTCGCGCCCAGAACAAGCGCAGCCAGGGCAGTCACCGCAAGCCAGCGCGGCTGAGTGGCGCGGGCGGCGAAGCTCTTCCAGCGCGGGTGCGGCTCGAGGGCGGAGCGCTCCATCGTCACCTGTGCGAGTGCTGGGCGCTCGCCTGTGATGCCCGTGGCCGTGACGGGCGCCTTGACCCCACCGGTGCCGGACGTCTCGGGCGCGCTTGCGGCGCGGACCGCCTCGAACTCGACCGTCCCGGGGACGGGCTCGCCCCGCTCGGCGTACGCGTGCGCCAGTTCGCGCTCAGCGCGGTCGAGGCGACGCTCGGAAACCGCGGCGTCCGCTTCGGGAAAGCCAGGCTCCCCCATCATCCACGCGCGGAGCCGGCTGACGTCGCGCCGTTGGGAGAGGTAGAGCGGCAGCAGGAGGAAGATGCCGATTACGGAGACAGCGGCGATGGCTGCCGTCACCTCGGAGAAGGGAAGGAGGTCAGTCCCCATCTTGGCCGTCCTTACGGAACGGCCACGCCGCTGGCGGCGGCGTCTTGGCCGAACGTGCCGTCGTCGAAGCCGACGAGCAGTGCAAGGGGGGCGTTCTCCGCTTGTTCTCGCACCGCGTCCGTCATCTCTTTGATGTCAGTCCGGCCGAGGTCGCCGGCCACCAGCTCGGCGAGCGCCTCGGCGTCCGCTTCGGCCTCGGGCTCGAACATGATCACCGTGTCCCCCTCGCCGACCAGCGCGTCCGCGCGCACGCCGGGGCTGAACTCGGCGGACTTGACCACGTCGTCGGCGACGAGATCAGCGACTCCGGATACCGGCGGCACGCCGACCTGCTGGGTCGCATTGAGAACGGCTACCTCGATCTTCTCCGGCGTGTCGGAGCCGCCGTTCGTCGCTGCGACCGGCGCCGCGTCACCGCCCGCTAGGCCGAAGCCGTTCGTGAGCACGCCTGCCGCGATCCCCCCGGCAACGAGCCCGAGCAGCACGATGCGCGGGTCCACCGGCGAGCGCCGATCGAGGTTGTCCCAGTGCGGACCGACCTTGTCACCGGCCCGCTTGCGAAGCGCCGCGATACGCGACGGCCGTTCCGGCCTTGTCGACTTGTCTTGCTCGTCGGACTCATCGCTCGCGGCGAGCGCCGCTTCGTCGGCCTCGAGCGCGCGCTCAGGGGCGCGGCCGGCCCATTCGCGCAGGCGGCGTACCTCTCGCGCTTGGAGCACGATCAGGAGAGCCAGGATCGCGAAGCCGAGGAAGGCGACGATCCCGAGGATCGGTCCGATGTCCTCGATCAGATCCATCGAAGTGCGAGAGTCTATGGGCCGCTAGTCACTCATCTGAGCCCGGATTGAGAACGGACTCGCGGGCGGTCTGACGTCAGCTCGACGACGCGAGCGGCCAGGCCGCTTTCGTCGCCCGAGGCGACAAGGTCCGTGAGGCGGGCGACCGTCTGCTCCACCCACTCGGGATCAAGGGGTGCCTGGCGGACGGCGCGAACGATGCGATCGGCGCTCGTCGGCTGCGAGCGCTCGTCGGCGTTCAAGAGCTCTTCACCGAGCTTCTCTCCGCGCCGCGGCGACGTGAACTCGATCGCGATCTCTGTGTCGGGCTCGTAACCCGCCAGCGTGATCATGTTCCGAGCCAGGTCGACGATCTTGACCGGCTCGCCCATCTCGAGCACGAACACCTCGCCCGTGCCGGCCCCGAGATCGCCGGCCTTGATGACGAGCTGGACGGCCTCGGGGATAGTCATGAAGTAGCGCTCCATGTCCGGGTGCGTGACCGTGACGGGGCCGCCCTTCTCGATCTGCGAGCGGAAGATCGGCACCACCGAGCCCGACGAGCCCAGGACGTTCCCGAAGCGAACGGAGACAAAGCGCGTCGTGGCGTGCCGCTGGCCCGCCGCGGCCACGATCCACTCGGCCATCGCCTTCGACGCGCCCATCACCGTCTGCGGGTTTACGGCCTTGTCCGTCGAGACCAACACGAAGCGGCTCGCGCCCGACACGGCTGCCGTCTCCGCGGTCACCTTCGTCGCCATGGCGTTGTTGCGAATGGCCTCGAGCGGATTCATCTCCATCAGGCCGACGTGCTTATAGGCGGCGGCGTGAAAGACGATGTCCGGGTGAAAGCGCCCCATGACCTCGAGCATGCGGTCCGCTTCCTTGCAGTCGGCGAGTACCGCCTCGCACCGCGTGAAGTGAAACTGCTCCGTGAGCTCGCGCTCGATCTGAAAGAGGTTGTCCTCCGCGTGGTCCAGGAGGACGAGGAGGCGCGGGCCGACGCGAGAGATCTGGCGGCTGAGCTCGGCGCCGATCGAGCCGCCCGCGCCTGTGACCAGAACGACCTTGTCCTCGATGTAGGCACCCACACGGTCAAGCTCCATCACCACCGGGTCGCGCCCGAGCACGTCCTCGACCTGCACCTCGCGGAGTTGCCGGGTGAGCTGGACGCCTCCGCGAAGGAGCTCGAAGACCGTCGGCAGGGTCCGCACCGGGATCTGTCGCTCGCGGCACGCGGCGACCACCCTGGCGCGAAGCTCGCCCGGCGCCGACGGGATCGCGATCACGACCTCGTCGGGCTTTTGGCGCTCGAGCACATCCTCGATCTCGTCGGTCGTGCCGAGGACCCGAAGTCCGAGTAAAGCCATGCCGCGCTTCCTCGGGTCGTCGTCGACGAACCCGATCGCCCGCACGCCGAGGGCAGGATTGAGCTGAAGCTCTCGCACCACCATCTGGCCGCCCGAACCGGCGCCGACGATGAGGGAGCCTCGTGACTTGTGGGCGCGTTCGTCCTTCGAGGGCCGCTCGATCCAAAGACGGGTGACGATTCTCGCTCCGGCGAGGAGCGCCGTAGTGAGGATGAAGTCGAAGACCACGACTGAGCGCGGCAGGTTCACTTCGAACGGCGAGACCACGGTGAAGACGACGACAAGCGCCGCGCTGGCGAGCGCCGTTGCGCGAAGGAGCGCGGGGAAGTCGCGGGTGAGGAAGTAGCGCCACCACTTGGCGTGAAGGCCGAGAAGCGTGAAGATGAGCGCCTTGCCCAGGGCGACGAATGCGACTGAGGCGAGGAGCATGTCGACGTAGCGGTCGGGGATCTCGCTCGCGTCGAGGAAGCGCAAGAAGAACGCGAGCGCGAATGCGACGGCGGCCAGGCCCGCATCGGCCAGGAACTGGAGGGCGCGATGGCGGTAGGCCGGATGGTTGAACCGGCTCAGCGAGGCTTTGCCGAGCCCCGGCGTTGTCGAGCCGGCTTGCATTGCCCCGCAATTCTAGGGCCAAACGACTGACCCCGCGGGGCGCGTTACCCTCGCCGCCATGTTCGATGCACTCGCGGATCTGGCGCGGGATGCCGTCACCACGGCGGGCTATCCGGGCCTTTTCGGCGCGATGGTCGCCGAGAACCTCTTCCCTCCGATCCCTTCCGAGCTCGTTCTACCCCTGGCGGGTTTCGAAGCGTTCGAGGGCAACCTCGTATTCGCCTGGGCGGTGCTGGCCGCGACTGCCGGCTCGTTGGCCGGTGCCTTGATCCTCTACGCCATCGGCCTCTACGGAGGACGCCCGGTCGTGTTTCGCTATGGCCGGATCCTCCGGGTCGGGCCCGCAGATCTCGATCGCGCGGAGCGCTGGTTCGACCGCTGGGGCAACTGGGTCGTACTGGGAGCACGGGTGGTACCGATCGCCCGCTCGCTCGTCTCGATCCCAGCCGGGCTGACCCGGATGCCACTTGGGCGCTTCATCGTCCTGACCACGATCGGCAGCCTCGTATGGAACCTCATCCTGGTGGGCGCTGGGTATCAGCTCGGCGCGAACTGGGAGGATGTGACCGACACCGCCGCGCGCTACTCGGACGTGATGAAGGTGGTCACCGCAGCGGCGTTCGCGTTCGCAGCCGTGTGGGTGATCCGGCGCCGGCGCCGGATCCGCGCTGCTTAGCCTCCGCTCAGCTCCGCTTGCCGGCGAGCGCCAGCTCCACCTCGGCCAGGATCCCATCGCGCCGGCGCTCGTACGTGAACTCCGTGCGGACGCGCTCACGTGCAGCAAACCCCGCCTCCGGCCCGAGGGCCAGCGCATCGCTCACGCCCGAGGCGACGGTGGTTGCGCTTGCTTTTGCGATCACGATTCCGGTATCGCCGACGACCTCCGGCATGGCCCCGGCAGGAGTGATCACGGGTACCGCCCCCGCAAGCATCGCCTCTGCCAAGGCCATGCCGAATCCCTCTTGAAGCGACGCCTGCACGTACACGCTGGCCGTCCGGAAGAGGCCATCCAGGTCCTCGTCTGAAAGCCGGCCGGTAACCCTTACGTTCGAGCGCGCCGAGTCGGCCAAGCTCTGCCCGGTCTCGTCCCACCACTCCCCGGCCAGGACGAACTCCACGTCCGGCAGCTCGGCCGCCGCCTCGATGAAGGGTCCATGACCCTTTCGCGCCATGTTCACGGAGTACACCGCGCCGACGGTCAGTGCCATGCGCTTCCTCGCAGGGGCGCCCGAGACGTCCGCGAATCGGTCCGGGATTCCGTGGTGAACCACCCGCACACGGCCCGGATCGATCCTGGTGTTCTCGCGGATCTCCTCCAGGGTGTAGTTCGAGTTCGTGACGAGCCGGGTCGCGAGGCCGACCGTCTGGTGCACCAGACGCCTGCGGAAGCCTCCGCGCTGCGCGCCATAGCCGATCTCCGGCATGTTCGCGGTGTCGAAGCCTCCGAAGATGAGAAGGGACGGCACCCCGCGAAGCTGCGCCGCCCGCAGCGCCGCCGCCGTGTGCCAGGAGGCGAACCATCCGACCACGACGTCTGCCTCGCCGACCGCGCGCCAGAGCTCACCAGGACGCGGCCGAAGTGCAGGTTGCAGGTACTCCACTACCTCGTGGCGCTCCTCGAGCGCGGTCCGGTCGATCGCCGTGAAGGTGTTCCGGCGGCTGATCACGTAAAGGGCCCGGGCCACGCGGCACCTATCCTGCCATTCGATGGAGTCGGATTCCGCACGACTCGAGTTGACGGGCACCCGCGCGCTCGCTCTGGGTGTGGTTCAGGGGCCCACGGAGCTCTTGCCCGTCTCGAGCTCCGCACACATCTCCTTGGTGCCCTGGCTCGCGGGCTGGCCCTGGCAGGAGCTCGACGCCGAGGCTCGCAAGAGCTTTGAGGTCGCGCTTCACGCCGGGACGGCCGCTGCGCTTCTTTTCTGCCTTAGGTCTGAGATCGCCGATGAGCTCGACTCGTTCGATGGGCGCCGGGCAAGCGTGGTCGCGCTCTCGTTCCTGCCGCCCGCGATCGCCGGCCTGGCGCTCGAGCGCCGGATCGAGGCGCTGGGGACGCCTCGCGCGACGGCAGGCGGCCTGATCGCAGGGTCGATCGCAATGGCGCTGGCCGATATCGCGCCGCAGGTCCGGGGCCGGGGTGACGCCGGAGCTTTCGACGGCCTGCTGCTGGGGCTGGCCCAAGCATGCGCGCTCATTCCGGGCGTTTCGCGAAACGGCGCCACGCTGACGGCTGCCCGAGCTCGGCGCTTCCACCGCGACCAGGCGAACCTGTTGTCGCGCACCGTTGCGCTGCCGGTGATCCTGGGCGCGGCAGGCCTCAAGGGCGCGCGGCTCGC
This sequence comes from Actinomycetota bacterium, assembly GCA_030860375.1. GTDB lineage: Bacteria > Actinomycetota > Thermoleophilia > Solirubrobacterales > 70-9 > JALZKA01. Next base: position 6,107 of record JALZIJ010000069.1, on the reverse strand, counting down.
CCGACGGGGAGTCGCACCCGGCACAGGTCGCGCCCTTGCGATCGGCGCCGGCTCAGCGTTCGCGTCGACGCTTTCCTCGCAACGGTTGATCGGCTTAGTCGAACGTGACCGCGCACTCTGGCCGTATGCGGCGTACCGACTGGCGCTCGCCGCGGTGGTTCTCCGCCGGGTGTATCTAGTTGAATCGACGACGTGACGCAAGACGCCTACAAGCAGGCGGGAGTGAGCCAATCGGACGCCGATGCCTCCGTGGCGGCGCTCGTCGGCCACTTGTCGCAGATCGATACGGGCAAGCCGTCGCGCGTCGTGCCGCTCCCCGGCCATTACGCGAGCGTCCTCCGCCTCGACGAACGAACAGGCGTCGCCTTCGGGACCGACGGGGTCGGCACGAAGATGGTCGTCGCTGAGGAGCTCGGACGCTTCGAGACGATCGGGGTCGACCTGATCGCGATGAACGTGAACGATCTGATCTGCGTCGGCGCCGAGCCAATCGCTCTCGTCGACTTCATCCTGTGCCGCGAGGCGACGCCCGAGATCTGCGGCCAGATCGGCGAGGGCCTTCGCGCCGGAGCCGAGCTGGCGGGCATCGAGATACCCGGCGGCGAGATCGCCCAGGTCGGCGACGTCGTCTCGGGCTGGGAGCTCGGCGGCTCGGCGATCGGCCTGGTAGCGCTCGACAGCATCGTCACCGGCGAGCGGATCGAGGCAGGCAACGTGTTGATCGGCCTCCCCTCCTCCGGCCTGCACTCGAACGGCTACACCCTTGCCCGCAAGGTGCTCGCCGAGGTCGAGTGGGACGACACGCGGCTTGGACGCTCCCTCGGCGACATCGTTTTGGAGCCGACGACGATCTATGTGCGCGCCGTGCTCGAGTTGCTCCGCTCCGGGGCCGACGTCCGCGGCTTGGCGCACATCACCGGCGACGGGCTCAACAACCTGCTGCGGCTATCAGACGAAGTTGGCTACGAGATCACCGAGCCGCTCGACGTGCCGGCGGTCTTCGACCTGATCCAAGAGCTCGGCGGGATAGCGCCGGAGGAGATGCACGAGGTCTTCAACATGGGCCTCGGCTTCGTCTGCGTGGTGCCGGCGGCCGACGCGGATGCCGCCGTGGAGCTCCTGGCAAGCCATCACCCTGGAACGCAAGCGATAGGTGAAGTGACCGACCGGGCGGGGGAGGTCACCCGATCGTAAAGCGCTCATGACGTGGGCTCTTTCGACGTCGATAATCGCTGCCACTAAGGCCGGCTAGGACTGCTCAGGCCTAGACCGGCGCGCGGTGCACGGCGGAACTCCAGCGCAAGTTGGCGTTTCTGCCACTTGCGGGGATGCCGAAGCTTGTGCACCATGCATCTATGCAAATCGCCATTCTCATCTTCCAACAGCTCACCGCCCTCGACGCCATCGGCCCCTACGAGGTCCTCTCGCGCCTGCCCGGCGCCGAGTTGACCTTCGTCGCGCCCGAGCCGGGCGAGATCCGGACCGACACGGGCCGGCTCGGGATCACTGCCGACGCCTCGATCGACGAGCTGACCGATCCGGACGTGCTCCTGATCCCGGGCGGCAAGGGCAACCGGCCGCTGCTCACCGACGAGCGTGTCCTCGATTGGGTCCGCACCGCCCACGAGACGACACAGTGGACCAGCTCCGTCTGTACCGGGTCGCTGGTCCTGGGTGCCGCCGGAGTCCTCGAGGGGAAGCGGGCGACGAGCCACTGGGTCCACCGGGAGGCCCTTCGTAAGTACGGCGCCAAGCCCGTTGCAGAGCGCGTGGTCGAGGACGGGAAGATCATCACCGCCGCCGGCGTCTCAGCCGGCATCGATATGGCGCTCACCCTGACTGCCCGCCTCACCCACGAAGAGGTCGCCAAGGCCATCCAGCTCGGGATCGAATACGACCCGGCCCCGCCGTTCGACTCGGGTTCGCCCGAGAAGGCGGGCGACGACCTCGTGAACCTCGTGCGTGGATACCAGGAGGAAGCGCAGGGGTAGAAAACGGCCCCGCGAGAGTTGGGTTAGTGGCATAGGACCCGCTTAACCCAACTTTCGCCTGCGCCGGGTACGCGGCGCAGGCTCGTAGGATCGGCTGTCGTCGTGCAAACGGCTCCCTCAGCGGGAATCGGGTATCGGACGGCGAACACTGATCCGAGCGAAATGAGTGCTGAGGGGACAACCAGAAGCGGTACGGGCCTGATCGGTCAGGTCCTGTCGTCGCGCTACCGCCTGGAGTCGAAGCTCGGCTCGGGTGGGATGTCGACCGTCTATCTCGCACTCGACGAGACGCTTCAGCGAAAGGTCGCAGCCAAGGTCCTGCATCGCGAGATGGGGGATCAGCCCGATCAGCTCGAACGATTCCGTCGCGAAGCGCGTGCCGTCGCCCAGATCTCCCACCCGAACGTCGTCGCCGTGATCGACGCGGGGAACGACGAGGACGGCCATCCCTACATCGTCTTCGAGTACGTCGAGGGCGAAACGCTCAAACAGCGGATCGACCGCCTTGGCAGGCTGCCGCTTGACGAAGCCGCCGCATATGCGATCGAGGTCGGGCGCGGGCTCCAAGCCGCACATGAAGCCCACATGGTTCACCGCGACGTAAAGCCTCAGAACGTCCTTATCGACACCGAGGGGCGTGCGAAGGTGACCGACTTCGGCATCGCTCTCTCCAAGCAGGACGACGGCCTCACGAAGACCGGGCGCGTCCTCGGCACAACCGACTACGTCTCACCCGAACAGGCGATGGGGAAGCCCGTCGACGCGCGATCAGACATCTACTCGCTCGGGATCCTTCTCTTCGAGATGCTTCGCGGTGACGTCCCGTTCAAGGCGGAAACACTCGTCGGGGTTGCGATGAAGCACGTGAACGACCCCATGCCCAACATCCAGGCGAGCCGCCCGGGCACATCCGCCGCCCTCTCCGCTGTGATCGAGCGGGCAACTCAGAAAGAACCGAACAAGCGCTACCGCACCATGGCCGAAATGCTCTCGGATCTCGAGGCCGCGCTCGAGGTCGAGATCGCCCGGGCGGGCGGCGCCACCGGCGAGGCGACGACGGTGCTGGCGTCGGTGCCTTCCAAGCAGCGGATTCTCAGCCCGCGGTCGGTTTCGATCGTCGGCATCCTGCTGGTGCTCGCCGGGGTGCTGGTAGCGCTCGCGCTGGTCGAGCTGGGCGGCGAGTCCGACAAGCCCCCGACCCAGATCGAGGGCAGCGAATCGACGGCGCCGGAGGGCGGGGCTGAGATCGCTCTGTCTAACCCGGTGGACTACGACCCGGAAGGGGATGACGCTGAGCATCCGGAAGCGGTCGATCTGGCGATCGACGGCGATCCGGCGACGTTCTGGCTCACCGAGTCCTACAACGCTTCACCAGTCCTTGCCGACGCGGCGACCAAGGAAGGTGTTGGCCTGATCGTCGAGACCGGCGAGGCCGTGGCCGCGCGCCAGATCGAGATCGAGACGCCCGATCCCGGCTGGACGGGCGAGATCTACGGCATCGATGCCGAGTCGCCCGACTCGATCGAGGAGTGGGGCGAACCACTGTCCGCCACGCCCTTCGAGACCGAGGAGAAGACGAGCATCCCGCTCAACGACGAGAACGAGTCGGACCGATACCTGATCTGGATCACGGAGCTGACCGAGAACGACGAAGGCACCTTCTTCGCCACGATCGGCGAAGTCAAGCTCTTCGACTGACGCTACGCGGGGCGCTCGGCGAGCGTCTGCAAGTACTCGCCGCGGATCAGCACCGAGCCGTCCTCGGCCTCGTTCTCCGATTCGAAGAACGCTTCCAGCTCCTCCTGGAGCGCGGGCCAGCCGTCGCCGAGCGCTTGCCGGGCCATGACCATCGGGCCGAAATTGTTCTCGAAGCGCTCTGAGTAGGCATCCAGGCTCTCTTCGCGGAACTCGTTCAGCCTGCGCTCAAACCGAGGCTCCACCCCGTGCGGCTCCATCAGCGAGCGCACATGCTCCTCCGAGCCCCACATGGGTGGCGGCTGAAAGCCTTCGGGAGGGGGCGGCATGTGCGACGCGGTCAGCCGGAACATCCGGCCGATTGAACCCTCTGGCGTCCACGCGCAAAAGCCGATCACGCCGCCGGGCTTCGTGACCCTCACGAGCTCGGAGGCTGCCTGCTGGTGGTCCGGGGCGAACATGTGTCCGAAGGTCGAAAGGACGCGATCGAACGAACCATCGTCGAACGGCAGCTCGAGGGCGTCCGCCTCGACCCATTCGACCTCAACGCCGGCACGCTCGGCCCTCGCGCGTGCCGCGTCGAAATGGACCTGGGAGATGTCTGATCCGACGACGTCGGCGCCAAGCTTGGCGGCTGGGATCGCAACGGACCCGCCGCTACCCGTGCCGACGTCGAGTACGCGCATGCCCACCTCGACGCCGACCGCTTCAAGGAGCCCCGGGCCGACCCCGGCGACGTAATCGGCCACTTCGTCCCATTTGCCTGCCGACCAGATGGCCCGATTGAGTTCCTGCTTCTGTTTGTCGACGGCCATGGGATCCCCCTCTTGGTGACGATTTCTAGAACTCGAACGAACGCTCTGCAGCATGGCGCTCGAGCGCAAGCTGCACTAAACGATCGCACACTTCCGGGTAGGAGATCCCGCTCGCCTCGAAGAGCTTTCCAAAGACGCTCGTCTCGGTGAAGCCGGGGATCGTGTTGATCTCGTTTACGAGGATCTCGCCGCCTTCGGTGACGAAGAAGTCGCAGCGCGCGAGGCCACGGCAGTCGAGCGCTCGGTAGACCGCGATCGCCAGTCCACGCACCCGTTCGACTGCAACGTCTGAGATCGGAGCGGGCACGACCAGCTGCATGCCGCCGTCGGTGTACTTCGCCTCGTAGTCGTACCACTCGGCTCCCTGGGTGACGATCTCGCCCGGAAGCGAGGCCTCGGGCTCGGTGTTGCCGATCACCGAGCACTCCACCTCGCGCCCGTCTGAGTGCGCCTCGACAATCACCCGAGGGTCGTGGCGAAGCGCTAGCTCGACCGCGTGGTCCAGCTCCTTCCCTGCCGACATCACGCGCGAGATGCCGACGCTCGAGCCGAGTCGCGACGGCTTTACCCAGACCGGCATCCCCATCGCGGCGACGGTTTCACGCCAGCCCTCCTCCCCCACCTGACAGAAGGCCACCTGCGGAAAGCCCTGGTAGGCGAGTAGCCGCTTGCAGACGACCTTGTCCAACGCGATTGCCGCCGACAGGACGCTCGGCCCTGCATACGGGACGTCGAGGCATTCGAGGAGGCCCTGCACCGTGCCGTCCTCGCCGAATGGTCCGTGGAGGACGGGAAAGGCGACGTCGGCGCCCAAGAGGCCGCGTCCGGCTCGCAACTCGACCTCAGCGCCGTCTGCGAGCCAGCGCCCATCCCGCTCGATCAGGACGCGGACGATCTCGTGGCCCGCCTCCTCCAAGCCTGCCGCGACCGAGGCACCCGAGCGAAGCGAGACCTCGTGCTCCGAGGAGCGCCCGCCCGAGAGTACGGCGACCCTCACGGGCGGAAGGCCCCGGACCGTGGCGGAGGGTCTGGGTCCGGGTCGGGGTCGGGATCCGGGTCTGGGTCCGGGTTTGGGTCGGGGTCGGGATCCGGCTCGACCGGCGCGACGAACACGCCCACGAAGATCGTGACCTTGTCGGTGGCCCTGATCTGCGTACCTGGCGCAGGAGCCTGGTCGATCACCCGTCCGTCGAGCGACTCGTCCTCGGTCTCCTGCTCGACGACCTCGATGTTCGCGGCCCCGCGGCTCTGGAGCGTGTTGATGGCCGTGTCCTGCGGCTGGCCTTCGACGTTGGGGATCACCACCGTGCCCGCCCCGTTGGAGACCGCGATCCTGACCTCCGAGTCTTTCCTCACCTGTGAGCCGCCGGGCGGGGACTGTTCGATCACTTGGCCCTCGGGCAGGTCTGAGTCCTCGGGCTCGACATTCGGGATCAGGCCCGCGTCGCGAATCTGAGCATCGGCATCGGCTTCCTGCATTCCCAGGACGTCAGGGACCGTGACGAGCTTCGCCCCCTTGGAGATCAGGATCGTCACTACGGATTCGCATTCGACCTTCTCGCCGGCCGCGGGCTCGGTATCGGCAACGTTGCCGGGCTTGACGCCG
>JALZIJ010000167.1 GCA_030860375.1 Actinomycetota bacterium | reverse complement strand
TCGCCGAGTTCGCCGGGTGGACGTTGATCGCGAGCTTCGTCCCGTCGCGCGTCGTCAGGTACTGGTAGCCGTCGGGCTCGATCTCCTGGTCGTAGATCGACTCGTCGGGGGGCGCCGAGCGCTTCGTCAGCACCGTGAGCCGCTCGGACGCGCCGCCGCCGTTCGGCCGGGCGACGCGATACCCCTTCCCGGGCTTCACCTTGCGGAAGAGCATGCCGCCGAGGTCGTTCGCCCGCGTCACGCCGACCTTGCGGCCCTTGCGATCGAACAGCGCTATCCGATTGTCCGGCTTCAGCCCGGTGACGTAGACCTGCCCGACGCTGCCGCGTGCGGTGAACGCGGCGTCAGCACCGGCGGGAGCAGCGGCCGTGAGCGCCGCGGTCGCCACGGCAGCGCATCCGACCGCCAACAAGCGCCCGCCAATTCTACGTTCGTGAGAACCGCCGCCCCTCAAGGAGGGAGGATTTGTAGCACGAGCGAGCTCCGGCGTGATCTTCCCGATCTCCAGACAATGTGACGATCGAGGAGTTCGTAGAACTCGGAGCTACGGGCCTTGTAGAGCTTCCGCACGATCTCCACGTTCTCCTGCGACATCGCCTACTCCGACAGCCCGGCGGCTTGGAGGGCTTCGGATTGGTCGTAGTAGTTGCGCATGCTCGTGATCCGACCGTCTTGAATCCGCCAGACGGCTGCGGCGCTTTGCTCCACCTCAACGCCGGCGCTCCGGGATCGCCCTCGCTCTCTTGTTACGACCACGACGGCATCTCCAGCGTCGATGAATCGCTCTGCCTCGACGCTGTAGGTCTCCCACATCGCCAGCCACTCCCTCATGCTCTTCCAATAACCCGCAATCCCGCGCGAGGGCGCGAAGCCAGGGCCCGGCGGAAGGAAGTCAATCTCGGGATCGAGCAGCAGGGAGAAGGCTTGCTCCATGCCCCGCACGAACTCCGGATCGCTGTAGGCGGAAACGAAGTCGGGCGGGCCAACAGCGTAGATCGATCTGACCATCTCTACGTTCTCCTGCGACATCCCGCGCAGTATCTCGCGATCAGGAGGTAGGTGCTTTCAATGCAAGCGCACCTCTCGGGCACGCCTGGGCCGTGCGTCGTACCGGCAGACATATACCCGGCCCGATTCGTCTCTCGCTACGACGCCCGGATCGTCGAGCGGGTGCCCCTGGCGGCTTAACGCGCCTGCGGTGCTAACGCCTCCGGGAGCTCGGATCGCGAACTCAAGTCGAGCTTCATGTACACGTTGCTGAGGTGCTTCTCCACAGTCTTCCGCGTCACGAAGAGCGCTTGGGCTATCTCTGGGTTGCTGAGGCCATCGGCCGCCATCTGAGCCACCCGGCGCTCACTGGCCGTCAGCGAGTCCAAGTCCAGAGCGTGAGCCGTCGCGGCCGCGCGCCCGCCGCTTTCAGCTCATCGCGCGCGAGTACTCGAGCCGAGCGTAGGCGTCGCCCAGCACGTCCGCGGCTTCGCGGAGCAGCGCCACGTCTAACGATCTGAGGTGGACTAACGTTCCTACGTGGTGACGACAGGAACGATCGACCGGGGAGAGGGCGTCGAACTTCATTGGGAGGAGCGAGGGGAAGGGCCGCTCGTTGTCATCTCCTGCCATTGGTCCGGATATCCGCCGGTCTTCGAGCCCCTGATCGAAGAACTTCAAAACGATCACCGGATCGTTACCTATGACGCGCGCGGCACCGGGCGCTCGAGTAGGCGCGGGCCTCACGACATGGTCACCGGCGCCGCCGACCTCAGCGCGGTGATCGAGCGGACCGGCCGGGCGGCGGTAATAGTGACCATGACCGATGCCTGTAACCGCGCCGTGCGGGTGGCGGCCGCTCGGCCTGATCTGGTCGCCGGGGTCATTGCTCCGGGGACGCTTCCCGTCCACCGTTCGGCCCTCGAGGGTACGCAGGCGCTGATCAGCTCCGATGCCGTCGTCGATGCCTTCCTGGAGATGCTGGCAAACGACTACCGTGGGGCTCAGAGGACGATGATGGCTACCGCCAACCCGCAGATGAGCGAAGACGAGGTACGAGAACGAGTCAACTTGCAGATCGCCTACTGCCCCGCAGACGTGGCCCTCGAACGGACCAAGGCGTGGCGCAATGATGATCCCTCAGTCGCTGCGCGCGAGTGTGGGGACCGACTCTGGCTACTTTGGTCTCCGGACATGGTCGGGCCGTGGTTCCCTCCCGTTCACGAGGTAGACCGGGTGCTATCCGGAGAACTGCCCGAGGCCCACCTCGAGGCGATCGACATCGGCCCAATCAGCGCTCCCGGGCTCACAGCGGAAATCGTGCGGCGAGTCACGGCCCCGGCTGACGACGCCCTCCGCGCCGCTCATCAAAGCGCGGAGCCGGCCTGAGCGCCGAGCCCCCCGGGCGACGCTCTTGCCTGCGCGTTTTATGCAAAGCACTATGCATTGACACCCGACTCATGCCACGCTACCTGCCTGTCTTACTCCGCTAACGAGAGAAGCAAACGCTCCCCGAGCGGGCTTCTGCCTATAGCGGGGACCCGATTCGTTTCTCGCTACGACGCACGGATAGTCGAGCAAGTGCGCCTGGCAGCGTGACCGGGACTAGC
>JALZIJ010000057.1 GCA_030860375.1 Actinomycetota bacterium | reverse complement strand
AGATTAGATAGTGCTCGGCCGGCAGAGCCTCGAAGAACTTCTGGGTTACATTCCGTTCGCTGCCGTGGTGCGGGACCTTGAGAAGATCGAGCTCCAACTGTCCGTTCTGATCGAGCAGCTTCGCGCCCCGCAGGCCGTCTAGAACCCTGCTGCCAAGGGCGTCGCCTGTAAGCAACATGCGCTTGTCAGCCAATTCAACGAGGCAAACGATCGAGGCCAAGTTCCAAGGGGAATCGTCGCTGTAGTCGGCTTGACGACCCTCGGCCGCCTGCTTGGCACGGAGCTTCGCGATCTCCTTGTCCCACTCTTTCCTGAAGGCGATCACCTCAGCCTCTAAGGGTCCAACGACGGTCAGCTTGAGCTCGCCGAACTCAACCTCCTCGCGGCCGCTCTCGGGCGCCATGATCAGATCGTCAAAGCCGTCGTTGATCGGCCAACCCAGGCGCTTGGCGTTGCCGCGCAGGTCGCGGCCTTCCCCAACGCTGGCCACAACCGCGTTGAGTCCAGCCGGCTCTGCCGCCTCTGCCGGGCGAGCGCTAACGACTTCAGCCAACTCGGCCACCGCCTCCTCGCCGAGAGCGTCTTCGAAGCTATTGTGCCAGAGCGAGTCCACGGAGAGGCTTTCGCGCAAGGTCACGTCATCGACCATCTCCCGGGAGAGGTCGAGGATGCCGCGAACGTGGTCCGAGTCAACGTGACTGATCATCAACAGCTCGACCGGCAGCGAGTCGACTCCGCGCTCACCTCTCAGCTGTTCCAGCCGCGGCTTGAGCGCGTCGCGATAGACGCCTGATGGACCACCATCGATGAGGATCAGCTTCGGAGCCTCGGCCTCGCCAAAGTGGAGGAGAAGACTGTCGCCTTCTCGAGCCCTAAGGGCCTCAAGGGAAAACACTTGACTCATTGCATCTGCAGGGCTCGCAAGACATCGACGAGACCGGCCCCCTGAAAGTATCGCTCTCGGCCGAGATCCGTCGCGCTGCGGCAAAGGATCTGCTTCACCCGCTCAGGCTGGCCAATCAGCTCGCGATGCCGGGCCAGGAGGAGCGCCGCAGCGCCAGAGACGTGGGCCGCGGCCTGACTCGTTCCGTCCTTGGCCTTGAAATCCCCATCGGGAACAGGCGCGAGGATCTTCTCGCCTGGGGCGACCAAATCGGGTTTGGCGCGGCCGTCTCCGGTGGGGCCACGGCTCGAGAAGTAGGAGACGCCATAGGTGTGCGGCTCATGACGGTGGGTCGAGCCAACGGTAATGATCTGCTCGGCGTTGCCTGGATCGGTGATGGCCACAGTGCGAAATCCAGCTTGGGTCCCGCTCTGGGTCGCGTAATCAGCTTGCCCTTCGTTGCCGGCGGCCGCGACCACGACGACGCCGTTGCGCATCAACCGCTCGCACTCGTCACAGACCGGGGTGCGCCCAACCGCATAGTTGCGCAGGTCTTGATCGATCGACAGGCTGAGGTTGACGCCGTGGATGACCTGGAGGTCGCTGTGCGCGTTGAGGTGGCGGACGAACTGCAGCGCAGCGGTGATCGCGAACTCATCGGAGCGGCCGGCGTCATCAAAGACGCGCAGGTCGTAGAGCTCAAGGTCGGGACACACGCCGCGCAGGTCCTGGCTGGCCGGCATGTCGGTGTCCCTGAGCCGCCAATCGCCGGCCAAGATACCGGCCACGTGAGTGCCGTGGTCATGGGCGGGAGGGTCATAGCTTTGGTCGTGCAGCACGCGCAGATGCGGCGCCAGCAGATCCCAGTCGATCGAGCGCCCGACCCGCAGGCGATGCTCGATCTGCCTGGCGTCCGCTGGTGGGAGACCCGGCACCTCGCCGGCGATCAAGGGGCGCAGGCGAGTGAAGTCGTAAGTCGCGCCGATCCGGCTATTGCTGGCTCGGGGGCTGACACGAGGCAGGTGGCCGTCGGCGTTGCGCCGCTTGAAGGCCGGGTGGAGGGCGTCGATGCCCGTGTCGATCACCGCCCAGCGCAGTCCGCGACAGCTGAGATCAAAGACGTTCGTGGCCGCGTCGGCCTTAATCGCGTTGCGAGAGCGATAGACCGCGGTTCTGGCCCGACGGTTCAGGTTGACCGACCACAGGGTCGAGGCCTCTTTTTGACGCTGCACCCCCTCAAGCAGCGCTGCCGCGCTGCGAAGGACGGATTCAAGATCCACTCCGCCCGGCTCAATCTCGTCGCCTTCATCGCCGAAGTGGATGCGCCCGATCAATCCCACCAGCCAAGCCAGCTCACCGTGATTTTCAGCGGTACGTCGCTTGTCAGAGGGACCGATGGCCCCGATCAGCCAACGGATTTCGCTCCTTATCCAAGACCCAAGGTCGCGAACCTTGCCAGGCCATAGCTCGGTCCACCACTCAGAGAGCGGCAGCGCTACCCGGACCAGCTCGGGAAAGGTCAACGAAGCGGCGACGTAGGACTCGTTGTAGGCGATGCGCGCCTTTGCTTCATTCTCGAGACCCTCGATCAGCTGGGCGGCCAGTTCGGCCGCGGTGCTGTCCTTGTGTGGAGTCAGCAAGAGGTCAAGGCGGGCGCGGGGCTCTCGCCCATAGCCGAGCCAGACCTGAGATAAGACCGGCGAGTCCTGCGTGTAACGCTCAGCCTCGCCGGAGCCGAACACCCAGCGCTCAAGTTGATCGGGATCCACGGCAGACCAGCCTAAACCGCTTGGTCCGCGTCCGCGTTGGCGAACTCACCATGCTCCGTCTGGCGCCGAAGAAGCGCCAGGTCTCCGCAGGCAGGCTGGTCATCGAGGCAGCGCTCGTTCGGGGTGAAAAGCGCGACACAGACGCCATCCTCGTCCTGGGCCGACCGATAAAGCAGGCCTTGAAGTTGTCGCTCGTCCTCGGACTCGTAGGAGACGCGTAAGAACTCGGAGACGACCTGGGTCGGCACGTAGTCGATCTGCTCCCTGTCAGAGTCGGCCAGGGGCCGCCTGACCTCCTCCGCGAACTGCGCCAAGAACATCAGAGGTCGTCGCAGATTGCGACGCTCGGGATCGAAGATGCTCGGAGGCTCGGCGAGGTCTGAGAGATCCAAGACGAGCGCTGGCGCCGTGGTCTCAAAAAGCCCCGCGCTCCACCGCGTCTGATCAGGCCTCTTGCTCGCCGCGACCTCAGCTAAGGCGGTATCGAGCGATTCAGAGCCGTAGAAGGCTGGGATTCCAGCCGGGCTCATCCGGTTAGAGACGAGGGCGTATGGGACTGGAACCGTCCCGAGCTCAGCCGCCGACTGAAAGTGCTCGCTCTCCTGATGAGGGCGAGCGCGCCAGAACGCGGTCCCTGTCGGAATCTCACGGATCAGACCGGCCATGTTGGCCAGGACGGCGATGCTTTGCAGCAGCTCCAACACGGTCGCCAGCTGGCCTGGCTCGAGCATAATCCGGTCCTCTCGAGAGAGGAGGAAGAAGAACCGGCTCTCATGCTTGATCGCCTCGACGAAGCGATCCCAGTCCGTGGACAGGGCCTCGTCAAGCGGCAGGGCGACGTAATCGCGCTTGATCCAGTCGTGCTCGATCAGCGCGTCCTCGAGCGCCTCTTGGAAGGCCTCGGTTCTGATCGGATCATCGAGCTCGGCGAGGATGTCGGGCAGATCGACGTTGGGCCACACATATCCGCCCTCGTAAGGAGTCTCCTCAGCGCGCTCCGTCCACTCGCTCTCGATGCCCTTGGTGATCAGCTCGATCACATCCTCGGTCGCGGCCGCAATCGGCGCATCGGACTGACGCCCGCAGAAGTCGCACTCGTTCTGGGCCGCATTTGTTCTGACGAAATCCTCAAGCGTCTTGTCGTCGAAGCAAGCGTCGCAAACGAAGTCAGCTGGCGATCTCGGCCCACCCGTTCCGTAGCGCTCGAGGTAGCGCTTGGCCAGGCTCACGGCAGCGCTAAGCCAGCCCCGCGGCGATCGCTTCGGCGCGCTTACGCCGGTCGGATCGTCCCCATCCCCGCCCTTGCCATAGCTCAGACTCCAAGGCGAGCTCGGCCTGCGACGGTTGACCAGCGGGGTTCTTGGCCTGGAGTGCTGCGCGCAGCTGCTCCTGAAAAAGCGCCCTAATTCGTGGCGCCAGCAGGTTGCCGTCAACGTCTTCCGCGCTTTTGACGAAGACCGCGGTCATGAACGCCACGATCGCGGCCACGATCGCGGCCTGCAGCTTCTTGTCCTCGACGACCGTTGATTTTCCAGGCTCGAACTCGACGGCAACCCAGATGCCAAATGCAACTGCCAGCGCGGCCAAGGCGATCGGGACTAAGACCCAGAGCTCGAGCCAGACCATCGCTCCGGCTGGATTCTTGCCCTTGACTTTCGATCGGCCGATCCGGTCAGCGACCATCCCAACCACGACGAGAGCGAGGACCGCGAGCAGCGGCCAAGCGCGCCCGCCCTCGAACCACAGGTAGGCGAGCCCAGCGCCGACGAGAGCGATCAGCAGCGCCGGAGCGGCCTTGACAGCGGCACTCATGATTGCGCTGAGACGACGATGGCCGTTGAGTGTTGAGTCTCATGCGTACAGCACCAGCGCAGGCCATCATCGTCGAGGACCGGATAAAGCTCGGCGAAGCCCTTGCTACCGATCCGGCATTCGCCAACGGTGCCTGCCGCAGCGCTAGCCATCTCCGTTGCCATTTGCACCACCTCGGCCGTACTCGCGCCTTCGGCGACCGCAGACTCGAGCTGATCGCGGATCTCCTGGGTTCGTTGGATGGCCATGACTTACCTCCGTTTCCTCATTGTTTGCCGGGAGCCGAGCGACCACGACCCTCGCGGCCGGGGCCCGCGTCTCTTTCCGGATGTTGCTGGGTCTGCTCGATCGAATCTGGGGCTGGATCTGATTCATTCTCCTCATCACACGGCCCGAGGGCCACGATGAGGGTCGCGAAAGCCACTAGAGCAGAAACCTTCGTCAGGGCCGATACGCCCCGCTGCAAAGAGAGGTTCGCCTCGCTCTGGAGGAGCTGGGCGTCAGCGGTCAGATTGGCATTCAAGTCGGCCTGGCGCCCGCTGTAAGCCTCGGCCTCCGTGGCGATCAGCCGCCTCCAGCTGTCAAGCAAAGTGGTGGTGCCCTCGCGTTTGGCCCACTCACTATCTGAGGTGAATTCGCAAGCCATGAAGTCGAGGCTGGGGAGTCCAGCCTTGGGTTCGCAGAGGTCGCGCGCGACGTCTTCCCCGTCTCGGCCCAGCCGGAGCTGAGCGTGAACGCCGCTGATCTGCTCAATCAGGTCCTTGCGCGATGGCTTCGGCCTTGGGTCGACATCGCGCGCGCTGGCCATCGCCTCCTGATGGGCCCTAAGAAACTGGACCAGGGCCCAGTAGCTCATGTTGCCGTCGAAGCTCTCACGCAGCCATTGCGCCAGCTCCCATCGGGTTGGCGGTCCATCCGCGCTGAGACTCTTGTCCGCGAAGACGTCCTGACGGCGACCCGCCAGGGTCAGAGCGGAAAGCTCGCGCCGCTCCGGCGGCTGACTTGGGACGCGTAGTCGAAGGCCGGTGAGCTGCACACTGGTCCAAGCGTTGCTTCCGCCGGAGAGCCCAGCCGCCCACATCCAGTCACCGAACCCACCTGTCCCGTCAAAGGGAGACGCCTGATCGACGAGCAGGACGCGGCAGCTCGGCAGCACTCCGTCGGCGAGGCCGGCGGCGAAGCTGCCCGGCAGGCGGCTCTTGAGCCAAGCGGCGCAGCGGTCCTCCACCTCCTGAAGCGAGTGGCGGACGGCGCGCTCCTTCAGCTGGCGCGGCGTCACGAAGGCGTACCCAGTCCTCGTCTTCTTCGCCTCCGTGGCTTGGTCACGGGCCAGCTCTCGGTTAACGATCTGCTCGTCCGGCCCGTTCTTCAGCACAAACTGGACCACGAGAATGGTAAGAGTCGGGATCGGAGTCGAGATGGCCGCCCAGGCGTACTCGATGCCCGGAGGCAGCTCACTCTCGACCCCGAAGCTGCGCAAGCCCTCCCAGTCTGGTCCATGGATGAAGCCGATCTCGGCCCAGGAGCCGGAAAAGATCAGCGATCGCGGCGCGCCAACGAACTGCGCCGGGTCGAACATCTCGCCGCCGATGTTTGGACGGTCCGCCAGCCATCCAAGAGCTTCAAGCCCGTCTCGAAGACCGCTGACCGTCGAAGGCGCGTAGCACTCCGCGAGCAGCACGCTCTGGAGCTCAACGCTCTCGCCGGGAGGCGGTCTCGTCTCCTCGTTCTCTTTGGGATCACGCTTTTCCGTGTAGTACCGAAGACTCGTCTCCAGCTGCTCATCCCGCCACTTGAAGGGCCAGCGATTCGAGGCCGCCGACGCCGGCACCAGCCCGCCTAAAGGTCTTCGTGGAGGAGCTGGAAGGGCAGGGCCGCGATCGGCGCATTCAGGACGTCGGTCCACGGATGGGCGATCGCCGCGTCCTCGATGACGGTGCCGTTCTCAAGGTGAAGATCAACGCGGATCTTCCGATGCATCGTCTCCTTCCCGCCGAAGGGGCGCGGCAGCTGTCTCGCCCACTCGGGCTCGTAGTGATCGAAGCGGACGAATACCTGATCATGAACTCGAGACCCGACGAGATGACGGCGGTCCTCGAGAACGGCCTCGGAGACGGTCTCGCCATCGACGACCACGTCTGCGCGAACACCATCGAGGCTGCCAACTTCGAAGCTCATCGAATCATCATCCCATCGCTTACCCGAGCGTTCGATGTGAAAGGAGTCGCCCCGACGCCATATCGCCCCCTTGCTGGCTGGTAGCCAGTCCCTCGAGCTCCTCGGCCCAAGCCCAACGCCAGCGATGGCGGCCGTTCAGCGCCGAGCCTCAACCGGTCGCCAAGGATCGGGCGGAGTCTCACCTGGCGAGACCTCGGAAGGAGGCTATGCGCTCAGCCGACGCCGCTCGCGGGGTAAGGCCACGACGGCGTCGGTTCGAGGGCTGGGTCGATTCGAGTGCGAATCGCGGAATCACAGACCGCGTAACCCCAGTTGATCAGGCGTTCCTGGCGCTCATCGGGCAGCGCCCGAAGGCGGGTCGGCTCCTCGGCAAGTGCGCGGGTTGCATCGGCCGGGCAAGGCAAGGCACCGGGCGCTCCGTGCTCAGCGATGTCGGACCAGATGCCCCAGTACGCCCCTTTTCGGCTGCCGGAATCAAAGGAGTCCATCAGCTGGCGCTTCCTCAACTGGCGAACCTGACTGTCAAGAACTTTCATGATCCGGATCGATTGACGTGGCCAGTCCGCGGGCGGGTCGGGATCGACGGCCAGCCGGCCCCCGCCGTCGGATATCAGGACCGTCTCTAAGCGCTTCCAGACCGTCTCGAGGCCGAGGTTGTCGTACACCCCGCCATCGGAGAGTACGACCTCGCTGCGGTACTCCTCCGTCGTCAAGTTGTTGCCTTCGACCGTCTCCCAGTCGGCCGACTCGAGGTCGAGGACGAACGGGGAAAGTACCGGCGGGAACGCCGCCGAAGCAGCAACCGCATCAGCGAGCGCGGTAGTCGGATTGCGAATAGTTCCCACCCGATAGTCGGCCATGTAGGGCTTTGAGAAGCGCCAGAGAACGCCTGAAGCGAGGTTGGTCGCGTTGAAGACGAAGCGCGGCTCATCGGGGAGGTCTTGAAGCGTCCTATCTTGAAACAGGTGCTTGGCGAGCGAGCCGGAGACGCGCTCACCGATCGTGTCGCGCGTCAAAATCCCGAGCGCGATCGCGCTCTCGTCGATCGTCCGCGAGGCGAGGTCTCGGATGGGATCGACCACCTCGCTCACGAACAGATCCATCCCGTCCTCGGACGCGAGCTGCTCCCAGGCCATCGCCAGAACCCCCGAGGCGATTGACCCGCCCGAGACGCTCGATATTCGCTTCAGCTCAGCAAGAAGCCCGGTCTCGCGCAGTCGCCAGAGCGCCCCAGCGTGGAAGAGCATCGCCCGGTAGCCGCCGCCCGAAAGGCAGAGGCCCATGCCGGCCTCCGGCTCCTTCTCCTCGTCCCCGGGGATGAAGCGGACGGGTTCGACGAGATCGGGCTCGGGTGCTGTGCCCTCAAGCTCGTTCATCGGCAGGATTACCAGCGAGCCCGCGAGCCACGCGAGTCGCCGTGCCGCGAGCCGCTCGGATAGCGCCCGAAGCCGCCGTTCGCATAGATCTTCTCGCAGGCCGCGTCAAAGCGGCTCGCCCCGAACCCGTTGACCGTCTGGGTCGTGAAGTCGGTCGCATCGGCTTGCATGTGGCGAGACAGACTCGCCCCGCCGACCGCGGCGTTGTGGGCGGGGGTTCGATACCAGCTGAGAATCGGCAGCGGCTTGTCGCCCAGCTCGTGGCGCAGCCGCTCGAGGTTGAACGCCTGGCGCTGAGCATTGGTCCGCAGGTTGCTCGGCACCGGCGTGTTCTGGGCGTCGTTGCAGGCCGTCTCCTTGCGCTCGAAGTTCGGCGAGGCGTTACCGTTTTTCCAGCAGAGCTCGCGGAACTTCGAAGAGTTCGCGGCGGCTTCAGACCACGGCTCTTGCCAGTGATCCCAGTATTCGCGCGGCACCCAGTTCGGCACCCGCTTGGGGCGGTCCGGCTCGGGGTCGGGCTTGGGCGGCTTCGGCGGCAGCGGCTTTGAGTCCTCGTCTTCTGGGCCGGGGCGCTCCTTACGCTTGGCCAGGGCAAGGACGGCCTTCTCGGAGGCGACCGAGCGGTTCATGTCGACGCCGCCCGAGACACCCGGGCACGAGCCGCGGTCGGTCCACTGCCAAAGCGTCGCCCCGTCCCATGGCTCGAGTGCCCGCGGTGCGGCAACAGACCATTCGGCGTGGTGCAAAAAGCAGCGGGCGATCAGCTCGCGGTCTGACTTTGAAAGGTGGGGAAGGATCTGGGCCCAAAAGCCGGGCATCGTGTAGATCCCGGGGTAGTGGTTCTCGGAGCGCCGATAGGCGCGTACGAACTGGACGATATGGCGGGCGCACTTGTCGTTTGGCTGGGCGTTGTTGGTCTCGAAGTCGTAGATCAGCGGCAGGTCGCCGGGCCAGCGCCAGCCGCGCGACTTGGCAAAGCCGAGCACCATCTTCGCCTCGGCCTCGCCGTCTCGCTGGTTGTTTCCGGGTGAGGCGACCCGGGCGAAGTAGTAGGGAGAGAGGAGAAGCCCGGCCTCACGAATGGCGCGGACTCGCTCTTCGCTGTACCAGGGGTCGCGGTGGTCGCCGTCGGAGACGCGGACGATCGCCAGCTGGTGTTTGGTCGCGACCTTCTTCCAGTCGACGTTGCCCTGGTGTTCTGAGACGTCAGGCCCGGTCAGCATCGCTTACTCCCCCTCGTTCGGAACTCCTTGCTCTTCGACCCTACACCTGCCTCTTACTTCCTGCCAGCCCATGAATGTCTTCGAGCGTCGTCAGGTCCAGCCGGTTCTCAGGAGCGAAGTCCGACGTGGAGATGCGGACCGGTTCCATGGGTGCCGGCGATGATCTGTACTCGCATCGTCGTCGGCCCGAACCTGAGCGAGATCGAGTCGTAGTCGGCGTTCCAAGTCCCTTCAATCACTTGATCGGCGGCCGCGGTCAGCTCCGCTACGACCTCTTTGGCCAGTGTGAAATTGTTGGCTGTCCCAGCGTCGAGGGCATACGCCGTCGTGTTCGCCTCGTTGTGATCGGAACTCGGATTGGAAATTGACAGCGGATCGCTCGCAGGCCGCTTGCGGCTCGTAACCGGGATGCCGTGCCGCGCATAGATAGGTGCGATGATCCCCTCGGCCACTGACATGGCGCCGCCCCACGGACCCTCGCCGAGGTCGGTCTGCTGAGACTCGCGAATCTCCTCGAGCCGGCGCACGAGGCCACGCTTGCGATCGAGGAGCTTCGCGCGCCGCTGCCGGCGAGCCTCCACGCGCGGCTTTAGCTTCTCGTCGATCTTGTCGTCGAGCTTTCCGATGACCTCGTGGAGCTCGCCGATGCGCTCGTCGAGGTGATCGCGTTCCTTTTCCTTTTGCGCGATTTTTCCGGCCTGCGCAAGCTCGCGGTCCGACTCAGACC